>NZ_JBFTRB010000004.1:0-290038 GCF_056399305.1 Arthrobacter sp. 01N444
CGCGACAGGATCGCCCGGGACCTGCATGACCTCGTCATCCAGCGGCTGTTCGCCGCCGGGCTGAGCGTACAGAGCCTGACCCGTTTCACCAAGGAGGATCTGGCGCTGGAGCGCATCCGCAACATCACCGGCGAACTCGACGAAGCGATCCGCAGCCTGCGCGACACCATTTACTCGCTCAAGAGCAACACAGGCGAGATCGAACTGCTGAGCGGCCGGATCCGTCGGGTCACGCGCAGTTCGTCCAAGTCCATGCCGTTCCCGCCGCGCCTGACCATCACGGGACCCGTGGATGCCGTGACACCGGACAAGGCCGACAACGTCGTGGCCGTGGTTTCCGAGGGGCTCAGCAACGCCATCCGGCACTCCGGGGCGGATACAATCTCGGTCTCGGTTGCGGTCGTYAAGGGCAGGGTGACGGTGGTGATCAGCGACAACGGCGCCGGATTCACTCAACCCGAAAAACGCAACGGGCTAAGCAACCTCGAGGACCGGGCGCGCATGCTCGACGGCGAATGCACCATCACGAGCGTGCCCGACTCCGGTACCAGCCTGGAATGGTCGGTGCCCCTGTAACCGGCACGCCCGAAGGTCCGGTTTCCGCGGAGCCTATCCGACGCTGCGGGGCCGGATTACTTCGCCGGTTCGCCCGCCGGCGGCCGCCGGAAATGCCGGGCTGGCGATGAAGACGGCKGCCTGCGTGCGGCGTTCGAATCCGAGCTTGGCCAGCAGGGACGACACRTAGTTCTTGACGGTCTTTTCCGCCAGGAACATTTCGGCGGCAATCTGCCGGTTGGTCAGTCCGCCGCCCACCAGCTCCAGGACCTTGCGTTCCTGGGGCGTGAGGGAGGAGGTGCGCGGGTCGACCTCTTCGGCCTCCACCAGGCTGTCCACGACGCCGGCGGCSACGCCTTCCTCGAAGAGGGACTCGCCCGCTGCTGCCCGCCGCAGGGCGCCGATCAGGTCCGTGCCGCCGATCTCCTTCAGCACGTATCCGCGTGCCCCGGCCAGGACGGCGCCGCGCAGGGCCTGTTCGTCGTCGAAGCTCGTCAGGATGATGCAGTTCAGGGACGGGTCCACCGACCTCACGTCCCGGCAGACCTCGATGCCGGTCCCGTCCGGCAGGCGGGCGTCCAGCACACAGACATCAGGATGCAGCGCGGGAATCCGCCGTGTCGCCTCCACCGCGGATCCGGAACTGCCGACGACGGCAAACCCCTCGCCTTCGAGAAGTTCCTGCAGCCCGCGCCTGACAAGTTCGTGATCATCAAGGATAAAGACGCGGATCACCGCCTGCCCGCCATCAGGTGCAGTGAGACCTGCGTCTGCCCAGGCAATCATGATTCTCCCGTCCGGCCGTTCGCGCGACCGCTCGATACTGTTAATGACACCATGCTCGTTGTGACGAGATGCTGTCCTTCGTCTGCTGACCCCAGCCTCTGCCATTCTTGTGCACCGGGGCGGCGCGGACAAGGGTCATAGTGCCCAACAGGCCGCCTCCGGCCAGTCGCCCCGAGCGTTGTCGGCTGGCCCGCCGGCCGGGCTGCGTGCATGCCCTTTGGCCCTAGGCGTCATGCCGGCCGAAGGAAATCATGGGAGCGTCGCCATCTGGCGCGGGAAGCTCGGCCGGTACGAGGGCAAAGGATTGCGATGAACGAAGTCAGGGACGTCCGGAAGATCGTGGTAGGCGTTGACGGCTCGGACGCTTCGGTGTCCGCGTTGCGGCATGCGCAGGCCCTCGCGGTGCCCCTGGCCGCCAAGGTCGTCGCAGTGGCATGCTGGGACTACCCGCCGGTGTACGACGGCTATGTCGCCGTCGGCATCGAGGACTTCGACGTCCGGGCCGGGGAAATCCTGGCCGATGCGGTGGCGAAGGCCTTCGGCCCGGACACCCCGGACAACGTCGAGGCCCGCCTCATCCAGGGGCACCCCCGCCGCATGCTGATCGAGGAGAGCAAAGCCGCGGACATGCTTGTGCTGGGCCGCCGCGGCCACGGCGGATTCGGTGGACTGTTACTGGGATCTGTGAGTTCCGCCTGTGTGGCACATGCGCATTGCCCGGTGCTGGTGGTCCACTCGCCAGAACACGGCTGACGCCGCAATCCTGCCGGGAGGGTGCCCGGGGGTTCTATTCGAAGGTGGCCCGGCGCGGATCCGCGAGCCGGGTGGTCCACACATCGGGCCGGTTGACCTTGAAGCGTCGTCCGGTCAGGGCTTTGGGAGCCACCCGCACGTAGTAGGCCTTCTCGCCGGGCTGCCAGGGCTCCAGGAGCAGGGAGTCAATGTCGTCCTTCTCCTCCTGGCTCTCGATGACCTCGGCTTCCCCGCGCGCCATTACGCTCCAGGCCGTCTCGTCGCGGGCGTCGTAGCCGTCGATCTCAAATGCAACCGGCTTGCCTGTGATCGCGCCCCACAGCTTCGTGCCGCCGGCGGTGCGGAAGGCAATCGCCCGCCGTTCGAGGACGAAATTCACCGGGAAGATCTCCGGATGGTTGTCTACGATCAGCGCTACGCGCCCCACAACTTCGGTGTCGAGCAGCGCCCAGCACTGGTCCATGGTCAGCGAGTATTCCGGCGAGGGCGTGGTTGAGTCCATGTCGAGCCACACTACGGGCCGGCCCGGACCCCGATTAGGGCCATAGGTCCCGCAGCGGACACGTAAGTGACGGACGCCGCGGCCCGCCGGCGCCGGTCACCAGGGACTGGGCTTGTAGTCCTTGAGGAACACGCCGTACTGGTCCTCGCCGGATTCGCCCATCACGATAGGGTCGTACACGCGGGCGGCGCCGTCAACGAGGTCCAGGGGCGCGTGGAAGCCCTCTTCCATGAGGCGGACTTTGGTGTAGTGCGGCCGTTCGTCCGTGATCCAGCCGGTGTCCACGGCCGTCATGAGGATGCCGTCGGCGTCGAGCATTTCCTGGGCGCTGGTTCGCGTCATCATGTTCAGCGCCGCCTTGGCCATGTTCGTGTGCGGGTGCCCGGGGCCCTTGTAGGCGCGGGAGAACTGGCCTTCCATGGCGCTGACATTGACGATGTACTTCCGCCGCGCGGTGGAGCGCTTCATGGCCCCCCGCAGCCGGCTGACCAGCAGGAACGGAGCCGTCACGTTGCACAACTGCACTTCGAGCATCTCCAGCGGGTCCACTTCGTCCAGCACCTGGGTCCAGCTGTTGATGGTAGCGAGGTCCGGGACCAGTCCGCCCGCGTCGATCGCGGTGCCGGAGGCAATCCGCTCCAGCGACGCCGACCCGGTGGACAGGGCCAGGGACGTGATCGCGTCCCCGGCCAGCACGGGATGGTCGAGCACGCTGCTGGCGAGGGCAAGCGGGTGCTTGTCGTGGGCGTGGCCGAACGTGACAAGCTCCGGGCCCCCGTTGGCAGCCTGGAGGGCGGCGGGCAGCGGCTCGTCCTCGGCGTCGACGAGCGGCTTGTAGGCGTTGCCGGAGCGCCGCACGGTCTGGGCCGCGTTGTTGATGATGATGTCCAGCGGTCCTGCGGCATCCAGGGAATCCGTCAGGGCCATCACCTGGGACGGATCGCGGAGGTCGATGCCCACGATCCGGAGCCGGTGCAGCCAGTCGGCGCTGTCCTCCATCGCAGCGAAGCGGCGGGCGGCGTCCTTCGGGAACCGGGTGGTGATGGTGGTGTGCGCACCGTCCCGGAGGAGCCGGAGCGCGATGTACATGCCGATCTTCGCCCGGCCGCCGGTCAGGAGGGCCCTGCGGCCCGTCAGATCGGTGCGGGCGTCGCGCTTGCTGTGGCTGAACAGGGCGCACTCGGGGCACAGCTGGTGGTAGAAGGCATCCACCTGGGTGTAGTGCTGCTTGCAGATGTAGCACGGCCGGGACCTGATCAGGTGGCCGGCGATTTCCCCGGTGGCGGACGTGGCGAGCTTGTTGCCGCGCGTCTCGTCGTCGATCCTGTCGGGGGCCGCCGTCGCCGTCTGAGCGATCACGGCGCGGTCCGCCTCGGCGATCTCAACGCGCTTGCTGACCCGCCGGTGGCGCTTGACGGCCTTGAACATCTTCCCGGTGGCGCGGCGCACTGAGACGTAGTCCGGGTGCTCCTCGTCATAGGCGTGGATCGTGTTCAGGACCTTCAGGCAGGCCTGGATTTCCTCCGGGGTCAGTCCGGCGAGATCAGACCCGGGAAGACCAGATTCGGCAGAGGGAAAGTCGGAGGACAGATCGGGGGAGCTCATTGCCCTAATTTTACAGGGTGCGGGGAGCCCGGCCGGACGTGCCTGCCGGGCCCCCGCCTGCCTATGCCGTGGGTGAGTGCTTGACCGGTGCGTCTGTGCCCACAGCGGCGGCCTGCACGTCGGCAACCTTGTCCACGGACTCCCGCAGCTCGGGCCAGTTCTCGGTGGCGGTCCGGACGGCGTCGGGCACCAGGCGCAGGTTGGCCGCAGAGAGCGCCCTTTCCGCGTCGCTGGGGTCCGGGACGTGCTGGCCCTTGGACAGGACCGTGATTCCGGAGTCGGTGACCTTGAACCCGCGGGCTCGGTCCAGTTCGGGGTCGAGTCCGATCGTGGCCCCGGCCGGGATCTTGACGTTCTTGTCGATGATGGCGCGTTTGATCACGGCGCCTTCGCCGACATTGACCTTGTCCATCAGGACCGAGTCCAGGACCCGGCTCGAGGTGCCCACGTAGACGTCGTTGGAGAGCACGGAGCCCTCCACGATGCCGCCAGAGACGACGACGCCGCTGGCCACGATGGAATCCAGTGCCGTGCCCACGGTGTTGGACTTGCCGCGGACAAACTTGGCCGGCGGGGAGATGGTCTGGCGGGTGTAGATCGGCCACTCGGAGTTGTAGAGGTTAAACACCGGGACGGGGGAGATCAGGTCCATGTGGGCGTCGTAGAACGAATCGATGGTGCCGACGTCGCGCCAGTAGGTGCGGTCCCGTTCGGTGGACCCGGGAATGTCGTTGAGGGTGAAGTCGTAGACACCGGCCTCGCCCTGGTTCACGAAGTAGGGAATGATGTCCCCGCCCATGTCGTGCTTGGTATCGAGGCGCTCGGCGTCCACGTGGAGGGCTTCGATCAGGGCATCGGCGTCGAACACGTAATTGCCCATGGAGGCCAGGAACTGGCTGGGGTCGGCCGCGAGGCCGGGAGTCGACGACGGCTTCTCCACGAACGCGGCAATTTTGTCCGGGTTGTCCGCATCGGTTTCGATCACGCCGAACTGGTCCGCCATGTGCAGCGGCTGGCGGACCGCGGCGACCGTGGCCTTGGCCCCGCTCGCGACGTGCTGCGCCACCATCTGGGAGAAGTCCATCCGGTAGACGTGGTCTGCGCCGACCACGACCACGATGTCGGGGTTGGCGTCGTGAATGAGGTTCAGCGACTGATAAATGGCGTTGGCGCTGCCGAGGAACCAGCTCTTGCCGACGCGCTGCTGGGCCGGAACCGAGGCCACATAGTTGCCGAGTTGGGTGGACATCCGCCACGTTTCGGAAATGTGCCGGTCAAGGCTGTGGGACTTGTATTGCGTCAACACCACAATTTGCAGATAGCGGGAATTCACAAGATTTGAAAGGGCAAAGTCAATGAGCCGGTAGCTTCCGGCAAACGGGACACCAGGCTTGGCCCGGTCCGCCGTCAACGGCATGAGCCGGTTTCCCTCGCCACCTGCGAGGACAATTGCCAAAACTCTCTTTTGATGCGGCATGGTGATAGCTCCTGAACGCCTTCGTTACTCCCCAATACAGTCCGGCATGCCCGAACGTCTTCACACTAGATCAGTTCCACCGTAACGACTACCTTGGTGCATGTGCGAATAGATATTGTGACCAAAGAATTCCCGCCGGAAATTTATGGCGGCGCCGGTGTCCATGTGGCCGAGCTCAGCCGAGTGCTGGCCCAACGCGTGGACCTTCAGGTGCGTGCCTTCGGCGCGCCCCGCGAGCCCGGGTATCACGGAGCGACCGTCACGTCGTATCCCGTGCCCGAAGACCTGGGCTCTGCAAACGCCGCCATCCAGACCCTCGGGGTGGACCTGAGGATCGTTCCGGACATCGCCGGCGCGGACCTGGTCCACTCCCACACCTGGTATGCCAACATGGCCGGACACATCGCGTCGCTGCTCCACGGCATCCCGCATGTCCTCAGCGCGCACAGCCTGGAGCCGCTGCGCCCGTGGAAAGCCGAGCAGCTCGGTGGCGGCTACGCGGTGTCCTCCTGGGTGGAAAAGACCGCCTACGAGGCCGCGGCCGCCATCATCGCCGTCTCGGAAGGCATGCGCCAGGACATCCTGCGCAGCTATCCGGACGTTGACCCGGCCAAGGTCAAGGTGGTCCACAACGGCATCGATGTCAGCCAGTGGAACCGGGACGAGGCTGATGACATCATCAGTCCGCTCGGAATCGATCCGGAGCGCCCCAGCGTTGTTTTTGTGGGCCGGAACACCCGGCAGAAGGGCGTGCCGTACCTGTTGCGGGCCGCCGCCAAGCTCCCGGCCGACGTCCAGCTGGTGTTGTGCCTCGGTGCCGCGGACACGCCGGAACTGGCGGCCGAGACGGCACGCCTGATCGAGGAGCTGCAGAGCCAGCGCAGCGGCGTGATCCTGATCGAGCGGATGCTGCCCCGCAACGAGGTCATCCAGGTGCTCAGCCACGCGACCGCGTTCGCGTGCCCGTCCATCTACGAACCGCTGGGCATCGTCAACCTTGAGGCGATGGCGTGCGGTGCCGCCGTGGTGGCCAGCGCCACCGGCGGTATCCCGGAGGTCGTCGAGCACGGCAAGACCGGACTGCTTGTTCCGATCGAGCAGGTCACGGACGGCACCGGAATCCCCCTGGACCCGGAGAAGTTCGTCACCGACTTTGCCGAGGCCCTCATCGAAGTGGTGTCCGATCCTGCCCGGGCCCGCGCCATGGGCGAAGCCGGCCGGCGCCGGGCCGAGGAGCACTTCTCCTGGGAATCCATCACGGAGACCACGCTCGAGGTCTACCGCTCGGTGCTCCAGCAGGGCTCCTGACCCCGCGACGGAAAAGCACCACAGCGTCACCGCAGCACGGAGTCACTGCACTACAGAGTCACAGCACTGCGACGGCGGCGCCGCCCCGGCTGAGGGGGCGGCGCCGCCGTCGCATTTCGGCTGGGTCAGCCGCGGGTCTTGGTGCCCTGGGCCTTGGTGCCGTGAGCTTTTGTGCCGTGAACGGCGCGGGCAAGCAGGATCTTTTCGTCCAGTGGCGCCTGGCCGCTGGCCCGCTGCTTGCGGAAGTAGTCCCGGGCCTCGTCCTGGCGGACCTTCTCCGCGCCGGTGGAGATCTCAGCGCGGAGGTGCTCCGGGCCGTACCCGAACGCGTCCACCAGGTCCAAGGCGTGCGGACGGATCTTCACGAGCAGGCGGTTGATGTATTCGCCCACAGTGCGACCGCGTTGCATCGACAGCCTGCCGTTCATGAGGTACCAGGACAGGTTCTTCTCGATCAGGGACAGGCCGAAGAGATCGCGCAGCCACGTCAGGACTTTGTGCGTGCCCGGGTCTGTCACCTTGCCGAGGGCCTCGGTAAAGGCCTCCCACTGCAGCAGCTCCGCATGGGCCTGGGCGGCTTCGATGAGTTCGTGCTGGTGGGCGTTGAACAAGGAGGCGCCCTGCTGCTGCGGGAGCTTGTTCGCGCCCTTGAGGGCCGTGGCCACCTCCGCGACCATGGTCTGGACGCGGTCGGTGAGCAGGGTCCGCTGGCTTGCTTCGTCCTTGATCGCCAGCGCCGCTTTCTGCACTGATCCGGTGTCGGCCACGAACTGGGCGACGCCGCGCAGTCCGGTGCGGTGGATCGCCGCACCGGTGGCCTGGCCCACGACATAGCGGGCCAGCACGCCGACGTTGACGGTGCGGAATTCCTTGGCGTAGTCCGCCAGCAGGCGCTTGGCGACCAGCTGCAGCAGGACCGTGTTGTCGCCTTCGAACGTGGCGTATACGTCGAGGTCGGCGCGGAGCGAGGCGAACCGGTTCTCGATCAGGAATCCGGCACCACCGCAGGCCTCGCGGCATTCCTGCAGCGTATCCAGGGCGTGCCAGGTGCTCAGCGGCTTCAGGGCCGCGGCCAGGGTTTCGAGGTCCTGGCGGTCCTGGTCGGTGTCGTGGCGGCCGGAGAAGACATCGTCGAATTTCTGCAGCAGTTGCTCGCTGGCGAAGCTGGCGGCGTACGTGGTGGCCAGCCGGGTGAAGAGCCGGCGCTGGTGCCGCTGGTAGTCCAGCAGCACTTCCTCGTCGGTCTGGGAGGAGGCATTGAACTGCCGGCGTTCGGTGGCGTACTGGATGGCGGTTTTCAGGGCCAGCTTCGACGCCGTCACGGCGGCGCCGTCGAGGGAGACCCGGCCCTGGACCAGCGTGCCGAGCATGGTGAAGAAGCGGCGGCCCGGGCTGGCGATGGGGGACGTGTAGTTGCCCTCGGGGTCGACGTCGCCGTAGCGGTTCAGGAGGTTGGTGCGGGGGATACGGACGTTCGTGAAGTGAAGCCGGCCGTTGTCGATGCCGTTCAGGCCGCCCTTGACCCCATCGTCCTCGCCCCCGATGCCCGGCAGGAAGTCCTTGGTCCCGGGGTCCCGGAGGTCCATGTAGAACGCGTGCACGCCGTGGTTGACGCCCTTTGTCACCAGTTGGGCGAACACGACGGCGGCCAGGCCATCGGTGGCGGCGTTGCCGATGTAGTCCTTCCACGCTGCCCGGAACGGTGTGTGGACCACGAAATCCCCGGAGGCGGGGTCGTAGGTGGCGGTGGTGGCAATGCTGGCCACGTCGGAGCCGTGCCCGGTCTCAGTCATGGCGAAGCAACCCGGGATCTCCAGGCTCATGATGCCGGGCAGCCATTTCTCGTGGTGTTCCGCGGTGCCGAGGTGGTTCACTGCGGAGCCGAACAGGCCCCACTGCACGCCGGCCTTGATCTGCAGCGACGGGTCGGCGATGACCAGTTCCTGGAAGCCGGCCACGTTACCGCCGTGGTCATCGGAGCCGCCCACGGACTCCGGGAAGGCGCGGTGGACAGCCCCGTTGTCCACCAGGATCCTGAGCTGCCCGAAGACGCGCCGGCGGTGTTCTGTGTGGGTCTGGCCCTCGATCTTGTGCAGTTCCGGGCGGCCGGCGAGGCCCCTGGACTTCAGCCGGATGTCGGCCCACTTGCCGAGCAGCTGTTCGCCAAGGGCCGCGACGTCGACGGCGGGCGCCTCAGGGGTACCGGGCTGGCCGGAACGGCCGGTTGCCGTGGTTGCCGCCGGCT
This sequence comes from Arthrobacter sp. 01N444, assembly GCF_056399305.1. Taxonomy (NCBI): domain Bacteria; kingdom Bacillati; phylum Actinomycetota; class Actinomycetes; order Micrococcales; family Micrococcaceae; genus Arthrobacter; species Arthrobacter sp. 01N444. The sequence goes on from NZ_JBFTRB010000004.1 coordinate 9,232, forward strand.
GTTGTGGTTGCGGCCGGCGCCGGGGTGCGTTGCCGGTGGTGCGGTCGGCTAGTTCAGTCATGTCGCTTCCTTCTGTGGTTCTGACAATCTTTAGTGCTGACAGTTCAGGTCGCGGGCGGGGACCGGTGTGCCGCTGCTACGGCGCGCCCTGGCCTGCCGGGTCTGTTCGTTCCGTTTGTGCTGCTTCTGCGGGAGGAGGTGCCTGCAGCTCGGGGGCGATGCCGAAGCAGAGCCAATCCGTGATCTGCCGCGCCATGGCCTCCTGGCCGGGCTTGGCCGGCCCGGGCGGGCTGGCGAGCCACTGTTCGCCGGCATTCCGGACCAGGCCGATCGCGGCGTTGGGCCAATAGCCGATCACGGCTTCCTTGTCCTGGCCGCCGCCCAGATGGCTGCGCATCGGCCGGGCAATCATGTCGCTGATGGCGGCGAAGAAGTGGCTCAAGGCTCCCGCCGTGGACATGGACGGGCCGGCCGTTTCGGCCTCGCCGGAAGCATGGCGCGTCACGAACGTGTAGACATTCGGGCTGGTCTCGGCCATTTGCAGGTACGCGGACACCATGGCGAACAGGCCTTCGCGGGGCGTCTGGGCGCTCTGGGCCGCCTCCTGGATGCGCCGCTGCATCTGGCTCAGGACCACCTCGCCCACGGCCTGCTGGAGTCCGGCTTTGTCGCCGAAATAGCGGTAGAACACGGACTTCGACGTTCCCGCGGCTGCGGCAATGTCCTCCATGGATGCGTCGCTGCCGAGGGCATGCACCGCCTTCCGGGCGGACTTGATCAGCTCCCGCCGCCGTTCCTCGCGGTGGGACTGCCAGCGGGAAGCGCGGCCGTCGACGGCGGCCTGCCCGGCGGGCACGGCGGCTTTGGGGATGTTCACGATACCCAGCGTATCAGGTACGCTGGGTATCGGTAATCGCTTTGATCGAAGGAGACAGCCCATGTCCGTCAACGGACAGTCAGTGCCCCGCCCCCAGCCAGCCGCCGCACCCGCCGCCGGGAAGACACAGCACGCCAGCGCGGGCCCGGCGCAACTCCGCAAGGCCGTGGTCGTGGGTGGCAACCGCATCCCGTTCGCCCGGACCGGAGGCGCGTACACGAAGTCCTCCAACCAGGACATGCTCACGGCCGCCCTGGATGGCCTGATCGCCCGCTTCGGCCTGCAGGACGAGCGGATCGGGGAAGTCGCTGCGGGGGCGGTCCTCAAGCACTCCCGGGATTTCAACCTCACCCGGGAAGCGGTGCTCGGCTCGGCCCTCTCCGCCGAGACCCCGGCGTATGACCTCCAGCAGGCCTGCGCCACCGGCCTGGAAACGGTGCTTGGCCTGGCGAACAAGATCAAGCTGGGCCAGATCGATTCCGCGATCGCCGGCGGCGTCGACTCGGCCTCTGACGCCCCCATCGCCGTCAGCGAGGGACTCCGCGAGGTGCTCCTTGACCTCAACCGCGCCAAGACGATGTCCCGGAAACTGCAGGTCCTCAGCCGGCTCCGTCCCAAGGATCTGGCGCCCGATGCCCCGAACACGGGGGAGCCGCGCACCGGCCTGTCGATGGGCGAGCACCAGGCGCTGACCACGGCGCAGTGGAAGATCACCCGCCAGGCCCAGGACGAGCTGGCCTTCAACAGCCACCGGAACCTGGCCGCGGCCTACGACGCCGGCTTCTTCGATGACCTCCTGACCCCCTACCGGGGACTGAGCCGCGACTCCAACCTGCGCGCCGACACGAGCCCGGAGAAACTGGCCACCCTCAAGCCCGTTTTCGGCAAGAACCTGGGCGCCGAGGCGACCATGACGGCCGGCAATTCCACCCCGCTGACAGATGGCGCCTCCACCGTTCTGCTGGCGTCCGAGGAATGGGCCGACGCCCACGACCTCCCCAAGCTCGCCGCGGTGATCGACGGCGAGGCTGCCGCCGTCGACTTTGTCCACGGCAAAGACGGGCTGCTCATGGCCCCGGCCTTCGCGGTGCCCCGGCTCCTCGCACGCCACAATCTCAGCCTCGCGGACGTCGATTTCTTTGAGATCCACGAGGCTTTCGCCGGCACGGTGCTGAGCACCCTCGCTGCGTGGGAGGACGACGAATTCGGCCGCACCCGCCTGGGCCTGGACAGCGCCTTCGGCAGCATCGACCGGGCCAAGTTGAACGTCAATGGCTCCTCGCTGGCCGCCGGACACCCGTTTGCGGCCACGGGTGGCAGGATCGTGGCCTCGCTGGCGAAAATGCTGCACGAAAAGGGCGACGTCAACGGGCGTCCGGCCCGCGGCCTCGTGTCCATTTGCGCCGCCGGCGGCCAGGGCGTCGTCGCAATCCTCGAAGCACTCTAGGGAGAACCGGATGAGCGACAAGTACACCCGGCTGGTCAGCCACGGACTCGGCAAAGACCTCGCCAAGCGTCTCGGCCTCCCGCAGCCAGTGGTCCTCCGGCGGCACGAGCCCGGCCGCCGCCTCATCGACGGACCGGTCCTGGTCCAGGGATCAACCGGCGGCGCCGACGAGCTCGCCGCCACCCTGCTGGACTGGAACCTCGATGTCCGTCGCCACGCGATACCCAAGGAGAAGCTCGGCGCCATCATCCTGGTGCTGGACGAGCTGGCCCACCCCGGCGACTTTGAGAAACCGGTCCTCACCGCCGCCGCGTCGCTGCGTGACCTCGCCCCGAACGCCCGCATCATCACCGTGTCCCGCACGGCGGGCTCGGCCACGGAACCGGCAACGGCGGCTGCCAGGCAGGGCGTGGACGGTCTCCTGCGGTCTTTGGCGAAGGAACTCCGTGCCGGCGCCACCGGCAACGGCATCCTGCTCGCCGACGGCGCCCGGACCACGAGCCCGGCAACACTGGGGGCGGTGAGGTTCTTCCTCTCGGGCCGCTCGGCGTTCGTGGACGGGCAGTTCCTGACCGTCAGCTCCGGCGCCGGCCAGCTGCCCGACGACGTCGAGAAGCCGCTGGCCGGCAAGGTGGCCGTCGTGACCGGCGCCGCGCGCGGCATTGGGGCCGCGATTGCCCGCACCCTCTACCGCGACGGCGCCACACTCATCCTCGTCGACATTCCGGCTGCGGGAGAGCATCTGGCGGCAGTGGCCAACGAGGTCCATGGGACGGCCCTGCAGCTGGACATCAGCCGCGACGACGCCGGCCAGCGGATCATCGGCCACGCCGCGGCACGGCACGGCCGGCTGGACATCATGATCCACAACGCAGGGATCACCCGGGACAAGCTCCTGGCCAACATGGACGCCGGCCGCTGGAACTCCGTGCTCGCCGTCAACATCGCCGCGCAGCTGCGGATCAATGAGGCCCTCCTGGCCTCGGAGCACTTCCAGGACTCGCCCCGGATCGTGTCCGTGGCCTCCACCAGCGGGATCGCCGGAAACCGCGGCCAGACCAACTATGCCGCGTCCAAGGCCGGCGTGATCGGCATGGTCCGCGCCACGGCGCCTCTCATCGGCGAGCGCGGCGGCTCCATCAACGCCGTGGCTCCGGGGTTCATTGAAACCGAGATGACGGCCAGGATCCCGTTCGCCACCCGCGAGGTGGCGCGGCGGCTCAACTCCCTGCAGCAGGGCGGCCGGCCGGGGGATGTTGCCGAGGCCATCGCGTTCCTGGCCAGCGACGCCGCGGGCGGGATTTCCGGGGAGGTGCTGCGCGTCTGCGGGCAGAACCTGGTGGGCGCATGAACGGTTTCCAGACCGTCATCCTGGGCGAGATGCCCGCCCTGTCCAAGCTCTACGTCAACGCGGCCGCCGCCGCGGCACGGCGCCGGGTCCTGGGCACCCACGGCGGCACCGAACTGCCCGCCTACATCCACGAGGTCCGTGGCGTGCGGGCCGACGTCGCCAATCTGACGGCGTATCAGCACCTGATCGGCGAGACCGCGAGCGATATCCTGCCTGCGGGCCTCATTCATGCCCTGGCCTTTCCGCTGGCCATGAGCGTGATGAACCGGGACGATTTCCCGCTGCCCCTGCTGGGCATGATCCACCTGACGAACAGGGTGGTGCAGTCCGGGCCGGTCCTGTTCACGGAGGCCCTGGACATCCGGACCCGCGTGGAGAACCTGCGGGGGCACCGCGCCGGTACGCAGCTCGATGTCGTCGCGGAGGTGCGCGCCGCCGGGCAGGAAGAGGTCCTCTGGCGCGGGGTTTCGACCTACCTGGCCAAGGGGGTGTTCCTCCCGGGGATCGACAAGGCCTCGGTGGCCGTGCCGCCGTCGCCGTTCTCCGTGCCGGATCCCACGGCCCTGTGGCAGCTGGGCGTCGATACCGGGCGTGCCTACGCGGCTGTCTCCGGAGACTTCAACCCCATCCACCTGAGCGTCCTGACCGCCAAGGCCCTCGGGCAGCGGCGGTCCCTTGCCCACGGCATGTACCTCGCGTCGCGGGCACTGGCCGACGTCGGTGCCGTCAAAGGCGACGCGTTCAGCTGGGAGGTGGCCTTCGAGGCGCCCGTGTTCCTGCCCGCCCGGGTGGCGCTGGACATCAGCACCGTCCAGACCGAGGGCGGCGGCTGGCGGCGTTCGGACTACGTGGCGTGGAACCCGCTGTCCGGTCGCCGGCACTTCAGCGGATCGGTCGCCGCGCTGGACTAACCGGTACTGCCATAGCCGGGCAGGACAGACAGTCCGACGGCGGCATCCGCTGTGGGGTTACCCCGGCGGGAGCCGCCGTCGTTGTGCCTGCCGGTTGCCTAGGTTGCGGACGGGGTTTCGGACGGGTCCGCCGGTTGCTCTTCCGGCCGGCCGGGCTTCGCCACCCGCAGCATGCGGTGCATGCTCAAGAGAATGGATTCCACCGCGCTGGGGGCGTCGTGGGTGTGCGGCACCGAGCCAAGCCTGGCGGTGAGCTCGTTGATCGCCGCGTCGGCGGTGCGGGCCAGCTCGGCCTGGCGATCCGGGTCGTCCTCCTCCGTGGCTCGCAGCACGTCGCCGACGGCGGACATGGCGTCACCGAGGGGTGCCGCGTATTCGTCCGGAATCACGAACGGGGTGTCCTCGGCCCAGATGACGTCGGAGAGCACCTGGGTGACGTCCTGGACGTGGAATGTGAGCCGCTCCAGGTCCCGCAGGTTGCGGTAGTCGAGGGTGATGTCGCGCGGATGCAGCCGGCGGCGGGGATTGGCCCGGCGGCTGGCGTCAGCTTTCTCGACGGCGAGCCGCACTGAGCGGGCGTGCGCCGCGAGCGCTTCCGAGCGGCGGGACCAGTCAACATGCTCCGGCGGCCAGCTCTCCTTGAGCGCCTTGCCCATGTCCCAGAGCTGCTGGGCGAGCGCCTGGCGCAATTCCACGATGCTCAGGGCCGCGGCCCGGAAATGCAGCGGCGGGAAGACCAACAGATTCACGACGATGCCCACCGTGACGCCGACCGCCATCTGGAAAAGGTACCCGAACGAGAACGAGTCCGGGTTGTGGCCGCCCACCAGCAGTACCAGCAGGGCCGCCGTCGGGATCCAGTCCCGGCCCGAACCGATCTTGGGCAGGCCGGCGAGGATAACGCCCAGTCCCATGACCACCGCGACCGTCCACGGCGACGGCGAGCCGAGGCTGAAAAGCATGAACGCCAGTCCCACCCCGATCGCCAGACCGACCAGCGCCTGCAGGCCCTGGCGCATGGAACCGGCAACGTTCTCGTACATGGCCACCAGGGCGCCGAGCGGGGCGTAGTAGGGGTAGTCAGCGGCGGAGCCCGGCATGAAGGGCGCGATCGCGAAAGCAATGCCCGCTGCCAGCGCCGCCTTCAGAGCCAGCTGGAGCCGCGGCCACACGAGCGCCGCCGCGACGCCGCTGGCCGCGCCATGGGCCCGTATGCGCAGCCAGGAGGGCGGCTTGTCTGTTGTCTTTTCTGGAGTGACCATCCCGGCTCACCCTAGGGCCGCGTGGTTGCTGCTACAAATGGACGAACCTGCTGCGGCGCCGCAGGAGCCTGCAGGGGGCCGGTCAGGACGCGTCGCGGGCGGCCCGCCGCACTGCCGCGGACAACCGCTGGGCCCGGCCGCTGGTCCGGCCTTCTTCGCTGCGGCGCGGCACGTACCCGAATCCGAGCCCGTAACCGGGATCCGCGAAGCCGAGGGCCGCGTTGGCGCCCTCGTGTCCGAAGGCCAGGTGGCTGCCGAAGTTCCGCCCCGGCTGGGGTTTCATGAACACGACGGCAAAGGCGTTGTCCTGCCCGGAGCACCGGTCCAGTCCCCACACCTGCTCAGCGGCCATGAGTTCGATGGTGGCCGGGCTCAGGAACGCGGGGCCGCCGTCCACCCCGGTCGTGGCGGCGGCGTAGAGTCTGGCCAGTCCGTCGGCCGAGCCCACGCCGCCGGCGCTGCTCATTCCCGCGGCACGGACGACGCGGTGGTTGGGCAGTTCCATGATGGTGCTGACCGGCGCGTTGCTGTTCAGGCCGTCGAGGCTGAGCGGGTCCAGCCACGGCTGGGCCGGGTCAGGGTCGTAGAGCACCTCGCGGTACCGCGGTTCCTGGTCCTCGGGCAGGCCCAGGAAGAAGTCGATGCCCCGCGGGCGGCGGATACGCTCTTCGTAGAGCCGCTGGAGCGGCACTCCGGCGGTGCGGCGGCAGAGTTCCTCCATGAGGATCCCGATTGTCAGGGCGTGATAGCCGAAAGCCGTGCCCGGCCGCCACAGCGGCGCTGAGGCCGCGAGACAGCGGGCCGCCTCGGGTTCGGTGAAGTCGGCCAGGGCGAACCCGCCGGCGACGCCGGGCAGCCCGGCCTGGTGGGACAGCGCCTGCCGGACGGTGAGCAGGTCCTTGCCGTGGACGCCGAACTCCGGCCAATAGGACGCGACGGTCCGGTCCAGATCGAGAAGGTTGTCCTGGACGAGCACGGCGATGACCATGGCGGCGGCGCCCTTGGAACACGAGTACGTGCCCGTGATGTCGCCGGCAGCGAACCCCGGGCCGCCGCGGAGGTCCACCACCTTCGTTCCCAAACGGTAGACGGCCAATTGCGCGCTGTAGTCCTGGTCCTCGGAAAGGAAGGAGTCGAAGAGCTCACGCACCTCGGCGAACTCCCGGGTGGCAAAGCCGGCCGAGAGGGACTGCGCTGCGTGTTCCATGGACCCCATATTCATGACCAACACCCTAACGGCCGTCCCGGGCGCCGGCGGCTTCAGGCTGCGCCGTGTCCCGGGGCAACCTCTTCGCCGGCCCGGACCGGTCCCGGGGGTGTGCCGTCGCCGAACGGCCGGCCGCCGAGTTCTTCGCGGCCGTGCCCGGTGAGCCAGCTGCCCAGTTCCGGCCCGCGCGGGACGATTCCGGTGGGGTTGATGTCCTCATGCACGATGTAGTAGTGCTGCTTGATCTGCACAAAGTCGGTGGTGTCGCCGAAGCCGGGGGTCTGGAAGAGGTCCCGTGCATAGGCCCACAGCACCGGCATTTCGCTGAGCTTTTGCCGGTTGCACTTGAAGTGCCCGTGGTAGACGGCGTCGAAGCGGGCAAGTGTGGTGAAGAGCCGGACGTCGGCCTCCGTGATCGTGTCGCCGACCAGGTACCGCTGGCCCGCCAGGCGTTCCTCGAGCCAGTCCAGGGCCGTCCAGAGCCGATCGTAGGCGGCGTTGTAGGCCTCCTGGGAACCGGCAAAGCCGCAGCGGTAGACGCCGTTGTTCACCTCAGTGAAGACACGCTTGTTGACGGCGTCTATTTCTTCCCTCAGGTGCTCCGGGTACAGCTCCGGCGCGCCGGCGCGGTGGTACTGGGTCCACTCCGTGGAAAAGTCGAGCGTGATCTGGGGGAAATTGTTGGTGACTACCTGCCCGCTGGGGACGTCCACGATCGCCGGGACGGTGATCCCGCGGGGGTAGTCGGGGAAGCGGCGGAAGTAGGCGTCCTGGATGCGTTCGACGCCGAGGACCGGATCCAAGCCGTCCGGATCGAGATCGAACGTCCAGGACCGGGCGTCATGGGTGGGGCCGGGCTGGCCGAGCGAGATGACCGCCTCCAGGCCGAGGAGCCGGCGCACGATCACCGTGCGGTTGGCCCACGGGCAGGCGCGCGCTGCGATGAGGCGGTAGCGGCCAGGTTCCACGGGCCAGCCGGGTTCGCCGTGGGCGCCCGTGGCACTGTTCCGGGTGATCCGGTCCTCAATGTAGTTGGTATCCCGGGTGAATTCCTCGCCGCCGGTCACATACGCGCCCTTGGTGCTGAATCCCGGATCGTCGGTGTGGGTACTCAGGCTCATGGTCCCAGCCTAAGGCCGGGAAGGGAACGGCCCGAACGCGGCCGTGAACACGGGCGCCATCGGCTGCCAGGCAAACCACCATGCCCCGGCCACAACCACGGCGAAGAGGGCAATCCACACCGCGGCGGGGATAGAGGTGGCCCGGGCCAGCAGATAGGCGTCCGACGTCGGGAGCCTGTCCCGGTGCCGCAAATGGACGTTGGCCAGTTTGCCGAGGTCCCTGACGGCAGCGACCAGTAGCGCCAGGCCCAGCACGATCATCACGTGGCCGTTGAATACCGGCGGCACGAACAGCACCAGGAGCGCCGAGGCCAGTACGGCGGCGGCGGTGATGAGGAGACCCACGCCGTTGCGGAGGAACAGGAAGGATGCCAGGAGGATGAGCGTGCCCACCGACATCGCGGCCGGCCCCCAGCCGTTGAAACCGCACCAGACCATCGCCGCCCCGACGACGGCCGGCACGGGGTAGCCCCAGAACGTCGACCAGGCGGCGGAGAGGCGGCTCCTGCTGTACGTCGTGGTGGTGCCGGAGTGGTCCAGGCCCAGCCGGATGCCTCCGAGCCGCTGGCCGGTGGTAAGGGCGGCAAACGCGTGGCCGAGTTCGTGGGTCACGGTGGCGAGCAGGCCAAAGTAGCGCCAGGACAGGCGGGGCAGGGAGACGGCCACTGCCAGCAGGACCACCGCAACGAGCTCAATACTGCTCACATGCGGGCTGGGGGCGTGGGTGAATCCGGCAACGATCCGCTCCCACCATGTCAGGGCCAGGTTCGGTTCCCCCAGCAGGCCGGGCGGGGTCATGCCCTGCCCGAGGCATGCGCGATGCAGTACGCGGTCCAGGGCCTGGCCTCCAGCCGGTCCTCGGGAATCGGGGTGGCGCATACAGCGCAGATTCCGTAGGTGCCCTCGTCCATCCGCGCGAGAGCGGCATCGATCTGCAGCAGGGAAGCCCTGCTCTGTTCCAGGAGCGCGGAGGCCTGGGATAGTTCGAAGGCGATCGTTGTGCCCTCGGGGTCGTGTTCGTCGTCGACGTTGGAGTCGAGGCGGGCGGCATTGACCGAGGTGATGTCCCGGCGGAGGGCGGGCAGGAGGGCAAGCTTCCGGTCACGTTCCTCGCGCAGGAGGATCCGGAACCGTTCGACGTCAACCATAGGCTTCAAGGCTAGCGCGGCCGCTGCGGGGGCGCCTAAACGGGCCGAAGGAGCCGTCCGCGCCGGGAGCCGGCCAAGGACTCAACGAACTGGTAGATGATTCCCACATCCACGGAAAGAGCGCGGGCGGTGGGGGCAGCGTCTAGAGTGGGCGCATGGTGGACCAGACGCACCCCGAGACCCCCGCAAACCCCGAGGACCGTCCAAACCCCGATCATCCTGCAGACGCCGGCAACGCCGCGGCCCCCGGGAGTCCCGGGCAGACCGGGGACGCTGATACGGCCGACGCGCTCCTGCGCGAACTCGCCGCAGCCTATGGCGTCGACACCAGCTACTGGGGCTGGGACGGAGTGCAGCGTTCCGTGGCCGCCGGGACCCTGCAGGACGTGCTGGCGGCCCTCGGAGTCCCCGCCAACGGGCCCCAGGAACAGCAACGCTCCCTGGCCGAGTCCCGGCTGGCACCCTGGCGGCGCATCCTGCCCCCGGTCCTTGTAGTGAGGGAGGGACAGGAGTCCCACGTCGAGGTCCACGTCCCGCACGGAAGCGAGGTCCGCGTCTGGATCGACGCCGAGGACGGAAGCAGCTATGAGGCCGCCCAGCGGGAGAACTGGGACCAGCCGGTCGACGTCGACGGCGTTCTCACGGGACGTGCCACGTTCGCCATACCCGGCGGCCTCGGTCTCGGCTGGCACACCTTGAGAGCCGACGCCGCGGGCACGGCGGCGCAGTGTCCGCTGGTTGTTACGCCAGACCGGCTCCGCGCCTCGGCCCTGCTCAAGGAACGCCGCACCTGGGGACTGACGGCCCAGCTGTACTCCGTGCGGTCCTCCCGGTCCTGGGGGATTGGCGACTTCGCCGATCTCGGGGACCTCGCCGAGGTTGCGGGGGAGCAGGGGGCCGGGTTTGTGCTGGTCAATCCGCTGCATGCCGCCGAACCAGTGCCGCCGGTCGAGGACTCCCCGTACCTGCCCACCACGCGGCGCTTTTTCAACCCGCTCTACCTGCGGGTGGAGGAAATCCCGGAATACGGTTACCTGGACGCAGCCAGCCGGGCCGAGGTGGCACGCCTGGCCGAAGGCCTGCAGGCGGCCAACCGTTCCCGGGACCTCCTGGACCGCAACGCCAGCTACGCGGCAAAGCTCGCCGCCCTGGAACGCGTGTTTGCGGTCCGCCGCGGGCCGGCCCGCACCCGCCAGTTCGCCGACTTCTGCGCCGAGCAGGGGCAGGGGCTCGAGGACTTTGCGCTGTGGTCTGCGCTCGCCGAAGAGCTGCCGCCGTCGGCGCCGGAATGGGCCGGAGCGGCGGCATCCCCGGCGTCGCCCTACTGTGTCGAGCAGCGGCCGAGGCTGGCAGCCCGGATCGAATTCCACTGCTGGCTGCAGTGGCTCTGCGACCAGCAGCTCGAGGCGGCCCAGCGTTCGGCACGCCAGGCGGGGATGGGGATCGGCGTCGTCCATGACCTCGCCGTCGGGGTAAAACCCGGCGGCGCCGACGCCTGGACCCTCTCCGGCGTACTTGCCCGGGGCGTGAGCGTTGGTGCGCCTCCGGACATGTTCAACCAGCTGGGCCAGAACTGGTCGCAGCCGCCATGGCATCCGGGCTGGCTCGCCGAATCCGGCTATGCCGCCTACCGGGACATGCTCCGGACCGTGCTGCGGCACGCCGGCGGCATCCGGGTGGACCACATCCTCGGCCTGTTCCGGTTGTGGTGGATCCCCGAGGGCGGGGGGCCGGAGAGCGGCACGTATGTGCACTACGACCACGAGGCGCTCATCGGCATCCTTGCCCTCGAGGCGCAACGGGCCGGGGCGATCGTGATTGGCGAAGACCTGGGGGTGTTCGAGCCGTGGGTCCGCGGCTACCTGGCCGAGCGGGGGATATTCGGCACGTCGATCCTGTGGTTCGAACACGACGCCGATGGCCCGATTCCGCCGGAGCACTACCGCGAGCAGTGCCTGACCAGCGTCAACACCCACGATCTGCCCCCGACGGCGGGCTACCTCGCCGGTGAACACGTCACCTTGCGCGAATCGCTCGGGCTGTTGCGGCGGCCAGTGGCGGAAGAACGCGCCGAGGCCGCGGCCGAGCAGGAGGCCGTGCTGGCCCGGGTCCGGGCACGCGGCCTGCTGGCGGAAAACGGCACGGACGTCCGGACCACGGTGGAGGCGCTGTACGCCTACACGGCGCTGGCCCCGTCAGCGCTGCTGGGGGTGGCGCTGGTCGACGCCGTGGGGGAGACCCGGACCCAGAACCAGCCGGGCACCAGCACCGAATACCCGAACTGGCGCATTCCGCTGGCCGCTCCCGAGGGTGTGGTGCTGATAGACGACCTGCCGGACAACGAGCGGTTCCTGTCCCTGCTGGGCACCGTCCGCGGCGCGCTGCATCCCGGAGGGTGACCGGACACGGGGGAGCCGGACCGTGGACCGGGCGCGGGCAACTTCTTGACCTGAGCCTGGCCTGAGGCCGGGAATGCGAACAGCATTGGCCGCACCAATACCGGCCGCTAGCATGGACCGATGACGCGGATCGGCCGACTCTCCCTGGCCGGCGGATGGGCGCTGGCGATGCTGCTGGCGGGGTGCACGTCGGTGCAGCCCCTCCAGGCCGGCCCGCCTTCGCAGTCCCCATCTGCCGGGTCCCCACCGGCCGGGTCCCCACCGGCCGGGTCCCTGCCTGCCGGGCCGGCGGGGACCGAATCGCCGCCCACGTCCCCCGGCCAGGACACGCCCGCCGCGACCCCACCACCATCCCCGTATTTCGCGCAGCCGGCCCCGCACCCCGCTCCGGGCGGGCAGGCCAGCGGCGGAATCGCGCACATTGTGGTCATCGTCCAGGAGAACAAGGCGGCCTCGCAGATCATGGGCGCCAGCGAAGCGGGCTACTTCAACAAGCTTGCAGCGGAATTCTCCGTGGCCGCCAACTACCGGGCCATCACCCACCCGAGCCTGCCCAACTATCTCGCCCTCACGAGCGGAACCAGCGCGGGCATCACTAGCGACTGCAAGCCGGACTCGTGCACCGCCGATGTGCGCTCGATCGCCGATGAGATCACCCAATCCGGACGGACCTGGAAAATGTACGCCGAGGGCATGCCCGCGCCCTGCGCCGCGCATGACTCCCGCCGGTATGCGGTGAAGCATAATCCGTTCATGTATTACCCTGCCGTGACGGACGACGTGGCCTCCTGCTCGGACCATGTTGTTCCGTATGACCGGCTGGGGCAGGACCTGCAGTCGCCGTCGACCCTGCCGGACTACTCTTTCATCAGCCCGGACATGTGCAACGACACCCACGACTGCTCCATCGGTACCGGAGATGACTGGCTCGCCCGCGAAGTGCCCAGGATCCTGGGATCCCCGGCCTTCACGACGCAGAACTCCCTGCTGGTGCTCACGTGGGATGAAGGCAGCAAAGACGACAACCGGGTGGCTACGGTTTTTGCCGGCCCGGCAGCGCGGAAGCACTTCACATCCAATGCCGCCTACTCGCACTATTCCTTGCTGCACACCATCGAGGACGTGTGGGGGCTGAGCCCCCTGACCGATGATGTGCGCAATGCGCCGCTCATGGGTGAATTGCTGAACCACTAGCGGTCAGCCTATTCCCGGCCAATACACAGGAACCACTGCCCATAATGGACCCGAAGCTCCGGTCAACCGCTATTTGACCGGAGCTTCGCCACATCCGCCTGCACCGCCGGCGGTGTCCGCCCGGGTGAAGCTAGGGCTTGGCCTCGACGAGGAAGACCAGGGTCTCGGGCAGTACGCCGTCGTAGGCCATCGCCTCGCCCATTACGTCATTTTGCATCGCGGCCATGAGGGCATCCACGTCAGGGACATCCATCATCACTGCGACTTGCGTCGGGTTCTCGGGGTTGACGAACGTACGAATGTTGGTGATCCCCAGTGGGCCGAACACCTCTTCGCGCTTCGGCGAGGCAAGCCAATGATCCTTGTCCTTGACATCGTGGTGGCCGATTATGGTTGGCATGGCGGTCCTCTCGCAGGGGGCCAGCGGTCCGCCGGCCCACTGCTCCGAAAGTTACTCGCCGCCGCATGCCCGGGCAAGTCATTTTTCCAGCCTCATACCGCGCGTCTGTGTGCCTTACGGAGGGCCGCCGCCCTGAACTGGGCGGCCGCCCGCCCCCAGCGCCCGGTTCCCGTGACAATCTCCTCCGATAGGGGCCTTTGGGCACAAGCCCGGCGCGTGCGGGAGTTCCTAAAATGAAGCATGGCCGCCGACGCGATCGAGGTGGAACGCAAGTACAGCCCTTCGGAATCCGACGCCCTCCCGCCACTGGCATCAATCCCAGGGGTAGATCGCGCCGGGCAGCCCGTCAACGAATTGCTGGACGCCGTCTACTTTGATACCAAAGCACTGGCATTGGCCAGGCAACGGATCACCCTGTGCCGGCGGTCAGGCGGTCCGGATGCAGGATGGCATCTCAAACTGCCGGTCGCCGTGGGGGAGCGCCGGGCGATTCGGGAGCCGCTTGGCGGCGATCAGGATGCCGTGCCGGAAAATTTGCGGCAGCTGGTGCTCGTCCACACCCGCTGCCACGCGCTGATGCCGGTTGCACACATCCGGACCAGCCGGAGGGTCACGCGGTTGTACGCCGCCGACGGCGCAGTCCTTGCCAACTTCAGTGACGACCGTGTCGAGGCCCAATCCCTGCTAACCCGCGCGGGACCGTCGCGGTGGCGGGAATGGGAACTGGAACTCGCCGGCGGCCCCCGTCGGCTGCTGCAGGACGCCGACGCCCTGTGCGCCGCAGAGGGAGTCACCATCGCCACCCACCCGTCCAAGCTCGCCCGGGCGCTCGGACCGGACTATCCGGAGAATCCGGGCACGGTTCCGAAACCGAGCCCGAGCGGGCCGGCCTCGGACGTCATGCTCTCGTACGTATCCCAACAGATACGCGCCGTGAAGCTGCATGATCCTCGCGTCCGGGTCAATGCGCCCGATGCCGTGCATCAATTCCGGGTGGCCGCCCGCCGGTTGCGGTCGGCACTGGCAACCTTTCGAACGCTCACAGATACGACGTCGGCCAGGTTCCTTAGCGGCGAGCTCCAGTGGCTCGCCGGCAACGTGGGCCAGGCCAGGGACGCCGAGGTCATCCGTGCCCGGCTGACGCAAATGATCAGTGCCGAACCTGCGGAGCTGTTGATCGGGCCAGTCGCGCAGCAGATCCAGGAGCACCTCGGCACTGTCCAGCAACAGGGCCTTGCCGCCGGACTGGCGGCGCTGGACAGCGCCCGCTACTTCCGCCTCCTCGATGCCCTCGATGCCTTCCTTGCGGTACCTCCGCTGAGCAGCGGGGCAGGCAATGATGCGCCGGGGACGGTTGGCCGGCTCGTTTCCGCGGAACGAAAACGCCTCAAGGCGGCGGTCCGGTCCCTTGACGGCGGCACAGGCGGGACACCGCAGGATGCCGCATTGCATGAAGTTCGGAAGGCTGCCAAGCGGCTGCGCTATGCCGCAGAGGCGGCTACCCCCATTTTCGGCACTCAAGCAACGAACGTTGCCCGGGCCGCGGAGGGCATCCAGGAGATCCTCGGAGACTTCCAGGACAGCGTCGTCACCCGGGAATCCCTACTGGTGCTGGCGGGGCAGGCCGCGGATGCCCCCGGCAGCGGATTTACCTTCGGGCGCCTGCACGCCCTCGAGCAGCAGCGCGGCAACGAAGCCCGCTTGCGGTTCTACGATGCGTGGCAACAGTCCAGGCCGAAGCCCCTGCGCTGGGCCTAGCCGCCGCGTCCGAACGCCGGGAGAACCCCTATGATCGAACCCCGCAACGCAATGCCGGCCATCTGGTCGGACGGACTGGGCCGCGCCAGCATCCGCTCCGTGCAGGTCCTGGCCGTGTCCGCCCTCGCGTGGGCAATCATCTGGGCCGCCAGCCGCATCCCGCTCGTCATCATCCCCGTCCTCATCGCCGTTATCCTGGCCGCAGCGATCTCCCCGCTGGTCCGCTGGCTCACCGGGCACGGCTGGCCGCGCGCCCTCGCGGTGGTTGCCTCGTTCGTGGCCATTCTCGCCGTTTTCGGCAGCGTCATCGCCGGCATCGTCATTCTGGTCTCCAACCAGTGGGGCGAGCTCACGGCCCGGGCCGCTGCGGGGGTCGAGCAACTGCACTCATTCCTGAACCACGGACCTGTCCCTGTCAGCGACCAACAGATCACCGCCGTCATGGACTCGGTGCGGGAGTTCTTCACCTCGAGCACGTTCAGTGCAGAAGCCCTCACCGGTGCCCGCACGGCGGTGGAAATCTTCACCGGCGCGGTGCTGATGGCCGTCACCCTGTTCTTCTTCCTCAAGGACGGTCCCGAAATCCGGGCCTTTCTCATTGGCATGCTGCCGGCCGACCACCGCGCCAGGGCACGGCTGGCGGCGGATCGCAGTACCGTCGTCCTGGGCGGGTATGTCCGCGGCACGGCCATGGTGGCCGCGGTTGACGGTCTCGTCGTCGGGATCACCCTCGCCATTATGGGAGTGCCGCTGGCCCTGCCGCTGGGAGTGTTCATCTTCATCGGCGGATTCATCCCGATCGTCGGCGCTACCGTCGCAGGCACCCTCGCCATTGTCGTCGCGCTGGTCTCCAACGGGCTGGTCCAGGCGCTCATTGTTGTGGCCGTGGTCATCGGCGTGAACCAGCTCGAACACCACTTCCTGCAGCCGGTCCTGATGGGCAGGGTCCTCAGCATCCACGGCCTGGCGATACTGCTCGTCCTGGCGGCGGGCACCATACTGGCCGGCATTGTCGGCGCGCTGCTGGCCGTGCCGATCACCGCCGTCACGTGGACGGTCGTGAAGACATGGACCGGCAAGGACCCGCTGCCAGGACTTGAGCCGCCCGGGCCGGAGCTGCCCGGACCTGAGTTGCCCGGGCCGGAGCTGCCCGGACCGGAGCCGCGGTAGGCCCGCCGTTCCGGGCGCTGCCTGAAGCTGACCGCGGCAACGGGGACCCGGCACTACAATTGACCGGTTCCCAGGACTTGCTCCTGCCCGGCACACGCCCGGCCACCAACAGAAAGATCCGATGCAGACCACTTCTGACCACGCCGTCCCGGCGCAAGTTGACCTGAAGCAGGCCGACCGCCCGGACCACAAGCCCCTGGTCCGCTGGCTACTGGCCAACCAGGTCGCACCCGCCGGCCCCGAAGCCGAGGAAGATCACAAGCCCAACGCCTGGTGGAAAGTCATGTGCCTGACCGGCGTCGACTATTTCTCCACCCTGTCATACCTTCCCGGTATCGCCGCCCTGGCCGCCGGTGCCCTGTCGCCGCTGGCCACCCTGCTCATTGTGGCCCTGACCCTGCTGGGCATGCTCCCCATGTACCGCCGGGTCGCGCAGGAGAGCCCGCACGGGCAGGGCTCGGTTGCCATGCTGGAGAAGCTGCTCCCGTTCTGGCGCGGCAAGTTCTTCGTCCTGCTGCTGCTCGGGTTCGTTGCGACCTCGTGGATCATCACCATCACCCTCTCCGGAGCGGACGCGACGGTGCACCTGCTCGAAAACCCGATCGTGCCTGCGGGATTGAAAGGCAGTGCCGTGATCATCACGGTGATCCTGCTGCTGATCCTGGGTGGGGTGTTCCTGCTCGGCTTCAACGAGGCCGTGGGCGTCGCCATTCCGCTTGTGGCCGTCTACCTGCTCCTGAACGCCGCGGTCGTCGCCGCAGGATTCGCCCATGTTCTCTCCGAACCGTCCCTGATCGCCGGCTGGACCGACCGGCTGCTCGCCAGCGCCGGCGGCGGCCCCATGGACCTGATCGGGCCCGCCGTCATCGCCTTCCCCCTGCTGGTCCTGGGCCTGTCCGGGTTCGAGACAGGCGTCTCGATGATGCCGCTGATCAAGGCCACCGGCGACAGCCCCGAGCAGATCATGGCGTCCCGGGTCAGGAACACCCGCAAGCTGCTCACCACGGCGGCGGCCATCATGAGCGTCTACCTGATGTCCACCAGCTTCCTCACCACGGTCATGATCCCGGCCAAGGAGTTCGAGGAGGGCGGACAGGCCAACGGCCGCGCCCTGGCGTTCCTCGCCCACGACCTGTTCGGCGCCGGGTTCGGCACCGTTTACGACATTTCCAGCGCCCTGATCCTTTGGTTCGCCGGAGCCTCCGCCATGGCCGGACTCATCAACATCGTGCCCCGGTACCTGCCGGCCTACGGCATGGCGCCGGAATGGGGCCGGGCCGTCCGCCCGGTCGTAATCGTCTACACCGTGCTGAGCGTCGGCATCACCATCGCCTTCAACGCCGACGTCAACGCCCAGGCAGGTGCCTACGCCACCGGCATCCTGGCCATGATGGTATCCGGAGCCGTCGCCGTGACCGTCTCCGCGATCCGCCGGCACAGCCGCGCCGGAACCATCGGCTTCGGTGCGCTGACCCTGGTCCTGCTGTACGCGCTGGGCGCCAATGTCATCGAAAAGCCCGACGGCATCGCGATCTCGGCGTTCTTCATCGCCGGCATCATCGTCGTCTCGCTCATCTCCCGGGTCCAGCGCACCACCGAACTGCGGCTGGAAACCATCGAGTTCGACGAGGCAGCCCGGCAGTTCATCACCGATTCGATTGCCTTCGACGGGCAACTGAACGTCATCGCCAACAAGCGCCAAGCCGGTGACAAGGCTGAGTACGCGGACAAAGAGTACGAACAGCGTGGGCTGAACCCCGTCCCGGGCCCGGCGGATGTCATCTTCCTGGAAGTGGAAATCTCCGATCCTTCGGCGTTCAGCCACACGCTCCGGGTCGAAGGCGTCGAAGTGGACGGCTACCGGGTCCTGCGGGTGGAGTCCCCGGCCGTGCCGAACGCGATCGCGGCCGTCCTGCTGGCCATGCGCGACTCGACCGGGACGAAGCCCCAGTGCTACTTCGAGTGGTCCGAGGGCAACCCCGTCGGCCACCTCATGCGGTACCTGTTCCTGGGCGAGGGCGACACCGCGCCGCTGGTGCGCGAAATCCTCCGCGAGACCGAGCCCGACCAGGCACTCCGGCCCGCCATCCACGTGGGCTAGGCAGAGCGCACTCTAACCACAACGAACAGCCCCGCCGGGATTTGAGCAGTTCAGGTTCCGGCGGGCCTGTTCGCGCGTAGTCGGAGTCCGCGTCGTCGTCTTCGGTCAGCACGCAGGCCCGTCACGGGTGCGTCGGGTCCACCCCAGGGTCGACGGCGGTAAGCAGCCCGGGCCTCAGACGTTGGCTGATTTCCCCCAAGGGCCGATCTGGTCCAGGGTGTATCCGTCCGGGTATGCCACGACGTTCATCCTTCCCGGCACAAATATGGGCTCGGTCGGCAAGGGACGCAACCTGGCCTTGAGGGAGCGGAACCGCAGCACCGCGTTGAACGGTACGCGCAGCACTGCCGGGGCAGGTTTCAGGCCCAGGGCAACAGCGACCTGGGGTTTGTCCATCATCAGCGCCAGGATGGTCGGGGTGAATCGGCGAAGCAGGGCGGGGATACGGCTGGCGAAGGCCGCGACGGTCGCATTGAACAGCATCGAGCCCTCGGGGCTCGGGCCCATGTTCCGGTCCTCGTATTCGTCCAGGAACCGTTCCGCCTCCGCGAAGGTGGCCGGGATGCCCTCAAGCCCCATCTGCCGGCCCAGTTCGGCGTAGAAATCCGTGGCGGCCCGCTTCTCCAACTCCGTCAACCGGCGCCAGCCGTGACGTTCGGTCCAGCGCAGCGGCAGGACAAGCAAGGTCATGAGGACGTAGACGAAGTCGTCCGGGGTGCCGGACACCCCGTTGTGGACCCGGCGGAGCAGTTTGATCATGGCCTGGCTGCGTTCGTGCTCGAACCCGTTGGCGATGATCTCGTGGAGGACGATGCCGGTGTCGTAGGAGCGCTTCATCGGCCGGGATTTCATCTCTCCGGTCGCCGCCAGGGTCCTCGCTGTGGAGGGGATGGCGAAGTTGCGGTAATAGGCGACGAAGAAGCCCGAATGGATTTCAGTCTTGAAATCGAAGAGGACCATGTTCCGGTAGATCCCGTACATGTCCGTACCGCTCGGGCGTGTTCGGCGGGTCGGGTGCGTGAGGAGTTGCATGGCGGCTTTCTGTAGCTGTCGCAGGCTATGCCGGGGCGGGGGAGTTATGGAGCTTTGCTTCAACGGAGAGCAGGTAGCTGCGCTCCTCCGCGGTCAGGAACGTCGCCGAAGTGCCCGCAGCGAGTTCAGCGTCCCGGATTTCGACAACCATCCGGTGCAGCCTGTCCTGTACCGGTGCCTGGGGGTCGGCCTCAAGGGTCCGGTCAAGCGACGTGCTCTTCAGCGCCTTGGACCAGATGGCCTCGACGCGTGCGAGGGTTTCGGTGTTCCGGCGGTGCAGGTTTTTGCGGGCAGCCCTGCCGGCAACCGCCGGGATCGTGAGCCCGGCGCCGGCCAGGACGGTCGCAACCAGTTCCAGCTGATGGTACGGGAAGCCAGGCCTGACCAGTACGGCCAGGAATGTCAGGTGCCGGGCCAACAAGGACAGACACATCTCGGCCATCACCAGGAAGCCCATGATGCAGCCGGCGCCCAGCATGGAGAAACCGACGCGGAACGGGCGGCTCATCCGCGGGACGTAGCGGAAGCAGATCACGGCAATTTCCGCGCTCATCGAACAGATGAAGAGGGTGAGCATCAGCGAGAACAGGAGAGCCGGGAAACGGTCCTCGTAGATGCCCCAGGCGGTGGTCGTGACGGTGGGTCCTGTGAGGAGGAAGAACGCGGTCTGCAGGCTCAGCGTGAGCGTCAAAGGCAGTGTCCGTGTCCACCAGGTCCGGCGGCCGCCGGCTTCCGGGGCGATGGCGGCGTATGCGGCGAGGCGCAGATACCAGAGCGAGATAATCATCAGGGAGTTCAGGACCAGTTTGACCAGGTTCATGCCGCCGAGGGCCGTATCGACGGGGACGTAGACCATCGGGGACATGAGCAAAGAGCCCACGCCTCCGTACACGGCACAGGAGAACACCAGGTCGCTCCGGCTGCGAAGCAGGGCGGGAATGCGGGCCCCGGCCAACAGGAGCAGTGCCGCGGCCATGAGGAACTGCATCATCCGAAGACCGCCCCGAAGTTGCCCGGCTCCGCGTCCGGCTGCTGGTAGGAGCGGCGGATGCGGGAGGCAAGCCGGTCGGCAAGGAGTTCGGCCGTTACCTCGAGCTCGTCGGCGAAGTCGGTGCGTTTCAGGGCCGAGACGACGCGCTCCGGGTCGAGGTCCGGGAAGAAG
This sequence comes from Arthrobacter sp. 01N444, assembly GCF_056399305.1. Classification (NCBI taxonomy): domain Bacteria; kingdom Bacillati; phylum Actinomycetota; class Actinomycetes; order Micrococcales; family Micrococcaceae; genus Arthrobacter; species Arthrobacter sp. 01N444. The sequence goes on from NZ_JBFTRB010000004.1 coordinate 29,772, forward strand.
ACCTGGGCGTAGTCGTGCGAGAGGACTTCCTGCTCGTGGCGGAGCATCATGTGGGCGAACTCGTGCAGGACGATCTGCTGGCGGTGCACCTCTGACGCCGACTTGGCGTGGAGGATGAGGTCCAGGCCGTCCAGGCCGAACCACAGGCCACAGACCTTGTCGGTGGGGGTGCTGTCGATCGGCTTGATGACAATTGGACGCCCGCTCGCGGTCTCCAGGTGGCTCTGGATGGAACGCATGGAGACCGGCTCCTGCAGCCGCAGGCCTTCTTCCGCAGTCCGGGCCCGCGCTCGGGCGACGCTGTAGTCCATGGCGCTGATCCTTGGGATGGTCCGATAGGGGGCCGGAGTCCCTCCGACTCCAAGGAGGAGCGTATCAGCCCTGTTCAGAGGCCTTTCCGGAGCCCGGCGTGTCGGAAGAAGTGACGTTCGTCTCCGCCAGCTGCTCGTCGATGAGGTCCCGGATCTGAAGGAGCGTCTCGGGTGACAGGCCGCCGAGTTGCCGGGCAGCGAAATTGCGGACCTTGTTGGCCCGCATGCTGGCCAGGAGGTCGAGCTGGGCTTCGACTTTCCGGGGCAGTTCGTCCTGGTCGTGCAGCAGGTAGTCGCGGTTCACGCCGAAAAACTTTGCGAGGTTCTGCAGGAGCTCGGTCTTCTTCACCTCGGGCCCGGACCCGGTGCGCATGTAGTGCCAGCGGGCGCGGGAGATCGGGGTGCCGGCCGTCTTCATGGCGGCGCTGACGTCGTTGAAGGTGATCTTCTTCCCGGCGGCTTCCGAGGAATCAAGGAGAAGGTTCAGCTTCCTTGCGAGTGCCGCGCCCGGCCCGGAATCGACTGATGCGTCATTCATGACAGGGCTCCTTTGCTGCGGTCGAAGGGTGGATCCAGAAGACAATATCATCCGATTGGACATGTCCAATAACTTTGCATTACCCTCTGAAAACAGAATTGGACATGTCTATTTCTGCACCGGAGGGGTACCGGTCCACGCCTCCGGTACCCCTCCATCGTGGAGGCACGCAGCCCGAGGGCTGCCCGTCAGGGGAGCCGCGCTCCGGCTGACGCCACGACGGCCGCATTCCTGCAGGAGCTTTTGGGGGGCCGGCAGGGATGCGGTCTTTTGGTTGGCCCGGCCGCGCCGGCTCAACACCCTTGTACCGGCAAGCACACAGCGGCCCAGCGGGTCGTTAGTCCTTGGACTTCCGGCCTCGGGCCCGTCGAGCTGCCCAAACCACGAAGACGACGATGAACGCGACGGGCAACAGCACCAGCGGGTTCCAGCCTCCAACTGTCATTAGTCATCCCTCGATCCGCTTGCAAGTCTCTTGCGCAGACTCTACGCCGGCGGCCACGGGGCGAGAACGCTGCGCGGCCATCCTCTGGCGGGCACGTCCGGTGGGCTCCGGGCCGGGGCAGCGGGTATTGGTATTCAGCGGCAGCGGGGGCGAAGCTGCGGCCCGTCTGCGGGGAAGCAGAAAAAAACCCCTGGAATCCGTTGATTCCAGGGGTTTTCCCTTGTGCGCGGAGGGGGACTTGAACCCCCACCCCCTTTCGAGGACTAGCACCTCAAGCTAGCGCGTCTGCCATTCCGCCACCCGCGCAGGTGGTAATTCCGAGTTCGTTTCGCCTTTCAGCGTTTTGCTTTTCTCGGAAGCAGCGAGAAAGACTCTAGCACGACTTTTCCGGAAACAAATAATCGGGGTCCGCGGGGGTGGTGTGGGTAGGCTGAAGCAAGCAATTGAGCCACCCGCCACGAGGAGCCGCTATGACTGACAACCGGACCGCAACCAGGCCAGAGGATGAGGTCGTCAGGATCTGCCAGGAGCTGATCCGGATCGACACGTCCAACTACGGCGACGGCTCCGGCCCCGGTGAACGCGCGGCCGCTGAATACACCGCCGGGCTCATGGCCGAAGTCGGGCTGGACGCCGAAATCTTCGAAGCAGCCCCCGGCCGCGCCAGCGTGGTCACCCGGCTGGCGGGGGAGGACCCCTCCGCCAGCGCCCTGGTGGTCCACGGCCACCTGGACGTCGTCCCGGCCCTGCGCGAACAGTGGTCGGTTGACCCCTTCGGCGCCGAACTGAAGGACGGCCTGATCTGGGGACGCGGCGCCGTGGACATGAAGGACATGGACGCCATGATCCTGTCTGTGCTGCGCAACTTCGCCCGCACGGGACGCAAACCCAAGCGCGACCTCATTTTCGCGTTCTTCGCCGACGAGGAAGCCGGCGGCACCTACGGCGCCCGCTACGCCGTCGAGAAGCGGCCCGAACTCTTTGAGGGCGCCACGGAGGCGATCTCCGAAGTCGGCGGCTTCTCCGCCACCATCGGCGGCCAGCGCACCTATCTGCTCCAGACGGCGGAAAAGGGCCTCTCCTGGCTCCGCCTGGTGGCCCACGGCCGCGCGGGCCACGGCTCCCAGATCAACACCGACAACGCCGTGACCAGGCTTGCCGGCGCGGTATCCCGGATTGGTGCCTACAACTGGCCGATCGAGCTCACGCCGACCACGCGGCAGTTCCTCGACGGCGTCACCGAACTCACCGGGGTCGAATTCGATCCCGACGATCCGGAGAAGATCCTCAAGGAACTCGGCACGGTGGCCCGCTTTGTCGGCGCCACACTGCAGAACACCACCAACCCCACCCTGCTCAAAGGCGGCTACAAGCACAACGTCATTCCGGAATCGGCCGAGGCCCTCATCGACTGCCGGACCCTGCCCGGGCAGGAACAGCAGGTGCTGGAAATCGTGCGCGAACTCGCCGGCACCGGAGTGGACATCAGCTACGTGCACAACGATGTCTCGCTGGAGGTGCCGTTCGCCGGCAACCTCGTCGATTCGATGATCGACGCCCTGCATTCCGAGGATCCGGGCGCCAAGGTGCTGCCGTACACGCTCTCCGGCGGGACCGACAACAAGTCCCTGAGCCGGCTCGGCATCACCGGCTATGGCTTCGCCCCGTTGATGCTGCCGGACGAGCTCGACTTCACCGGCATGTTCCACGGCGTCGACGAACGGGTCCCGGCGGATTCCCTGAAATTCGGCGCACGGGTGCTGGACACCCTGCTCACCAACTACTGAGCGGACACCGCCTGCCATGACGCCCGAGGACATCCTGAGTGGTCCGCTGCTGGAACGGATCCGCGGCCGCGCTGCCGGCTACGACCGCGACAACGCCTTCTTCCACGAGGACCTCGCGGAGCTCACGGCGGCCGGCTACCTGAAAATTTTCGTCCCGGTGATCGACGGCGGACTCGGACTCGGGCTTGCGGAAGCGGCGCAGCTGCAACGCCGGCTGGCGACCGCGGCGCCGGCCACGGCGCTGGCCGTCAACATGCACCTGGTGTGGACCGGCGTCGCCCACGTCCTTGCCGCCCGCGGTGACTCCTCGCTGGATTTCATCCTCCACGAGGCGGCACAGGGTGAGGTCTTCGCCTTCGGCAATTCGGAGGCAGGCAACGATTCCGTGCTGTTCGATTCCCGCACGGAGGCCGTCCCGCTGCACGACGGCGGCTACAGCTTCACGGGCCGCAAGATCTTCACCAGCCTGTCACCGGCGTGGACCCGGCTGGGCATCTTCGGGAAGGACGCCAATGCCGCGGACGGCGCCGGGGAACTGGTCCACGGGTTCATCACCCGGGAAACCCCCGGCTACGAGATTTTGCCCGACTGGGACACGCTCGGCATGCGGGCCAGCCAGTCCAACACGACCCTCCTGGAGGGCGCCGTCGTCCCGGCCGAACGGATTTTCCGGAAACTGCCGGTGGGCCCGAACGCCGACCCCCTGATCTTCGCGATCTTCGCCTGCTTCGAGACCCTCCTCGCCGCTGTGTACACCGGAATCGGCGAACGGGCCCTCACGCTCGGGGTGGAAGCGGTGCAGCGCCGGACATCGTTCAAGAACGGCGGCCGCAGCTACGCCCAGGACCCGGACATCCGCTGGAAGGTGGCGGAGGCGGCAATGGCCATGGATGCGCTCTACCCGCAGCTGTCCTCCGTGGCGGCCGACGTCGACGCCCTCGCGGACCACGGCAGCCAATGGTTCCCCCGGCTCGTGGGGCTCAAGGTCCGGGCCACGGAGACGGCGCGCACCGTGGTGGACCTCGCCATCCGGGTATCCGGCGGCTCCAGCTACTTCCGCGGCTCGGAGCTGGAGCGGCTGTACCGGGACGTGCTCGCCGGCATGTTCCACCCATCAGATGACGAGTCGGCGCACAATACCGTGGCGAACGCCTGGCTGGGCCCGCTGGAGACACCCTAGAGGGCCCAGGACTCCCCGCGGCGTTCGCGGCTGCCGATCCCGGCCGATGCGCGGCCGGCATCCGTGTGCGGCCTAGACGGTGCGCTGGACCTGGATGACTTTCCGGCGCAGCCAGAAACGCCGCCCGCCGCCCACGTAGAGGCGGCTGCGTTCCAGTTCCCATTTGCCGTACTCGGAATGCTCCACGAGCCGGCGGCGGGCCTCGGGGAGCGAATCCTCAGGGCCGACCGTCAGAACGAGGTACTCGTACTGCTTGACATAGTCCCGTTCCCGCCGGACCGAGCTGCTCAGAAAATGTTCTTTCATTGCTCTCCATTTTCGTCTTTTTCCGACTAACGTGAAGTCATGAGCATCGATCCGCGTGTCGCGCTTCAGTCCCTGACCTCTGCACTGGAAGAACACCTGGCGGCGGCCTCCGCCCGCAGAAGTGACGGGGATCCCGCGGTCGAGGCGGCGTTCTTCGCCGTTGCCGATGCCTTTGAAGTCTACGACGACGCCCTGTATGAGGCGTATGGGGAAGTGACGCCGCTCGAAGTGATCGACGGCGACGAAGACGGCGACGAAGACGATGTCGACGACGAAGAGGACCTCGAGATCCTCGAGAATTCGGAGAACTAGGGCCACCTGCGGATCTCCGCGGCCTCAGCCAGGGTCGGACACGTCTTCGAGCGCCTGCGCGATCTCCGGCGGCAGCGGCGCGAGCGCCGAATCCAGGATCTCCTTGAGCTGAACCGGTGTCCGGGGGCCGACGACGGCGGTTGCCACCCCCTGTTGGGACAACAGCCAGCTCAGCGACACATCCAGGGCAGTCCGGCCGAGCCCCTTCGCCGCCATGGCGACGGCTTCCACCACGCTGGACGCCGGTCCCTCGAGATAGGGTTCCACGTACGTCGCCAACCGCTGGTTGGCGGCCCGGGAATCAGCCGGGATGTGGCCGCGGTATTTGCCGCTCAGGACGCCGCGTCCCATCGGAGCCCAGGCCATCAGGCCCAGCCCCGCGTCCTCGATGGCCGGAATGAGCTCCATCTCCGCGTTGCGCTGCAGGAGCGAGTATTCGGACTGGTTGGCCACGAGGGGGAAGCCCGCGATTGCGGCGGCCTTTGCCGTCTGCCAGCCGTTGAAATTGGAGACACCGGCGTAACGCGCCCGGCCGGACCGCACCGCGTGGTCCAGCGCTGACAGGGTTTCCTCCAGCGGAACATTCGGATCCCAGGCGTGCGCGAACCAGAGATCCACGTAATCGGTTCCCATCCGGGCCAGGCTCGCGTCCAGCCCGGAGAGCATGCCGTTGCGGGACGTGTCGACGCTGCGGCGACCGTCCGCCGTCGTCAGTCCGGCCTTCGTGGAGATCACCACTTCGGAGCGCGCCACGACGTCGCCCAGTATTCCGCCGAGCATCGCTTCGGCCTGCCCGTCGGCGTAGGACGCCGCCGTATCGATCAGGGTTCCGCCGGCATCGACGAAGGAGCGCACCAGGGCGGCGGCATCCTGTTCCTCGGTTTCCCTGGCCCAGGACATGGTGCCGAGGGATAGGGCGGACACGCGCAACCCACTGTTGCCGACATAACGCTGCTGCATGTCAGCTAGCTTACGGGGTCGGGCTGCTTCGTAACGTAGGGTCTATAAACGTGAACTGGATACAAGCGGCTCTGTTGGGCCTGGTACAGGGGCTGACCGAGTTCCTCCCGATTTCCTCGAGCGCCCATCTGCGGATTGTCGGCGCCTTCCTCCCGGAAGCGTCCGATCCCGGCGCCGCCTTCACGGCCATCACGCAGCTGGGCACCGAGACCGCGGTGATCGTCTATTTCTGGCGCGACATCCTGCGGATCATCCGTGCCTGGGCCGGTTCGCTGACCGGCAAAGTCTCCCGGCGGGACCCGGATGCGCGCATGGGCTGGCTGGTGATCCTGGGCAGCATCCCGATCATCGTCCTGGGCCTGCTGTTCCAGGACCAGATCGAATCGGTACTCCGCAGCCTGTGGGGCGTCGCGACCATGCTGATTATCTTCGGCATGGTCCTCGCGGTGGCCGACACCATCGGCCGGCAGGACCGTGAACTGACGCAGCTGACCTACAAACATGGGCTCTATTACGGACTGGCGCAGGCCCTGGCCCTTTTCCCCGGTGTGTCCCGCTCCGGCGGCACGATCAGCGCCGGGCTCCTGATGGGTTACACCCGTGAGGCGGCGGCCCGCTACTCCTTCCTGCTGGCAATCCCTGCCGTTTTCGGCAGCGGCCTGTACCAGCTGTACAAGGTGGTCTCCAAGGAAGGCATCACCGGCCCGTACGGTCTCCCGGAAACCGCCCTGGCCACCGTGATCGCCTTCATTGTGGGTTACGTCATCATCGGCTGGTTCCTGAAATACGTCTCCACCCGCGGCTACCGGCTCTTCGTCTGGTACCGGATCATCCTGGGAATGTCCCTGTTCCTGCTGCTCGGTTTCAATGTCATCAGTGCCTAGCACTAGGCTTGGTCTGTGAAATCTTGGACCTCCCGCCCTGTTGCCCAGCTCCCCGGCAGCATGCCCGCCCTGAGCCTCTTCGATACCGCCAAGGGCGGAATTGTGACCCTGGAGGCCACAGGTGAGCAGTCCATGTATGTCTGCGGCATCACCCCCTATGACGCCACGCACATGGGCCACGCGGCCAGCTATGTCGCCTTCGACCTCCTCAACCGCGCGTGGCGGGACGGCGGCCAGCACGTCGCCTACGTCCAGAACGTGACCGACGTCGACGATCCCCTCCTGGAGCGCGCCACGGCCACAGGCGTCGACTGGCGCGACCTCGCCGCGAGCCAAATCGAGCTCTTCCAGACCGACATGGAGGCCCTGAACGTCCTCGCCCCGGACCACTACATCGGTGCCGTCGAGGCCGTTCCCCTGATCGTTCCCGCCATCGAGCGCCTGCTGCGCAACGGACTCGCGTACCGCGTCCCCGGCACCGGCGGCGAGCCCGACGGCGACGTCTACTACGACGTCGAAGCCGCCGGGAAGCACTCGACGGACGACGTCGACGCCTGGACCCTGGGATCCATTTCCGGACTCTCCGACGCCGAAATGCTGGAACTCTTCGCCGAACGCGGCGGCGACCCTGGCCGGGCCGGGAAGCGCCAGGCGCTGGATCCGCTGCTCTGGCGGGTTGCCCGCGAGGGCGAGCCCAGCTGGCCCGGTGGCGAACTGGGGGAGGGCCGGCCCGGCTGGCACGTCGAATGCACCGTGATCGCCCAGGAGTACCTGCCCAAGCCGTTTACCGTTCAGGGCGGCGGCTCGGACCTTATTTTCCCGCACCACGAAATGGGCGCCGGCCACGCGTACTCGCTGGCGGGCGTGCCGCTGGCCCGCCACTTCGCGCACGCGGGCATGGTGGGCCTCGACGGGGAGAAGATGAGCAAGTCCAAGGGCAATCTTGTCCTGGTTTCCAGGCTCCGGGCTGACGGGGAAGAACCTGCCGCGATCCGCCTTGCGATCCTGGCCCACCACTACCGCACGGACTGGTCCTGGACCGCCGCCGGATTCGCCGAGGCCAAAGACCGGCTCCGCACCTGGCGCGAGGCCCTCGCCGCGGCGCCGGAAGGCTCCGCCGCGGCCCTGCTTGGCAGGCTGCGGACCGAACTGGCCAACGACCTGAACGCGCCCGGCGCACTCGCCGCCGTCGACGCCTGGGCCAAGGCCGCCCTGGCAGCCCCGGGGGAGGCCTCGGCCACGGACGCCGCGCTGGTGAGCGACGCCGTCAACGCCCTGCTCGGCGTCGAACTCTAACCGGTTTTCGGTCGGCCCGGAGGAAGATCCCAAAACCCAGCGGCCGTCTCCAAGGTGGCTGCGTCGGCCGGTCAGGACGAAGCGGCTTCGATGATCTTCTCGTCGCCCTCGTTCACGGCTTTGACGACGGCGTCGTAGTCACCACTGTCGACAGCCTTGCTGACCTTCTTGGTGGCCTTGCTGATCGCCTTGTCGACGCGGTCGAGGTAGAGGTCATCGACGATGGCAACGATCGCCGAGGAGCCCGGCGGCAGAAACTCCTCCGCGTTGACGCCGATGGACTTCTCCTCGTGCCGCTTCCTGATGGCACCCACACCGGCGCCGATCCCGGCACCGATCACGCCGGACAGCAGCAGTGGCGGAGCGAACAGTCCGACCACCAGCCCGCCGACTGCGCCGGCCTTGGTGCCCCCGGCGACCAGTCCGCCGCCGTGCTCCTTGACCTCGGTCTTGCCCGATGAGTCCCGCGACAGGACGACGGCAGCCGCGACGGCCGCGTCATCCATGCCCTTGATCGCCTTGAAATCCTCTGCCGCCGAGCCCTCGTCGGCGTACGACGACACGAACAAGATGTAGTTGTGATCTGTCATGGTGTGCCCTCCACTCGGTGTTGGCCGGCGTCGCGGCCAGGTCCAACTCTCGCCGCGACAGGCGGCCGCCGGCAGGGTCATAAGACTCTGGTCCGGGGTAGCCCCCCCTAAAGGGGAAAGTGCGCGGGAAGGTGGGAGGGGGAGGGGAACGCGGGACGCGGGCTAGGGCTTGTCCTTGCCCCGGCGCTTGAGGTAGCGCTCAAATTCGCGGGCTATCGATTCACCGCTGGCCTCCGGAAGGTCGGCGGTGTCCTTGGCCTCCTCCAGCTGGCGCACATACGCCGCAATTTCCGGATCCTCTGTAGCGAGCTCGTCCACGCCGCGTTCCCACGCGTCGGCCTCCTCCACGAGTTCGGTGGTGTCCAGCGGGACCTGGAGCAGCTCTTCGACCCGGTGAAGCAGGGCCAGCTGCGCCTTCGGCGACGGGGCCTGGGCTACATAGTGCGGCACGGCCGCCCAGAGCGACACGGTCGGGAGCCCGGCCAGCAGGGCCACCTCGCCGAGCACGCCCACAATCCCTACCGGGCCCTCGTACTGCGAGGCCTCCAGGTCCATCCGCTCACGCAGTGCGGCGTCGTCCGTGGAGGTGCTGACCGGAATGGGCCGGCTGTGCGGCACGTCAGCCAGCAGCGCACCGACCAGGATGACGTAGTCGACATGCAGCGCCTCGGCATGTACCAGCAGTTCGGCGGTGTAGGCACGCCACTTGTAGGACGGCTCGGTGCCCTGGACGAAGATGGCGTCCACATTCGAGTCGGGGACGCTGGCCTTGAAGATCCGCGTGGACGGCCACTTGATCTTCCTCTCACCGGCCGCTGTCCGCCGGATCGTGGGCCGGGTGAACTGGAAGTCGTAGTACTCGTCGGCGTCGATCGCCCCGACCTTCTTGCCGCCCCAGAGCTTGTTCAGGTAGCGCAGGGCATCGCTGGCGGCCTCTCCGGCGTCGTTCCAGCCTTCGAAGGCTGCGAGCATGACGGTGATGCGCCGGCCCTCGGGGACTGGCTGCAGCAGCCGCTCCGGCTCGGAGACGGCGCCTGGTTCGGTGGGGTCTGCCTCGAAGCTGTTCATGCCATCACCCTACGTCCAAGAACCCGCCGCGTGCAGGCAATCGCGCGCCAAGGAACCGCAATTTCCGCCCGAAATCCCAGGGTCAGGCGCGCGGAATTCGCCGTAGGCGTAGCGCGGGCGCCCGGCCGCGGGCTTCCCCGTAGACTGGAAGGCATGCGATCCTCAGCTTCCCGGCCCCTCCTTAAAGCAGCGCTCTGGGACATGGATGGCACCATTGTCGACACCGAGCCGTACTGGATCGCAGCCGAACACGCACTCGTCGAAGCCCACGGCGGACAATGGTCCCACGAACAGGCCATGCAGCTCGTGGGACAGTCCCTGATGTTTTCCGCGGGAATCCTGCAGGAAGCCGGCGTGGCCCTGGAACGGCGCGAGATCATCGACACCCTCACCGGCCACGTGATCAGCCAGGTCCGGAGCTCCATTCCCTGGCGGCCCGGGGCCCGCGAACTGCTCGACGAACTCTACAACGCCGGCGTCCGTTGCGCCCTGGTCACCATGTCCGAGGCCCCGCTGGCCCGGGAGATCGTTGCGAGCCTGCCCGAGCCCTACTTCGAGTTCCTCGTCACGGGAGACACTGTGACGCAGGGCAAGCCGCACCCGGAGGCTTACCTCACTGCCGTTGAGCTACTGCAGCAGCAGGATCCCGAGCTCGGCCTGCACCACTGCGTGGCTCTGGAAGATTCCGTGCCGGGTGTCGCCGCCGCCGTGGCCTCCGGCGTCGTCACGGTCGCCATCCCGCACATCCTGCCCCTCCCGCACGATCCCCGCCGCGCCACCTGGAACACCCTGGAGGGCAGGACAGTCGCTGACCTGGAGGAGCTCGTCGCCCTGCGGCACGCCTTCCCGGACGCTACCTTCGGCGCCGCCGCGGACCCAACCGGCCGCTTAGGCACGGTCTCGACCACACTCTCGAGCGCCCTCTCGACCGCGGGCCACGCCCGTGGCTGACACCGGCAGCCAGGGGCAACCCGGCAAGACTCCCGCGAACCGCCGGGAAGGGATCCCGCTGGGCCGGATAGCTGGCATTCCGGTATTTCTGGCGTATTCCTGGTTCATCATCGCGGCCTTCACGGTGATCGCCTACGGGCCGGTCCTGCAGAGCAACAATCCGCGCCTCGGCGTCACCGCTTTCTTCGTCGCCTTCGCCTACGCGCTGCTGCTCCTGATTTCCGTGCTGGCCCATGAACTCGCGCACGCGCTGACCGCGAAGCTGTTCCACTGGCCCACGGAGAAAATTGTCCTCAACCTCTGGGGCGGCCACACCCAGTTCCAGAGCTTCACGGCCTCACCCGGCCGCTCCGTCCTGGTGGCGATGGCCGGGCCGGCCGCGAACTTCGTCCTTGCCGGCGCAGGCTGGCTCCCGCTTGCGTACGGCAACCTGAACGGCGTGGCCGACATCCTGGCCAACATCTTCGTCTGGGCCAACCTGCTGATCGGCATCTTCAACGTCCTTCCCGGCCTTCCGCTGGACGGCGGCCGGCTGGTCGAATCCGCCGTGTGGAAAGCCACCGGCAGCCAGGAGAAGGGCACAATTGCGGCAGGCTGGGCGGGCCGGATCATCGTGATCGCCCTCGCCCTGTGGTTCATAGTCCTGCCGCTGGTCAGCGGCGCACGTCCGGATATTTCCTTCACCCTCATCACCGCCCTGGTGGGCAGCTTCCTGTGGATGGGGGCGTCGGCCGCGATCCAGCAGGCCCGCCTGCGGGGCCGGCTGCACCTCGTCGACGCCGCGGCCCTCGCCGAACCCGCCCTCGGCCTTCCGGAAACCGCGACGGTCGCGGACCTCCTGGACCGGGCGCCGGCAGGAAAGCCCGCCGTGGTGCTGTGCGACCGGGACGGCCGTCCCGTGGCCATCGTCGACGCCGGCGCCGCAGCCAGTGTGCCTGCCGGACTGGCTGCGGCGACCGCCCTGACCGCGGTCTCCTACCCCCTTGGCGCGGGCGCCTATGTCCCGGAATGGTCCAAGGGCCAGGAGCTCGTCCAGTACCTGGCCCAGCTCGAGGGCCAGGAGTACGCGGTGGTGAACCGCGAGGGCGCCGTCACCGGGCTGCTGCGCCAGTCCGCCGTCGTCCGGGCCATAACGGGCAAGTACCGGAACGAACGCCAGAACCAGGGGCAGAACCGGTAGAGTTACTGGGCGGTCGTGAATTTCCGGCCCCCACGCGCAAGGACCGGTGCCCGCCGGCATGTCCGCGGCCACACAGCTTTACAGGAGCGAGGAACATCTTCATGAGCAGCGACACCGCCGCAGGCACTAACACTGCCAACACCACCGCCGCCGCAGGCACCGACACTCCCACCGCCGAGGGCAGCACTGCCGCCAGCGCTAATGGTGCCACCGGCGCCGCGCGCCGCCGCGGACCCTTCCGCGAAGGCGAACGCGTCCAGCTCACGGACGAGCGCGGCCGCATGAACACGATCACCCTCGAAGTCGGCGGGGCCTTCCACACCCACAGGGGCTTCCTGAACCATGACGAGATCATCGGCAAGCCCGACGGCTCAGTGGTGGTCAACAACGTCGGACAGCAGTACCAGACGCTGCGTCCGCTGCTCTCGGACTTCGTGCTCTCGATGCCCCGCGGCGCGGCCGTCGTCTACCCCAAGGACGCCGGCCAGATCGTGACCATGGCGGACATCTTCCCGGGCGCACGCGTTGTCGAAGCCGGTGTCGGCTCGGGCGCCCTGTCCATCTCCCTGCTGCGCGCGGTGGGGGACAACGGCTACCTGCATTCCTTCGAACGCCGCCAGGAGTTCGCGGACATCGCCCGCGGCAACGTCGAGACCATCTTCGGCGGACCGCACCCGGCCTGGAAGATCTCCCTTGGCGACTTCCAGGAGGAAGTGGTGCGCACCGAGGAACCCGGCTCCGTGGACCGCGTGGTCCTGGACATGCTCGCGCCGTGGGAATGCCTCGACGCCGTCGCCACCGTCCTGGCCCCCGGCGGCGTGTGGATCAATTATGTCGCGACTGTGACGCAGCTTTCGCGGACAGCCGAAGCCATCCGCGCGGACGGACGCTTCACCGAACCCGACGCGTGGGAATCCATGGTCCGCGGCTGGCATCTCGAAGGCCTGGCCGTCCGCCCGGACCACCGCATGGTCGCCCACACGGGTTTCCTGCTGGTAACCCGCCGCCTCGCCGACGGCGTCACGGGCATTTCGGTAAAGCGCCGCCCCTCCAAGACCGACTTTAACGAAGAAGACGTCAACGCCTGGACCCCGGGCGCTGTGGGCGAGCGTGCGGTCTCGGACAAAAAGCTGCGCCGCGCCGCCCGCGACGCAATCGCCGGAACGAACGTCGTCGACGCCCCGGAGATAACGAACTAGGCAGCATATTTCGGATGTCTCCAGCGGCACCCGCCTTCTTAGGGCTATGGTCTTAACAGAAGAGCAGGAAGGGGCTGATGCACGATGGAGACTCCGAATACTGACCCGGGCCGCACACCGGCCGAGGACGCAGCGGATGCTGCCGCCCGCACGGATGCGGCCCGCGCCGCAGCCGGCGAGGGTGACCGGTATGCCGCCAATGAACTGTCCGTCGCCGAGCGGCAGGTCAACATCCTCCGGGACAAGCTCCGCCACATTGACCGCCAGCTCGCCGCCGCGACGCAGAACAACTCCAAACTGGTCAGCATGCTGGAAACGGCCAAGGCCGAGATCCTTCGGCTGAAAAACGCCCTCGACCAGGAGGGACAGCCACCGTACAGCTTCGGCACCATCCTCCAGCTCAACCCCAAACGGCAGCCGACGGCCGGGAACAGCGGCCAGGCGGCCACGGAGGAATCCGTGGATATCTTCAACGCCGGCCGCAAGATGCGGGTTGGGATCAGCCCGCTGGTCAACATCAGCCAGCTCGCCGTCGGGCAGGAAGTCCTGCTCAACGAGGCCCTGATGGTGGTCGCCGGACTCGGCTACGAGCGGGCCGGGGACCTCGTCACGCTCAAGGAAATGCTGGGGCCTGACCGTGCGCTGGTGGTGGGCCGCGCCGACGAGGAGCGGGTCATCCGGCTCTCCGGTGCCCTGCTCGCCCAGCGGCTCCGGGTCGGCGACGCGCTCTCGATTGATTCCCGGACCGGGTACGCGCTGGAAAAGATCCCGCGCTCGGAAGTGGAGAACCTCGTGCTCGAGGAAGTCCCGGACATCACCTACCAGGACATCGGCGGACTGGGCCCGCAGATCGAACAGATCCGCGACGCCGTCGAACTGCCCTTCCTGCACCCGGACCTGTACCGGGAGCACGGGCTGAAGGCGCCCAAGGGCATCCTGCTGTACGGCCCGCCCGGCTGCGGCAAGACCCTGATCGCCAAGGCCGTGGCCAACTCGCTGGCCGCCCGGGCCGCCGAGCGCGCCGGCAAGACGGACATGAAGAGCTACTTCCTGAACATCAAGGGACCCGAGCTGCTCGATAAGTACGTCGGCGAGACCGAACGCCACATCCGCCTGATCTTCGCGCGCGCCCGGGAAAAGGCGTCCGAGGGCAGCCCGGTGGTGGTGTTCTTCGACGAAATGGACTCGCTGTTCCGCACCCGTGGCACTGGCATTTCCTCCGACGTCGAAACCACCATCGTCCCGCAGCTCCTCAGCGAGATCGACGGCGTCGAACGGCTGGACAACGTGATCGTGATCGGCGCCTCGAACCGGGAAGACATGATCGATCCGGCGATCCTGCGCCCTGGCCGCCTGGACGTGAAGGTGAAGATCCAGCGCCCCGACGCCGAGGCCGCGGCCGACATCTTCAACAAGTACATCACCACGGACCTGCCGTTCCACGAGTCCGACCTCGGCGAGCACAACGGCGACGTGCAGGCGACCGTGGACGCCATGGTCCAGCGCACCGTCGAGGCGATGTACTCCACCGAGAAGTCCAACGAATACCTCGAGGTCACCTACGCCAACGGCGACACCGAAATGCTCTACTTCAAGGACTTCAACTCCGGCGCCGTGGTGCAGAACGTCGTGGACCGGGCCAAGAAGTACGCCATCAAGGACCTGTTGACCATCGGCCAGAAGGGCCTGCGGATCGACCACCTGCTCCGGGCGGTCGTGGACGAGTTCCGTGAACACGAGGACATGCCCAACACCACCAACCCGGACGATTGGGCACGCATCTCCGGCAAGAAGGGCGAGCGCATCACGTACATCCGCACCATCGTCCAGGGCAAGGCCGGCCAGGAGCCCGGGAAGTCCATCGAGACGATGCCCAGCACAGGCCAGTACCTGTGACGGCTGTTGTCCCCGGCAAGCCCGCCGACACCGCGGGCGGGCTGCCGGTCGGCGGGGCGATGCGGGTCATGGGATCGGAGACCGAATACGGCATCCACGCGCCCTCGGCCCCGGGAGCCAACGCCACGATGATGTCAGCCCGGGTCATTCAGGCGTACGCGCAGGTGACCCGGCAGCGGGCCGCCGGCGGCGCCGAGACCCGGTGGGACTACACGGACGAGGAACCGCTGCACGACGCCCGCGGCTGGACCTTGGAGCGTAGCAGCGCGGACCCGGAACAACTCACCGACCAGCCTCCCGTCCTCGACGCCGAGGCGATCGCCCTCGCCTACGGGCGGCAGGAACTCGAGGCCGACGGCGAGGACGAGTCCGGCACGCTGCTGATGAACATGGTGCTGGGCAACGGCGCACGGTTGTACGTGGACCACGCCCACCCGGAGTATTCCAGCCCCGAGGTGACCAACCCCCGCGCCGCCGTCACGTGGGACGCCGCCGGCGACCTCGTGGCACTGGCCGCGGTCCGGCGCCTCGCTGCGGATCCCGAACTGCCGCCCATCAACCTGTACAAGAACAACACGGACAACAAATCGGTCTCCTACGGCTCGCACGAGAACTACCTGATGCCCCGCTCGGTGCCCTTCGGCGAAATCGTGCGCGGCCTCACACCGTTTTTCGTCACCCGGCAGATCATTTGCGGTGCCGGACGGGTGGGCCTCGGGCAGGACAGCGCCCGGGCCGGCTACCAGATCAGCCAGCGCGCTGACTTCTTCGAAACCGAAGTGGGCCTGGAAACCACCATCCGCCGCCCCATCATCAACACCCGGGACGAGCCCCACGCCACCGCGGACAAATACCGCAGGCTGCACGTCATCATCGGCGACGCCAACCTCAGCCAGGCCTCCAACTTCCTCAAGTTCGGCACCACCGCGATGGTCCTGAGCCTGATCGAGGCCGGGCTTGCGCCGCGGATCGAAGTCCATGAGCCCGTCGCCGCGCTTCAGGCCGTCAGCCACGACACCTCGCTCACCGGGTTGCTGCGCCTGGGCGACGGCCGGCGGATCAGCGCCCTGGACCTCCAGTGGATCTATTTCGAGGCCGCCTCCAAGCACGCGCAGGACACCGGCGTCGCGGACGCCGTGGACGGTGACGGCCACACCCACGAGGTCCTGGAGCGGTGGTCCGCCACGCTGAGCGAACTCGGCGGTGACCGGGCGGCGGCCGCATCCTCAGTCGAGTGGCTCGCCAAACTGTCCCTGCTCGAGGGCTACCGCCAGCGTGACGGCCTGGGCTGGGACAACGCACGGCTGGGCCTCGTGGATCTGCAGTGGGCCGACATCCGCCCCGAAAAAGGGCTCTACTACCGGCTGCTGGCGCGCGACCGGATGCACCGAATCGTCGACGACGCCGCGATTGCCCGTGCGGTGACCGAACCGCCGTCGGACACGCGGGCGTACTTCCGCGGGCGCTGCGTCAGCAGGTTCGGTGCAGACCTCGCGGGGGCCAGCTGGGACTCGGTAATCTTCGATGTCCCCGGCCGCGGCAGGCTCCAGCGGGTCCCTACCCGCGAGCCGCTGCGCGGGACCGAAGCCCTCACCGGCGGCCTGTTTGCCAGGCACCGGGAGGCCGGGACGTTCCTGGCGGAACTGCTCGGGCTCAGCCCCGGTTCCTGAAAACAAAGCCCCCCGCGGGCGCCCCGGGCGTGGCACTATTGCTACAGGATGTCCCTTAGGAGAAAAGGGACGGACATGAAGGAGAAAACAATGGCAGGCCAGGAGCAGCAGCAGCCGCAGTCGCGGGACACCGAGGTTGACGAGGACGTCCCCGCCGCGCCGCCGGCCCCGGCGGACGCCCAGGCGTCGGCAGCCACCCAGGGCGTCGATGATCTCCTCGATGAGATCGACGGCGTGCTGGAGTCCAACGCCGAGGAATTCGTCCGCGCATTCGTCCAAAAGGGCGGCCAGTAGGAGCGCCGCCGGCCGCCGGATGAGGGCGGCGGTAGGGGCTAAGGGCCGGAAGAGTCGTTGATCCACCACGTTGAGGGAGAGCGTTAGTGCAGGAAACAACAGCCAACCGAGTAGCAGCCAACGCGACGTCCTCATTCACCGAGCATCTGCAGCGCGAACGGCCCGATTTGATGCCCTTCGGCCAAGTGCCTTTCAACCAGTTGCCTGCCGGCGGGCACGCCGGCCAGCCGGGAGCACCGCTGCAGGCCCCGCACGGGACGACGATCGTGGCGATGACCTATGCCGGGGGAGTGCTGATGGCCGGGGACCGCCGCGCCACCATGGGCAACGTGATCGCGAGCCGGCACATCGAGAAGGTCTTTCCCGCCGACCAGTATTCAGTGCTGGGCATTGCCGGGACCGCCGGCATCGCCCTGGACATCACCAGGCTGTTCCAGGTTGAACTCGAACACTACGAGAAGATCGAGGGCACGCTCCTGAGCCTGGACGGCAAGGCGAACCGGCTCGGCGCCATGGTCCGCGGCAACCTGCCCATGGCCATGCAGGGCCTCGCCGTCGTGCCCCTGTTCGCAGGATTCGACCGGCCCGCAGGTTTCGGCCGGCTCTTCTCCTACGACGTCACCGGCGGCCGCTACGAGGAACAGGAGCACCACGCGGTGGGATCCGGCTCGATGTTCGCCCGCGGCGCGCTGAAGAAACTCTGGCGTCCCGGCCTCTCGGAGCAGGACGCCGTGGCGGTCGCCGTCGAGGCCCTGTACGACGCCGCCGACGACGACTCCGCCACCGGCGGCCCGGACCCCGTCCGGCAGCTATGGCCAGTGGTGTACATCGTGAACCGGACAGGCGCCTTCCGGGTACCGGACCGCGACCTTGCCGCCGTGGCCGGCCGCGTCATCGAATCCCGCACCGTCGCCCAGCGGGAGGCCTGAGATGACCCAGCAGTTCTATGTATCTCCCGAACAACTGATGAAGGACCGTGCGGACTTCGCACGGAAGGGCATCGCCCGCGGACGTTCGGTGGTGGTCATCAGTTGCCGGGACGGGATTGCCCTCGTGGCGGAGAACGCGTCCCCGTCGCTGCACAAGATCGGCGAGATCTACGACAAAATCGCGTTCGCGGCCGTCGGGAAGTACAACGAGTTTGAGAGCCTGCGGCAAGCCGGGGTGCGGTATGCCGATGTCCGGGGCTATTCCTACGACCGCGAGGACGTCACGGCCCGCGGCCTCGCCAGTGTGTACGCACAGAGCCTCGGCGCGGTGTTTACGGCCGAACAGAAACCCTTCGAGGTCGAACTGGCCGTGGCCGAAGTCGGTCAGGCCCAGGAGGCGGACCATCTGTACCGGCTGACCTTTGACGGGTCCATCGCCGACGAGCACGGCTTTATTGTGATGGGCGGCCAGGCGGACAAGGTCTCCGAGGCTGTCGCGGCGGGCTGGCAGGGCGAACTCGACTTCGCGGGCGCCATCCGGCTGGCCCTCGCCGGGCTCGTGGCGGACAAGGAAACCACCACCCTGCCCGTATCCGCACTGGAAGTTGCGGTACTGGACCGGGGATCGGAAAGCGGCCGCGGCACCCGCCGGGCGTTCCGCCGGCTTGAGGACCCGGACATCGTGGCATTGCTGGCTGAGGAGAAGTGAGATGGACAAGCGCATATTCGGCATCGAAACCGAATTCGGAATTTCCTATTCAAGCCCGGAGTCCCGGCCGCTGGCACCGGAGGAAGTAGCCCGCTACCTCTTCCGCAAGGTGGTCAGCTGGGGACGGTCCTCCAACGTCTTCCTGACCAACGGCTCGCGCCTTTACCTGGACGTCGGGTCGCACCCGGAATACGCCACCGCCGAGTGCGACGACCTCGCCCAGCTGATCGCCCATGACCGTGCCGGGGAACTGATCCTGTGCGACCTCGTGGACGAAGCCCAGGAACGGCTGGCGGCGGAGGGATTCAACGGCACCGTATACCTGTTCAAGAACAACACGGATTCGGCCGGGAACTCCTACGGCAGCCACGAAAACTACCTCATCCCGCGGCGCGGGGAATTTTCCCGGCTCGCGGAAATCCTCATCCCGTTCCTCGTGACCCGCCAGCTGATCGCCGGGGCCGGCAAGATCCTCAAGACCCCGCACGGGGCGACCTTCGCGTTCTCCCAGCGGGCCGACCACATCTGGGAAGGCGTCTCCTCCGCCACCACCCGCTCCAGGCCCATCATCAACACCCGGGACGAGCCGCACGCGGACGCCGAGTTCTACCGGCGCCTGCACGTGATCGTGGGCGACTCCAACATGTCCGAAACGACGGCGCTGCTCAAAATCGGCACGGTGGACCTGATCCTGCGGATGATCGAGGCAGGGGTGATCATGCGCGACATGCGGATGGAGAACCCGATCCGCAGCATCCGGGAAATCTCCCACGACCTCAGCGGCCGGGCACTGGTCCGGCTCGCCAACGGCCGGCAGCTCACGGCCCTGGAAATCCAGCGCGAATACCTGGGCAAGGTGACCGCGTTCGTGGCCGAACACGGCGCGCACAACCCCCACGTGCCGCTGATCCTGGACCTCTGGGAGCGCACGCTGGACGCCATCGAAAGCGGCGACACGAGCACGATCGATACCGAAGTGGACTGGGCCATCAAGAAAAAGCTCATGGACAACTACCGGGAACGGCACGGGCTGGGCCTTGACGCTCCCAGGATTGCGCAGCTGGACCTGACCTACCACGACATTTCCCGTGGCCGCGGGCTCTTCTACCTGCTCCAGGCCCGCGGGGCCGTGCGCCGGGTGGTGGACGACACCGCGGTCAAGGACGCGGTGGATGCCCCGCCGCAGACCACGCGCGCCAAACTCCGCGGCGACTTCGTCCGGCGCGCCCAGGAACTCGGCCGCGACTACACCGTGGACTGGGTCCATCTGAAGCTGAACGACCGCGCCCACCAGACCATCCTGTGCAAGGATCCCTTCCGGAGCGTGGACGACCGGGTGGATGCGCTGCTGGACTCGATGGGCTGATACCCAGCTTCGCACGTTATTCTGGGGTAGGGCCGCCCTGCGGCCGCCGCTTTCTTTGCCACGGGAAACCGAACGGCACTGAGTCCACCCTGCCTCGACGAAAGTTTCCAATTGCGCCGACTACTAGCAATTCTTCTTCCCGGACTGCTGCTGCTGACCGCCTGCGGCGGCAACGAAGCGCCTCCGGCTCCGGAACCCACCAGCCAGTCCGCCGGTGAGACCGCCAAGCTGGACTCGGTCAAATTGACTGAGAACGGTGACAAGAAGGCCCCCGGTGTCGACTTCACCAAGCCGCTCGACGTCAAGGAACCCACTGTCAAGGTGGTCACCGAGGGCAGTGGCGACCGGGTCAAGGCCAACCAGATCGCCGACATTTCGATCGTGGCGTTCAACGGCAAGGACGGCTCCACCCTCGAGGACACGTTCCCTAACGATCCCGAGCCGCTGGAACTGAACGACGAGCTCAAGGGCAGCAGCCCCGTCATCTACAACGCGTTCGTGGGCGCCAAGATCGGCTCGCACCTCGCCCTGGCCGTTCCCGGCCAGGCCGCAGCCGAGGGTGCCGAGGCCAAGCCGACGCAGCTCCTGATCGTCAAGGTGCTCTCCGCCAAGGACGCACCGCCGGTCCTGGACAAGCCCGAAGGCGACGCCGTCACCCCGCCGGCCGGACTGCCGACCGTCAAGGAAAACGACAAGGGCGTTCCGGAGATCTCGGTCGCCGGCGTCAAGGCTCCGACCGCGCTGGTCTCCCAGGACCTCATCACCGGCAAGGGCCAGGCCCTCAAGGAGACCGACACGATCACCGTCAACTACGTCGGCGTCGCCCTCGCCACCGGCAAGGTCTTCGACTCCAGCTTCGAGAGTGGCAAGAAGGCCACCTTCCCGCTGACCGGCGTCATCAAGGGCTGGACCCAGGGCCTGACCGGCAAGACGGTCGGCTCCCGCGTCCTCCTGGTCGTCCCGAAGGACCTCGCCTACGGAGATCAGGGCCAGGGCGACGCGAAGGGCGACCTCGTCTTCGTCGTCGATATCCTCGGCGTCAAGTAATCCACCGCTACAACTGCCACCACTACACGTCACCTCAAAGGAGTAACCATGTCATTTGGACAGCGCAACCTCGACCGCGAGAAGCCGGAAATTGACTTCCCCGTAGGAGACGTCCCCACCGAACTGGTCATCACCGACCTGATCGAAGGGGACGGCGCCGAGGCCAAAGCCGGCGACACCGTATCCACCCACTACGTGGGCGTCGCCTGGTCCACCGGTGAAGAATTCGACGCCTCCTGGGGCCGCGGCGCGCCGCTGGACTTCAGGGTCGGCGTCGGCCAGGTCATCCAGGGCTGGGACCAGGGCCTGCTGGGCATGAAGGTCGGCGGCCGCCGCCGGCTCGAGATCCCGTCCGAGCTTGCCTACGGTTCCCGTGGCGCCGGCGGGGCGATCGGCCCCAACGAGGCCCTGATCTTCGTCGTGGACCTCGTCGCCGTCCGCTAGTCCCCTCCCGCCCCCCGGGGAACGAAGCGCGGTAACAATCGGAAAAGTTCTTCCGGCTGTTGCCGCGCTTTCGTCATTTTCCGCGACCGGCTTTAGTACCCTTGCGGGGTGTCCGCCTCACGTACAGAACGCCTCCTGAACCTGCTCATCGCCCTGCTCAACACCAAGTACGGCCTGCGCCGCAGCGAGCTGCGCGAAAAGGTCTACCACGACACCACGAGCAGTGACGTCGCCTTCGGCCGCATGTTCGAACGCGACAAGGGCGAGCTGCGCCAGTTTGGCTTCGACGTCGAGGCCGTGACGGACACGGGCTGGGGCTCCGACGACCCGGCAACCACCCGCTACCGGATCGGCAAGGAATCGAACCGGCTGCCCGACGTCAGCCTCACCCCCGAAGAGTGCACGGTCCTGATTCTCGCGGCCCAGCTCTGGGAGCACGCCGCCCTCGGCTCCGCCGCCGTCGACGCGGTCCGGAAGCTGCAGGCCGCCGGCGGCCTGGTCGACGCCGAACTCCCCACCGGCGTCCAGCCGCGCATCCGCCCCGCCGGCCAGGCCTTCGAGGACCTGGTCGCCGCGACACACGCCCAGCACCCGGTCCGGTTCAGCTACCTCGCCGGCAGCACCGGCCAGGAGCAGGAACGCCTGGTGGAGCCCTGGGGCCTGGGCAGCCGCTTCGGCCAGTGGTACCTCGTCGGCCACGACCGGGGCCGGGGGGACAAACGGTTCTTCCGCCTGTCCCGCCTGACGTCCGCCGTGACCGTCCTGGAGAAGGAGAGCTTCACGCCGCCGGCCGGGTTCAACGTCCGCGCCGAGCTGGCCGGCCTGGCCGAGCTGCCGGTGCAGAGCGCCGTGGTCGACGTCGAACACGGGCGGCTCCTGGGCCTCCGCAAACGCGCCCAGCCGCTTCCGGACGCAGCGCCGGAAGCCGCAGCGCCGGAAGCCCGAACACCGGGGCATTCGGCCGGGACGGACCGCCTCGCGGTGCCCTTCCGCGATGCCGAGACCCTGGGCGAGGAGCTGGCCTCCTACGGTCCCCGCGTCACCGTGATTTCACCCCCCGAACTCGCCGGCGCCGTCCACCGCCGCCTCACGGCAGCCGCCGAGTTCGCCGACAGGCCCCTGCCGGATGTGGCCTTCCCGGCGGCGGGCCGCGCCGGCCGTACCCGGAAACGAACCTCGGAGGACCAGCTCAAGCGGATGCTGCAACTCGTCCCGTTCCTTGTCCACAACCAGGGACTGCACATCAGCGAGGTCGCCGCCAGGTTTGGCATCACCCGCAAGGCACTCGAGGACGACCTGCGGATCCTGATCTGCTCGGGCCTGCCGGAGGGGTACCCCGACGATCTGCTGGACATCCAGTGGGACGATGACCACGTATTCATCACCCAGGCCCTGGACCTGACCCGCCCCGTACGGTTCACCGTGGACGAGGCCTGTGCGCTCCTGACCGGCCTGGAGACCCTCAACAGCCTGCCCGAACTCGCCGAAGGCGGCGCCCTGGAATCGGTGACGCTCAAACTCATGGCCGCGGCGGGGGAGGAAGGCGTCAAAGCGGCGGCGCTCTCCGGCCCCGAGGTGGCCCCCGGCAATTCCGCCGTCCTCGACACCGCCCGCGCCGCCCTCGAATCCGGCGCGCAGCTGCACCTGAAGTACTTCTCGGCGCAGCGCGACGCCGTGTCCGAACGCGACGTGGACCCCCTGCGGCTCTATTCGCTGGACAACACGTGGTACCTCGAGGCGTACTGCCACTCCGCCCAGGGCCTCCGCAACTTCCGGCTGGACAGGATCGAAGCCCTTGAGCCCAACGGCCGGCGGGCGGCCGCGACGGCAAAGCCGGCGGACAGCTTTCCGGTGAAACTGTTCACCCCGAACGACGACGACACGGTGGTCGTGGTGGAACTCGCACCCCGCGGCACCGGCCTCGCTGACGACTATTACGCCGAGCGGACCGCGGCCCTGCCTGGCGGCGGAATGCTCGCCGAAATCCGGTTTGGCAGCACGGACTGGCTGCCGATGTTCGTGGCCCAGCACGGCGGGATGGTCCGGATCCTACAGCCAGAGGCCCTCGCGGCCGCGTCGCGGGAGTGGCTCGCCGCGGCCCTGACGCAATACGAAGCCTTCCCGGATCGCCCGATAGACTGATCAGCATGCCTTGGTGGTCCTGGATCGTTATTTGGATAGCGCTTGTCGCGTTGTCGCTGTTGTTCTTCGGCGTGCTCGGCTTCCGGCTGTTCCGGCAGGCCACGACGACGCTCACCGAATTGGGTGAAGCCGCGGACCGCTTTTCCACCCTGCCTGCACCAGCGGGGACCGGCACCGTTACAGCGGCCGGTTCGACAGCGGCCGGCGTTGGTGACCCGGTCAGCGCGGACGAATCCCTTCGGCCGGCGCCCGGCGACGCCATTTTTGCCTCGCCCGCGCGGATGCGACATGATTACCACGCATCCAAGCTCGCCCGGCAAAACGCCCGCCGGCTGCGCCGCATCCAACGCAAGAAGGACCGCGGGCAACCCCAGGCACTGCGCGACATCGAAACGCGTTAGACATAGGATGTATTCAAACGAAAGGACCTCTTGACATGAGGCTTGAAGGCTGGCATCTCATCATCATCATCGTTCTGGCACTGGTGCTGTTCGCTGCGCCGAAGCTGCCGGGCATGGCCCGCAGCCTGGGCCAGTCGATGCGCATTTTCAAGTCGGAAGTCCGGGAAATGAAGAAGGACGGCACCACCGATGCCAAGGATGGCTCCGAGCCGGTTGAAGGACGGGTCATCAACCACCCGCAGGCCGGCGCACCGGAAAGCCGCACGGG
Source organism: Arthrobacter sp. 01N444 (assembly GCF_056399305.1). Classification (NCBI taxonomy): domain Bacteria; kingdom Bacillati; phylum Actinomycetota; class Actinomycetes; order Micrococcales; family Micrococcaceae; genus Arthrobacter; species Arthrobacter sp. 01N444. The sequence goes on from NZ_JBFTRB010000004.1 coordinate 53,945, forward strand.
CGACGGAACCGACGTTCCGCCGTCGACCCGCGCCTAAGACCGCATGGCAGTAACCATGAGCCGTCGATCGAACCCCGAGGGGAGGATGGCGCTCCTCGACCACCTCAAAGAGCTGCGCAACCGGCTCTTCAAGGCGGCAATCGCCGTCGTCCTTGGGACGGTAGTGGGTTTCCTTGTCTACCAGCCAATGCTGGCGGCGCTGATCAAGCCGATCCGCGACCTGAATGAACACGAAGGCCGCCAGGCGACCCTGAATTTCGACGGCGTCGCGAGCTCGTTCGACCTCATGATTCAGGTCTCCGTGTTCCTGGGCCTGATTATCGCCAGCCCCGTCTGGCTCTACCAGCTCTGGGCCTTCATCGTGCCGGGGCTGCACAAGAAGGAACGCCGCCTGGCCCTGTCCTTCGTGGCGGCGGCTGTGCCGCTCTTCGTCGGCGGCGTCCTGCTGGCATGGCTCGTGCTGCCCAACGCGGTCCGTGTCCTGACCGACTTCACGCCGTCTGGCGGCTCCAACTTCATCAGCGCCCAGGTGTACCTGTCCTTCGTGCTGCGGCTGCTGCTCGCCTTCGGCATCGCCTTCCTCCTCCCGGTGGTTCTGTTCGGGCTGAACCTGGCCGGGCTCATCAAGGGCCAGCAGCTGCTCAAGAGCTGGCGGATCACAGTCTTCCTGGTCTGCCTGTTCGCCGCGATGGCCGCTCCCGGCGCCGACGCCATGAGCATGTTCTACCTGGCCGGCCCCATGCTGGCGCTGTTCTTCGCCGCGATCGGGCTGTGCCTGCTCAACGACCGCCGGCGCGAGCGGCGCGCCGTCAAACGCGACGCCGAGACCGAAGCCACCGCCGACCACGCCACCCCCAGCTCCGAGCTGGAGAATCTCTAGCCTTTCGCGCACTAGGCTGGAAACATGTCCTCACACCCCGGGCCGGAATCACCGTCCGAACGTTACCGCGCCAGCGTCGAGCGGGCTGCTGAAGCCAAGACCTATCTGGGCGGGTTCATCCGCTCGCTCGAATTTGAACTCGATGACTTCCAGCGCGAAGCATGCCTGTCCCTGCAGGCCGGCCGTGGCGTGCTGGTGGCAGCCCCCACCGGCGCCGGGAAGACAATTGTGGGGGAGTTCGCCATATATCTGGCCCTCCAGCGTGGGCTCAAGGCGTTTTACACCACCCCCATCAAAGCCCTGAGCAACCAGAAGTACTCTGAACTGGCCGCCAAGTACGGCGCCGCCCAGGTGGGCCTGCTCACCGGAGATACCAGCATCAACGGCGACGCCCCGGTGGTGGTGATGACCACCGAAGTGCTCCGCAACATGCTCTACGCGGATTCGGACACCCTGGATGATCTCGGCTTCGTGGTCATGGACGAAGTCCACTACCTCGCCGACCGCTTCCGCGGCGCTGTGTGGGAGGAAGTCATTATCCATCTGCCCAGCGAGGTCCAGGTGGCGTCACTGAGTGCCACGGTCTCCAACGCCGAGGAGTTCGGTGCGTGGCTCGACACCGTCCGCGGGCAGACCGATGTGATCGTCTCCGAGCACCGCCCGGTGCCGCTGTGGCAGCACGTCATGGTGGGCCGGAAGATCGTGGACCTGTTTGCCGGTGACACGAGCTTTGACGAGATCGCCCTGCCTGGTGGGGCAACTGCCAGTGGGACAAGTGCCAGGGGGGCAACTGCCAGTGAGACAACTGCCAGTGAGGCGTCCGCCGACGCCGTAGCCGAGGCTGTTGTCGGGGGCCCGGCGGCCGCCGTCACCTCGGAAGCGCCCGGGCGGGCCGGCTTCGAGGTCAACCCGGAACTGCTGTCCATGGCCCGGGCCGAGAGCCAGATGAATTTCCGTGGCCGCTTCGGCCACGGCGGCCGGAACCAGCGCCGGCAGCAACGCAGCCAGCGGGACGAACCGCAGGGCGCACAGCGCAGCCCGGTGCGGAAGGCCAGCCGGCCGCAGGTCATCGCCAGCCTGGACCGGCAGGACCTCCTGCCTGCCATCACCTTCATCTTCTCGCGCGCCGGCTGCGATGCCGCCGTGGCCCAGTGCGTCGCGGCCGGACTCTGGCTGACCAGCGAAGCCGAACAGCAGATCATCGCCCGGCGCGTCGACGAGGCGGCCCAGGACATCCCCTCGGATGACCTCGATGTGCTCGGCTTCTGGAGCTGGCGGGACGGCCTGCTCCGCGGGCTCGCCGCGCACCACGCCGGCATGCTGCCGACCTTCAAGGAGGTTGTGGAGAAGCTGTTCGTCGACGGGCTGGTCAAGGCCGTCTTCGCCACCGAAACACTGGCCCTGGGCGTGAATATGCCGGCCCGCTGCGTCGTGCTCGAAAAGCTGGACAAGTTCAATGGCGAGGCCCATGTCAACATCACGGCGGGGGAGTACACCCAGCTGACGGGCCGCGCCGGCCGCCGCGGCATCGACGTCGAGGGCCACGCCGTCGTGCTGTGGCAGCCCGGAACGGATCCGGCCGCCGTCGCCGGCCTGGCCTCACGCCGGACCTACCCGCTGAACTCCAGCTTCCGGCCCACGTACAACATGTCGATCAACCTTTTGGCGCAGTTCGGCCGGCCGCGCGCCCGGGAGATCCTCGAATCATCCTTTGCCCAGTTCCAGGCGGACCGATCCGTGGTGGGACTGGCCCGGCAGGTCAGGAGCCGGGAAGAATCCATTGCCGGGTTCAGCAAGGCCATGACCTGCCACCTGGGCGACTTCACCGAATACGCGAGGCTGCGGCGGGCCCTGGGCGATGCCGAAACCATGGCTTCCCGGAGCACGTCCCGGGCCAGGAAGTCCTTGACCGAGGACTCCCTGAGCAGGCTGCTTCCGGGCGACGTGGTGGATGTTCCGGCCGGGAAGTCGCCCGGGCTCGCGGTGGTGCTCAGCTCCGACCACGAATCCCGCGAGCCCCGCCCCGCCGTCATGACGCTGGACAACCAGCTCCGCCGGATTGGCCTGCACGACGTCGAGGGTCCGTTGTCGCCGATCACGCGGATCAGGATTCCCAAGACCTTCAACGCCAAGGTTCCCAAATCCCGCCGCGACTTGGCCTCCTCGGTGCGCAACGCCATCCGCGAGCACCGGCCGCCGGCGCCGCCGCGCCGCGACGACGACTTCGGCCGGGCCTCCGCTGCGCCCAACCAGGAGAAGCGGATCGCCGAGCTGCGCCGGGAACTGCGCGCCCACCCCTGCCACGGCTGCAGCGAACGCGAGGACCATGCCCGGTGGTCCGAACGCTGGTGGAAACTCCGCCAGGAAACGGACGGGCTCATCCGCCAGATCCAGGGCCGGACCAACACCATCGCCAAGACGTTCGACCGTGTGTGCGGCGTCCTGACGGGCTACGGCTACCTGGAAACCTCGGACACCGGCGCGCTGTCCATCAGCCCGGACGGGCAACGCCTGCGGCGGATCTACGGCGAAAAGGACCTGCTGATTTCGCAGTCGCTGCGGATGGGGGCCTTCAACGACCTCGACGCCGCCGAGATCGCCGCGCTAGCCAGTGTGCTCGTCTACCAGGCCAAGCGTGAGGACCGCGGCCTGCGGCCCAAGATGCCGAGCGTGTCCCTGGAATCCGCGGTAGACACCGTGGTCCGCGAATGGTCCGCGCTGGAGGACGTCGAGGAAGCCAACAAGCTGCCCCTCACTGGCGAGCCCGAGCTCGGCCTCGTCTGGCCGATCTTCAAATGGGCCAAGGGCCGGCACCTCCAGGACGTGCTGAGCGGCACCGACCTGGCCGCGGGCGACTTTGTCCGCTGGGTCAAACAGGTGATCGACCTCCTGGACCAGCTCGCCGACATCCCGAACCTCGACCCCCGGATTGCGCGGCTGTGCGCGGAGGCCATCAAACTCGTCAAACGCGGCGTCGTCGCCTATTCCTCCGTGGCCTAGGGCGCGGGCCGGACCGGCCCGCTCCCTGCACCACTCGCTGGGCCGCTGCCGCGGCCTCCCAGATTTTCGAACCCGTCGGCGCTCGGCCGGCCCCAGCAACAAGGAGTTCCCGCCCCATGACCGATTCGCCGGCCGCCCCAGCCCCCCGCAACGTCACGCTGTACCGCAACGGCTCGGTCTACACAGCTGCCGATCCCTTTGCGACTGCGATGCTGGTTGACGGCGACACCGTCGCCTGGGTCGGTTCCGAGCAGGCCGCCACGTCCATCGCCGATTCCTCCATGGAGGTGATCGATCTGCAGGGCGCGCTCCTGGCACCCGGCTTCGTCGACTCCCACATCCACCTGACGGAAACCGGAATCGCGCTGGAGGGCCTCCAGCTGGCCGGGGTGCGCTCCTCCGCTGAACTGCTCGACGCCGTCGCCGCCGCCTCCGCCTCCAGCGCGGACGGTCCCGTCCTCGGCCACGGCTGGGACGAGACCACCTGGGCCGATCCCGCCCTGCCCTCCCGGGACGAAATCGAACGCGCGGCCGGCGGCCGCCAGGTCTACCTGTCCCGCGTGGATGTCCACTCGGCGCTGGTATCGAACTCCCTGGCCGCATCGGCCGGACTGGACGGGCTCGACGGCGGCGGCGCCGGAAGCCAGGTCAAACGCGACGCCCACACAGCGGCCCGCCTGGCGGCCCGCCGGCTGCCGGCGGACGCCCTGCGCGCGTACCAGCAGCGCGCCCTCGCCGAGGCTGCGGCCAACGGCTACGTGGCCCTCGCCGAGATGGCCGCGCCGCATATCGGAAGCATCGAGGACCTGCGGCTCGCGGTGGCCTGGAACAGCACCTCCGGCGGTGGACCGACCGGGGTGGAAGGCGTGGCAGCGCCGGAGATCCTGCCGTACTGGGGCGAGCTCGCCGGATCCGCCGAACATGCCCAGTCCATCCTGGACGAATTGGGCCTGCCTGTACTGGGCCTGGCCGGTGACCTGAACATCGACGGCTCGATCGGCTCACGGACCGCCGCCCTGCGGGAGGATTACACTGACGCGCCCGGAGAGCGCGGCAACCTGTACCTCTCCGTGGCCGAGGCAGCCGCCCACCTCGCGGCGTGCTCCCTCCTGGGGATCCAGGCGGGTTTCCACGTGATAGGCGACGCCGGCCTGGACGCGGCCCTCGACGCCCTCGACCTCGCCGCGGCTGAGGTGGGGGAGCAGCGCGTCCGTGCCGCGGGGCACCGGTTCGAGCACGTCGAACTCGCGGATGCCGCGGCCATCAGCCGGCTGGCCCGCTATTCGGTCAGCGTCAGCGCGCAGCCGGTCTTCGACGCCCTGTGGGGGGGCGGGGACCGCCTGTACCAGCAGCGCCTCGGCTCCCGCCGGCTGGGAATGAATGCCTTTGGCAGCCTCTACGCGGCCGGTGTGCCGATCTGCTTCGGCAGCGACAGCCCAGTGACGCCGCTCCGGCCGTGGTCCAGCGTGCGAGCGTGCCTGCAGCACACCAATCCCGCCGAACAGATCTCCGCCCGCGCCGCGTTCCTCGGCCACACGCGGGCCGGCTGGCGGGCAGCCCGCTACCCCAACCCCATGGCCGGGCAACTGGTGCCGGGCGCTCCGGCCAGCTTTGCGGTCTGGGAGGTTGAGGAGCTCATGGTCCAGGTGGCCGACGGGCGCGTGCAGTCGTGGAGCACCGACCCGCGCGCCCGCACCCCGCTGCTGCCGGCGCTGGACACCGGCAGCGATCCTGCCTGCCTCCTGACGGTACGGGACGGCCAGGAACTCTATGCCAGCGGCGCCCTCCACGCCTGACCACCTGGCGCCTGATCCGTCCCGTCATCCAGCGCACGGAGCGGAAACATTTCCACCCGCGACCCCGCCCTGACCTGCACCGACAGACGAAACGGCAGGTCACGGCTCGGTTGACAGATCGGCCCGCCCCCGTAGCATTGAGGGGCAACGGAGGGTTGCGTACCGCGCAGACTCCGGCAGTCCCCGGTCCTTCCCAGGTTGCCGCACCCGCGGGAGCTTTACTTGGTCATGACCACGGGCACCCCCAGGGGGCGGGTCTACTTCGCAGCAGAAAACGGTTCCGGCGCCGCAATTCGTGGCCTGCCGGAACTGGCCCGAAGCGGGTGGACCTGCCCGGGCGGCCGCACGGCCGCCTCGCGGGCGCCCCACGGGCGCGCAACTCCCTATAATGGGAAGTTGCGCCTGAATATCCGGAACCATTGACTTTCGGCGCACCGACCGCTCCCTTCAAGGAAAGGCCTCGCTGTGCGTGTCCTCACCATCATCCCGACCTATAACGAGCTGGAATCGTTGCCCAAGACCCTCGGTCGCCTGCGCACAGCCGTGCCCGCCTCCGACGTGCTGGTTGTCGACGACAACAGCCCTGACGGCACGGGGCAGCTGGCGGACCGCATGGCCGCAGAAGACCGACAGGTCCACGTCCTGCACCGCGCCGGAAAGGCCGGCCTGGGAGCGGCGTACATCGCGGGCTTCAAGTGGGGCCTGGACGCCGGCTACGACATCCTCGTGGAGATGGACGCTGACGGCTCGCACCAGCCCGAGCAGCTGCCGCAGCTGATTGAGGCCGTGGAGCAGGGCGCGGACCTCGCCATGGGCTCCCGCTGGGTTCCCGGCGGCCGTGTGGTCAACTGGCCGCTCTACCGCCAGGCCATCAGCCGCGTCGGCAGCACGTACGCGCGGATCATGCTCGGAGTGAAGATCAAGGACGTCACCGGCGGCTTCCGCGCCTTCCGGCGCACCACCCTGGAGAAGCTGAACCTGGATGCGGTCGACTCGGTAGGCTATGGCTTCCAGGTGGATCTGGCCTGGCGCGTGGCCAAGCTCGGCCTGACCATCGTGGAACGGCCCATTACCTTCGTGGAGCGCGAGCTCGGCGCTTCGAAGATGAGCGGCAACATCGTCGTCGAAGCCATGATCAACGTCACCAAATGGGGACTCACGGCCCGCTGGAACAAGCTCCGGGGCAAGCAGGACAGCAGGCAGGACGCCTGAGGCGTGTCTCCCGGTCCGGGCATCGCCTGGGTATAGGGTCGGCCGGTATGGCGCTGCGACTTGTTCAGGTGAATTTCAAGGCTCGGGATGACTCAACGCTCGGCCGGTTTTGGGCGGAGGCACTCGGCTGGGGCGTGTCCAGCGAGGGACCCGGTGTGACCAATGTTGAACCCCCGGGTTTCGTCTGGCCGGACCCCGCCGCCGTCTGCATCGATGTCGTCACCGTCCCGGACCCCGAGACGGTGATCTACCGGACACGCCTCGATCTCGCCACCACCTCTGCGGCCCACCAGGCGGAGCTGGTCGCTCATCTCTTGGGGCTCGGTGCGACGCCCGCCGACGTCGGCCAGGGTGCTGAGCCCTGGACGGTTCTGGCCGACCCGGAGGGCAACCTGTTCCGCGTGCTGGAGCCCCGCCCGATCTACCAGGACACCGGGCCGATCGCCGCGGTGGTGGTCAGCTGTGCAGACCCGCGGGCCATGGCCGGGTTTTGGGGCGGGGCGACGGACTGGACCCTGCACGAGCTGGGCGATGATTACGCGAGGCTGCGTTCGGCCCAGGGTGTCGGGCCGTACCTTGAGTTCCTTCGCACGCCCGGCGTGCAGACCGTGTGGGGCCGTGTCCATCTCGACCTGATGCCATACCCGGGTGATGATCAAGCGGCGGAGGTTGCCCGGCTGCGGGCTCTGGGCGCCACTGACGCCGACGTCGGCCAAGGCGATGTGCCCTGGGTCTGCCTCGCCGATTCTGAGGGCAACGAGTTCTGCGTCCTCACCCCCGGCTGACGCAGAATCCCGGCTCCTGTGCGCGTCCAGACGGTGCAGCCGCAGGAGGCGCAGGGGAGGCGCAGAGCATGGACGCAGGAACAGAAAAAAGGGCCGGGCCCGCATCATTCGATGCGGGCCCGGCCCTTGCCGTAGCCGGTGCGCTGGGGGACTAGGCCGAGCGGCGTTCGCCGCGGCGTTCGCGCAGGATGGTGAGGCGATCTTCGAGGATCTGCTCAAGTTCGGGAAGCGAGCGGCGCTCCAGCAGCATGTCCCAGTGCGTGCGCACTGCCTTCTCGTTGCTGTTGACGGGGCGTTCGCCGTCCACCAGCAACGCCTCCTTGCCCGTTTTCGAAACCCAAACCGGGGGGATCTCGGCTTCCGAGGAGAATGTCACGAACACCTGCTCGCCATCCTCGCAACGGTATTCAACCCGCTGGCGCGGAGCCGGTTCGACGCCGGATTCGGTCTCCATGCTCTGTGCGCCAAGGCGCATACCCCGCAGGCTGCGATCGCTCATCTTTTCTCCCTCTATTCGGTTCGCAGGGTCAAGCCCTGCGTTGTCCGGGGACCGTCAGGCGCCGGACTTCTGGTTGCACCGCGCTGTACCGTACCTGGCCCGGTGTGGCCCGGCCAGATGACAGTCACCAGTGGACAAAACTCTTTGGAACGTCATTGGAATCAACGCTGTGCGGAGCGTTTTTGTTCCGGACGGCTGAACTGACCGGACAAATATTCAAGTATACGGGAGTGTTGCGGGCGCGGTAAAGCGAGTAGCCCCGCGGCGTGAACTGCGTATCCTGTACCCGCCCGGGCCGGCCTTAAGCTGGCTGGCCCCCGCAGCCGGGCCGAAACGGCCGGTCTGCGGGGGCCAGGACGGAACTATCCGATCCGAGAGACCCAGTGCGGGAGCAGGATCAGGGCCGGTTCCCTTGGCCGTCGGCTGCGGCGGGCGGTGAGTACGGTGCCACGTCCGGCGTTGAGGCCGTCTGCTCCTGCACCGCGCCCGCACCCAGTACGCTGCCGATCCCCTTGAGCGCCTCGCCAACCTCGCTGGGAATGATCCACAGCTTGTTCGAGGATCCCTCGGCAATCTTCGGGAGGGTCTGGAGGTACTGGTAAGCCAGCAGTTTCTGGTCCGGGTTGCCCTTGTGGATCGCGTCGAAGACCTTCTGGATGGCCTGCGCCTCGCCGTCGGCCCGCAGGATGGCCGCCTTCGCGTCGCCTTCGGCCTTCAGGATGGAGGACTGGCGCTGGCCTTCCGCGGTGAGGATCGCGGACTGCTTGGTGCCCTCGGCCGTCAGGATGGCGGCGCGGCGGTCACGTTCGGCCCGCATCTGCTTTTCCATCGAGTCCTGGATCGAGTGGGGCGGATCGATCGCCTTGAGCTCGACCCGGGAGACCCGGATGCCCCAGCGACCGGTCGCCTCGTCCAGGACGCCGCGGAGCTGGCCGTTGATCTGGTCGCGCGAGGTCAGCGCTTCCTCCAGGTTGAGGCCGCCAACCACGTTGCGCAGAGTGGTGGTGGTCAGCTGTTCCACTGCCTGGATGTAGTTGGCGATTTCGTAGGTGGCGGCCCGGGCGTCCGTGACCTGGAAATAGACCACAGTGTCGATCGAGACCACCAGGTTGTCCTCGGTGATGACCGGCTGCGGCGGGAAGGACACCACCTGCTCCCGCAGGTCGAGCAATGGCAGCAGGCGGTCCACAAACGGGATCAGCAGGGTAAGTCCGGGATTCAGGGTGCGTTGGTATTTACCCAGCCGTTCAACGACGCCGGCACGGGCCTGTGGAATGATCCGGACCGACCGGACCAGCACAATAATTACAAACACAATTAGTACCAGCAGCACAATTGCGACTGCGATATTCATACATCACCTATTCCCCAGTTGTTTTGTTTTAGTCTCGCGCCGGCAGCGCCGCACCGGCCGGACAGCAGTGCCCGCCGGACAGCGCCCTTTATTGGACGGCGGATTCCGGTTGCGGAGCCACGATCGCGGTGGCCCCTTCGATGGCACTGACCACAGCCTGCTGTCCGGGCGCCAGCACTCCCGATTCGGACCGCGCACTCCAGACGTCCCCGCCAATCTTGACGAGCCCGCCGTTTTCGCTCACAGCCTCCATGACGACGGCGGATTCGCCGATGAGGCGTTCAATGTTGGTGCGCTGATCCGCCGGTCCCCGGTGGAGATGCTTGAGGGCCACCGGCCGGACGAAGCCGATCATGAGCAGGGACACGACGCAGAAGGCGATGATCTGCAGCCACGGATCGGCGCCGGCGAAGTCCGCCACAAGCCCGGCGAGGGCGCCGCCGCCGAGCATGATGAAGAACAGATCGAGTGTGATCATCTCGACCACGGCAAACAGGAGAAAGAGCGTGAGCCACAACGCCCACCAATTCTCGATCAGCCATTCAGACATCAATTCCCCCTAGAGTTCCGGGAGCTGCAGGCACAGGTCCCCAGTAACTGTGATTCCATCCTAAGCGGAAAGGCAATAGCTGGGACCGGCGGTAGGGAATTGATGGCCAAAGTGGCCAAGTCGTTATTTCGCGGGTCGATTCCCCGGCCTGGCCTTCCGCCCCCGCCCCCTCCCGGGGCTGGTTTCAGGGCGTACCTGACGGCACCCGCGAAGCGGCGGGAGCGGGAATGGTCAGCGGATGGGTTGAAAGACGCTGATCCGGAAGCGGGCCGAGACGGAGGTCCGCTCCGGAAGCGCGGCCTCGAGGGCTACCAGTGCGGCTCGGTCCAGGTGGTGGCCGGCCGGTCCCATGTAGGCCAGGTTGGCGACGTCGCGCGGGCCAAGGGTCAATGCCAGGTCCAGATCAGATGCTGCGACGGGCGCGAAGTGCTGGCCCAGGGACGCGGCGAGCCGCTCGTCTTTGGCCGGCTCGATCCCCAGCATCCCGGCCGGCCCGGCAACCTCCGCCAGGTGGCCGGGCCGCGGTGTGACCACGACAAGGCGGCCGCCGGGGCGGAGGACCCGGGCGAACTCGGGCGCGTTGCGCGGCGCAAAGACCACGGTGACGACGTCGACGGCGTTCTCCGCGACCGGCAACGGCTGCCAGACGTCCCCGACGACGTTCAAAGCCTCGGGGTTCAGCCTGGCTGCGCGACGCAGGGCGAACTTGGAAATGTCCAGGCCGATTGCCGCGGCCGGACCACTGTCCGCGGCCCGGTCCAGCACGGCCCTGAGGTAGTGGCCGGTGCCCGTTCCGGCGTCGAGCACGAGGGGCCGGCCGGCGGGGGCCTCCCGGAGCGCCGGTGTGGCGAGCCCGGCCACGGCATCGGCCAGCGGCTGGTAATGCCCCGCGGAGAGGAAGTCGAAGCGGGCCGCCACCATTTCTGCGCTGTCGGCTTCAAAAACCGTCCCCTTGCCCACCAGGAAGTTGAAGTAGCCCTGTCTGGCCGCGTCAAAGCTGTGGCCGGCCCCGCACACCAGGGTGCGGGCGCAGCCAGTGAAACGGAGGCCCTGGCGGCACACCGGGCACAGGAGGGGGAGATCGGCGGCGGGCATAGCTTTCATCCTATGCGCGGACCCCGGCCCGCCGCGCGGACGGGACATTGGCTACAGGGGCGCCGGGCACCGGGCACGCCGCGGCGTGCCTCGCCGCACCGGCGCAACGTGAGGTGTTTCACAGCGGGCACGCCACGGGCTAGGCTCGCAATCGTGAAATCTGAACATCTTCCGCTGCTCAATTCCGTGTCCGCCCCTGCCGTGCACCCCGACGGTTCCCGCGCCGTGGTCTCCGTGCTCCGCCCGGACTTCGATGCCGATGCCTACGTGGGCCAGCTGTGGACCGTGCCCCTGGGCCAGGACCTGACCCACCCGGACTTCAACGACCCTGACCAGAGGCCACGCAGGCTGACCCGGGGCTTCCGTGACACAGCACCGGACTTTTCACCTGACGGCCGTGCCCTTGGGTTCCTGCGTGCGGCAGCGGACGGAAAGCCGCAGCTGTTCGTGGTGGAAGCCGCCGGCGGCGAACCCCAGCTGTTGACGGCGGCCCCACTGGGGGTCAGCTCCTTCACGTGGTCGCCTGATTCCCGCAGCATTCTCTTCAGCGCCAGGACGCCTGACGAGGGCCGGTATGGCAGCGTCGACGGCGTGAGTGCGGGCAGCGAGGACGCCCGGCTGATCACGGATTTCCAGTACCGGATGAACGGTGTTGGCTACACCGCTGACAAGCCGCTTCAGCTGTTCATCCTCGAGGTGCCGCAGCTTGACGCCGAACCGAAAGTGGCGCCGGCCGGACGCGCCCTGAAGGCCCTCGGCACCGCGGCCGATCCCGCGGAGAATGCTGCCGGGCTGCTGCCGGCCGCCAAACAACTCACCACCGCACCAGCGGACCACAACGGCGCCGGCTTCAGCGCCGACGGCGGCACCATCTTCTTCACCGCCGCCCTGCACGATGGGCGGGACACTGACCTCGTCAGTGGAATCTACGCGCTGCCTGTTACCGGAGGGCAGCCGCAGGCTGTGGTGCCGGCCAACGCCGGACGGCAGAGCATCAGCGCCGTGCGCCAATCCGCCGATGGGCTGTGGCTCTTCTTCCTGGCCCAGGATCTGGGCGCATCCGGTCTGGACTTCGTGGCCAGGAACACCGTCCTCTATGCGATGCCTGCCGCCGGCGGACACGCCACGGCGCTCAGCGATGCCGAGGCGCTGGACCTGTCCGGCGGCGGCCGGCTGGAGCTGCGCGGCGGCGCCGGCGCCCTGGTGCTGAACAATGCGCGGGGAACCGTGGAGCTGCACGAATTCGTTGCGACGGGCGGCCACACCATCCTCCTGGAAGGCAATCGGGTGGTGACCGGCGCCGCGGAGGGTGGCGGAACGCTCGTGGTGAGTTTCAGCGATTCGACGACGGCCGGTGATGTTGCCGTGCTCGACGGCGGGCAGGTGCGCCGCCTGACGGACTTTTCCGCCCAGCTGCGGAGCGTGGCGGGGATCAGCGAGCCGCAGGAACTGACTTTGCCCTCGGCGGACGGGTACCCGGTCCATGGCTGGCTCGTGAAGCCGGCGGGCCCTGGCCCGCACCCGGTGCTGCTGAACATCCATGGCGGCCCGTTTGCCCAGTTCGGAGTGGCGTTGTTCGACGAAGCGCAAGTCTATGCCGGGGCCGGTTACGCCGTGCTCATGTGCAATCCGCGGGGTTCTGCCGGTTACGGCCAGGCACATGGCCGGTCCATCAAGGAGCGGATGGGAACCGTGGACATGCAGGACGTCCTGGCGTTCCTGGACGGGGCAGTGGGGAAGTTCGAGGATCTGGACTCCGCCAATGTCGGCATCATGGGCGGATCCTACGGCGGCTACCTGACGGCGTGGACCATCAGCCACGACCACCGTTTCCGGGCCGCCATAGTCGAGCGTGGTTTCCTGGACCCCGTGAGCTTCACCGGTTCTTCCGACATCGGCTGGTTCTTCGGTGGCGAATACACCGGCCCGGCGGCGGAGCAAATGGCGGCCCAGAGTCCCATGGCCCGCGTGCAGCACGTAAGGACGCCGTCGCTGGTGATCCACAGCGAGGAGGACCTCCGGTGTCCCGTGGAGCAGGGCCAGCGGTACTTCACCGCCCTCAAGCAACAGGGGGTCGAGACCGGATTCCTGGTCTTCCCCGGCGAGAACCATGAGCTGTCCCGCTCCGGCACCCCGCACCACCGGAAGCAGCGGTTCGATGAAATCCTGAAGTGGTGGGCCCGCTACCTGCCGTCCGCATCGAATCCGGCGCCGCAGCCCTAGCCCTGGCTCGCAGGCTTAGTCCGCGGCCGGGTCCGGCAGGAACCCGAGTTCCTGCCGGGCGCGGCTGATGTCCGGCTGGGCCCAGCGGGCGGAGTATTCGGCATTGTTGCTGATGGAGCGCAGCTCGGCCCGGTCCAGGAAGAGGATCCCTTGGAGGTGGTCGGTTTCATGCTGGACAATCCGGGCCTGCCAGCCGGAGAAAGTCTGCTGGAGTTTCGTGCCGTCCGGCGCCGTGAAATCGAGCTGGACTGATTCCGGCCGCACGACCGCCGCCTGCAGGCCGCCAATGGAGAGGCAGCCTTCGTAGAACGCCGCGGACTTCGCGCCCAGGGGACGATAGCCCGGGTTCAGCATGGCAAAGAACGGCAGCGCTTCCCGCCCGCGGACGGCAGCGACGTCGGGATCGACGTCGAACTGGTCCTCCAGGACAGCGATCTGCAGCGGAATCCCCAGCTGCGGGGCCGCCAGGCCCACGCCTGGGGCCTTGTGCATCACGCTGCGCATGAGGTCTATGAGGTGGCCGAGGTCGGCATCAGTCAACTGGCCATCGTACGGCGCCGCCACGTGCCGGAGCACCGGGTGTCCGGCCTGGACAATCGGCGGGAGGATGCCGGCGCTCAGGATCTCCTGGACGGTCTCGCTTATCCGGGCGGCGCTGTAGTCAGTGGGCCTGGCGTCATAGGGCATGCCCCCACACTACTGGCGCCCGCACGCCTTTGTAACAAAGTCGTAGATGCGGGCGCGAAGTTGGCTGCCGGCGTCGATCTTCACAATTCCCTCGCGGCCCGCCACCCTGACCTGCAGGGGCAGGAGTGTGCCCACCTTGTCTTCGGCCACTGCATGGGGATCGCAGCGGGAGGGCCTGATGCCGAGGCGCACTTGGGCCGGGGCACCGCCGGCGCGGACAGTCACCGACCGGGGCCACGGGGCTTGTGAGGCCTCCGCCAGCAGCGTGGTTTCCTCGATCCGGTCTATCACCAGTTCACCGGCGCCGGCGGCGGCGCGCGGTTGCAGCAGCAGACGCACGACGGCGGTCCGACCGTCCGCGCCCACCTCAAGCTCGGGATCCAGCGCGATCGTGGCGACGGCCGAGGCTTCCCGGGCCAGGCACAGCTCCGAATTGTTCCGCGCCAGGACGCCGAACGGGTCTGATGCCGGGGCCATGGCCGGGACCGGCACGGCACCTTCCGGCGTGGCCAGCCGCAGGGATACACGAGCGTCGCCCGCAGCCCCGGAGGTGGCTCCCGGCCCGGCCGGGCTGCCGCAATCCGGGGCGGGCAGCGGCGCCGGCAGGCTCTTGGGCTGTCCGGGCGGAAGCTCGATCCCGCCGGTGCGGGCGGACCAGATGATCGGGGCGGCGAAGAGAGGGCTGGTCAGTTCCGCGCCGAGGACCGTCAGGGCATGGCCGGTGGTGTTCGTGAGCTGGATTTCGATGATCTGCTTGCTGTAGTTGTCGCGGAACTGGCTGATTTCCGCGGTCACGGTTCCTATGGGGATCGGGGTCGCCGACGCCGTCGCGCTTGCCGGGGAGGCGGTGCCGCCGGCCGTTCCGGAGCTGCATGACGCCGCCGCGCCAAGCAGCACCGTGGCGGCCGCTGCCCGCAACACCCAATACGATGCGGCGCCGCGCATCACGGGAAGTCCGTCCATGCGCACAGTCTATTCCGGGGCAAACCCGTGCCAATGCGCTGCCTAGTGCATCGTGAAACGGCGGGCGATCAGGGAATTCACCGGCGGAACTGCGGCGACGCCTGCGATGCCACGGTTCCGCAGCGCCAGGAGACGGTCCGTGAGGGGCCGGCCCAGGGCCATGTTGATTTCCGCCTGGCGTGCGGCTCTCGCCGCCGCCCGCAACCGGGTCCGCTCAAAGGTCCGGAGGCGATCCGCGACATCCTGGCCGCGCACGGCCGCCGAGACGATCGGTGCCAGCGCCGCCGCGTCCAGCCAGCCGAGGTTCATGCCCTGCCCGCCGATGGGGCTCACCTCGTGGGCCGCATCCCCGATCATCACCACCCGGCCGGCCACCATCCGGGGGGCCAGGCGCGTGCGGACGCCGAAGCGGCTGAGCATGCTGTTGGTCCCGGCGTCGATGGCGAGCCCCGTCCGTTCGCGCACGCAGCCCATGAGCCACCGGGCGTCGACGCCGGGAGCGCCGGCTGCTGGTCCGCCGGCTGCTGGTCCGCCGGCCGCGGAGTCGCCGGTACCCAGCCGGACCACCCAGCGGCGGAGCTGGCCGGGCAAGGGGAACGACTCCACGATGCCGGCGCCGGAGAGGAACAGTGCCGCGTCCGGACCGAACCCGGTGCCGTCCGCGAAGTCACCCATCAGGTAACTGTCCGGGTACTCTTTCACGCGCACGTCGACGCCCTGCAGCGCCCGCACCGTGGAACGCACGCCGTCGGCAGCAATGACCAGCGGCGCCGAATAGCGCAGGGCGCCACTCCCGGAGTCCGCTTCCACGCTGACCCGGCCGCCGTCGTCGGACAGCCCGGTGAGGCGGACGCCGCGGTGCAGGGCGCCGTCGCCGAGCTCGTTGACCCGCCGTTCCAGGTGCGCCTCAGTGCGGGCCTGGGGCAGGGACAGGACGAACGGAAAGCGGTCCGAGACGCCGGCAAAAGACATCCGGGCGAGGCATTTTCCGCCGGCCAGTGCCATACCTCGGCGGATCTGGACCCCCTCGGCAATCATGGCCTCGGCAACTCCGGTTCCCGCGAGCGCGGCCAGCGCCGGCGGATGGATGCCGATGGCGCGCGACTGCGGCTCCGGTGCGCCCCGCTGTTCCAGCACCTGCACATCCACGCCGTCCTGCAGCAGCAGCGCGGCCATGAACAGCCCCACCGGACCGGCACCGATGATCAGAACCTCAGCCACTGGCGCCGGGCCCTGACTGGTAGGCGCCGCCCGGAGTGCCGTGCAGCAGCAGGTTCCGGAAGGGGGCGTGGCGGGCGACGGTCCAGCCCGGGGGAGCGGCGGCGGCCAGCTCCGCGGCGGTGTAGCTTCGGCGGATCGAGGTCAGCCCGTCCTGCCGGATGTAGGAGCCGGTGAGCACCCAGGAGCCGGCAGAGAACAGCGCGTAGGCGGCGGGGCTGCGGCGGATGTCGTTGTGGACCACTGTGCCGCGGGACAACCGGGCCGACTCGGCGAGAAACGCTTCCAGCCCGTCAAGGTGGTGCAGGACATGGTTGGATACCACGAGGTCGTACCGGTGGCCCTCTTCGAGCAGCTCCGCGCTGGCCGCCTGGCGGAACGTCACGTCCGCCGTCGCGTGGCGGGCGCGGGCGAACAGGATCGCCCGCGGATCCGGGTCAATGGCGGTGACCTCGAGACGCAGTCCGTCCCGGGCCGCCCACGTGGCCAACAGCACGGAAACGTCGCCCCCGCCGCACCCGATATCCAGCAGGGACGTGGCGGAAGCGGTGGACAGCCGGGGCCTGATACGGGACCGGTAGATGCCGCGCCAGCCGGCGACGGCACGGTTGACGAGCGCAAACTGGGCATACGTGCGCTCCAGGCGGCCGGGGTCGCAGCCCGGCAGGTCCATTTCCTCGACGGCGTCGGATGCGCGGTCCAGCAGGAGGGCCGGCCGAAGGTGTTCCGTGCCCCGCTTCGCGCTGAACGGTTTCAGCGTGGCCGCTTTCAGACCCGCACCGCTACGGACTGTGCTGGTTCCGCCGTTGGCTCCTGCCGCGGAGCTGCGGCGGGCCGCGTGGCCGCCACCCGGGTGAAGAGCGCCGTCTCGACCGTCAGGCCCGGACCGAAGGCCATGGAGCAGATCCGTTCCGCGCCCGGGCCGGCCCCGGCGTCGTCTGCTGCATCGTCCGCTGCCGGCAGTTCGAGGATGTGCTTGAGGACGAACAGGACGGTGGCGCTGCTCATGTTGCCGAAGTTCCGGAGGGTTTCGCGGGCCGGGACCAGCTGCTCGTCGCTGAGCTCCAGCCTGGACTGGACCTTGTCCAGAATGCTCCGGCCGCCCGGGTGGATGCCCCAGTGCTCGATCTCCCGGTAGGGGAGCCCCTTCAGCGAGCCGTCGCGGGACAGGAGCGGTTCCAGCGCGCCAATGATGTGATCATCGATGATGTGCGGGACATAGTTGCCCAGCACCATCTCGAAGCCCTCGTCACCGATGTTCCAGGCCATCGAGTCCTCCCCGACGGGCGTCAGGACGGTTTCGAAGTGGTCCAGCCGCAGCATGGGCGTTTCCACGGGGATGTCCCGCGCTGTGATGATGGCCGCGGCAGCGCCGTCGGCGAACAACGCCGACCCCATGATGGTGTCCGGATCATTGGAGGTCCGGACGTGAAGGGAACAGAGTTCGGCGCAGACCACCAGCACCGTCGCCTCCGGATCCGCCTCGCAAAAGGACTTCGCCGCCCGCATCGCCGGGAAGGCTGCATAGCAGCCCATAAAGCCGAGGTGGTACCGCTGGACAGCCGGATTCAGGCCGAGGGCCCGGACAATCTTGTAGTCCGGGCCGGGATTGAAGAATCCGGTGCAGGAAACCGTGATCAGGTGGGTGATGTCCCGCTCCTCGACGCCCGGGCAGGCATCGAGGGCTTTTTGGGCTGCTTCAATGAAGAGCTTGGTCGCTTCCGTGGCGAAAATGCCGTTCCGGGTCTTGGTGCTGGGGCTGAGCACCAGGCCGGTGGCGGGGTCGAAGAACTGGGGGTTTTCCGCCTTGCTGTCCGCGGTGAGTTCCTCCACCGCCGTGTGCCGCGTGTCGATGGCTGCAGAGTCAAAGCACGTGTTGACGAGCCGGGATCCGAGCCGGGTGAGGCCCGGCTGGGCGGCGAACACGGCCCTGGCCTCGGGCTGGACCAGGATGGTTGGCGGGACTGCAGTTTCCAGAGACCTCAGGTAGACCGTCATGGTTCATTCTCAGCGAGCCTGCCGCCAAAGACAATGGAACGGCCGGAGATTCAGGAACACCTCCGGGCTGGACAACTCCGGCACGACGTAGCACGATCGCACTTGTGACCAGCAAACCCGACCGGGCGCAGCGCTTGCGCGACCTCGCGCTGTTACGCCGCGTCCGCGACCGAATGGACCGGGAATACGCACAGCCGCTGGATGTCGAGGCCCTCGCCCGCGGCGCCCACATGTCCGCCGGGCACCTCAGCCGCGAGTTCCGCCTGGCGTACGGCGAGTCGCCGTACAGCTATCTCATGACACGGCGCATAGAACGCGCGATGGCCCTGCTGCGCCGCGGCGACCTGAGCGTCACCGAGGTCTGCTTTACGGTCGGCTGCTCGTCGCTGGGCACCTTCAGCACCCGCTTCACCGAACTGGTTGGCGTGCCGCCCAGCGTCTACCGGCGCGAGGCAGCCAGGGCAACCGCAGGGATGCCCTCATGCGTCGCGAAACAGGTCACCAGACCGGTCAGGAATCGAGAAGTCCCGGCCCCCGAACCGCAACTAGCATGAAGTCCATGGACATCAACATTCACGCGAGTTTCCTCCCACACAACGATCCCGACGCCGCCCTGGCCTTCTACCGGGACACCCTCGGCTTCGAGGTCCGCAACGACGTCGGCTACGGCGGGATGCGCTGGATCACGGTCGGCCCGGCCGGCCAGCCGGACACATCCATCGTCCTGGAACCGCCCGCCGCCGATCCCGGCGTCACCGACGAAGAGCGCGGCACCATCGACGAGATGATGGCCAAGGGCACCTATGCGCGCATCCTCCTGGCCACCAAGGACGTCGACGCCACCTTCGAACGGCTGCAGGCCAGCGGCGCCGAGGTGGTCCAGGAACCGACAGAGCAGGCCTACGGGGTGCGCGACTGCGCCTTCCGCGATCCCGCGGGCAACCTGATCCGCATCCAGCAGCCGATCTAAGGTGCCCGCCGGCCACCGCCGGACCAGCCGCCAGCTGGTTAGATAGAGCCAGTCGACGACGACGGGGACGCTTGGGGCTGCCCCGCCCAACAGATGGAGACACGATGAGCATTGCCACGAGCACGGACACGCAGCCGCCCGCGCTGCATGAAGCGGACAGCCACGACCTGATCCGCGTGCAGGGCGCACGGGAGAACAACCTCAAGGACATCAGCGTCGAGATCCCGAAGCGCCGCTTGACGGTGTTCACCGGCGTGTCCGGCTCGGGCAAGAGCTCGCTGGTTTTCGCCACCATCGCCGCCGAGTCGCAGCGGATGATCAACGAGACCTATAGCGCGTTTGTGCAGGGCTTCATGCCCAACCTGGCGCGGCCCGAGGTGGACCACCTGGAGGGGCTGACGACGGCGATCATCGTTGACCAGGAGCGGATGGGCGCCAACCCCCGATCCACCGTCGGCACCGCCACCGACGCGAACGCCATGCTCCGGATCCTCTTCAGCCGCCTGGGCATGCCCCGCATCGGGCCACCCACTGCCTTCTCCTTCAACGTCCCGACGCGCAAGGCGAGCGGGGTGATGAGTACCGAGAAAGCCGGCGGCCGGGTCGAGCGGAGCGTGGTGCGCGATGTGGTCTACCTGGGCGGCATGTGCGCACGCTGCGAGGGGATGGGCTCGGTTTCGGACTTCGACCTCACTGCGTTGTACGACGACAGCAAATCGCTCAGCGAGGGTGCCCTGACGATCCCCGGCTACAGCATGGACGGCTGGTACGGCCGGATCTTCAGCGGCGCCGGCTTCGACATGGACAAGCCGATCGCGAAGTTCACCAAGAAGGAAATGCACGACCTCCTCTACAAGGAGCCCACCAAGATCAAGGTCGAGGGCATCAATCTGACCTACGAGGGCGTGATCCCGAAGATCCAGAAGTCGATGCTCTCCAAGGACGTCGACGCCATGCAGCCGCACATCCGGGCCTTCGTGGAACGCGCCATCACGTTCCAGGCCTGCCCCGAGTGCGACGGCACCCGGCTGAGCCCGGAGGCCAGGTCCGCGAAGATCCAGGGCAAGAACATCGCGGACCTCTGCGAGATGCAGATCAGCGACCTCGCCGCATGGATCCGCGAGCTTGACGCCCCTTCCGTCGCACCCCTGCTGAAAGGCCTGCAGCACCTGCTCGACTCGTTCGCCGAAATCGGGCTGGGTTACCTCTCGCTGGACCGGCCGGCGGGCACCCTGTCCGGCGGCGAGGCCCAGCGCACCAAAATGATCCGGCACCTGGGCTCGTCCCTTACCGACATCACCTACGTCTTTGACGAGCCGACGATCGGCCTGCACCCGCATGACATCGAACGGATGAACCAGCTGCTACTGCAGCTGCGGGACAAGGGCAACACCGTGCTCGTCGTCGAGCACAAACCGGAGACCATCGCCATCGCCGACCACGTCATTGACCTTGGCCCCGGCGCGGGTACGGCGGGCGGCAGCGTGTGCTTCGAGGGAACCGTGGAGGGCCTGCGGGCGAGCGACACCATCACCGGGCGGCACCTCGACGACCGGGCCAGGTTGAAGGACTCCGTGCGTACCCCGTCCGGCACGCTCGAGGTCCGGGGCGCCTCGACGCACAACCTCAAGGACGTGGACGTCGACGTCCCGCTCGGCGTGCTCTGCGTCGTCACGGGTGTTGCAGGTTCGGGCAAGAGCTCGCTGATCGACGGCTCGGTGGACGGCCGGGCCGGTGTGGTGGTGATTGACCAGGGCGCCATCAAGGGTTCGCGGCGCAGCAACCCTGCGACGTACACGGGCCTCCTCGAGCCGATCCGCAAGGCGTTCGCGAAGGCCAACGGCGTGAAGCCGGCGCTGTTCAGCTCCAATTCGGAGGGTGCCTGCCCCACCTGTAACGGCGCGGGTGTCATCTTCACCGAGCTCGGTGTCATGGCCACGGTCGAATCCACCTGTGAGGACTGCGAGGGCCGCCGGTTCCAGGCGGCAGTTCTGGAGTACACGTTGGGTGGCCGGAATATTGCCGAGGTGCTGGCCATGTCGATGACCGAAGCCGCGGTGTTCTTCAGCGAAGGGGAGGCCCGCACCCCGGCGGCCCACAAGATCCTCGACCGGCTGGTCGACGTCGGCCTGGGCTACCTCACCCTGGGCCAGCCGCTCACCACGCTGTCCGGTGGCGAGCGGCAGCGCGTCAAGCTCGCCACCCAGATGGCGGAGAAGGGTGATGTCTACGTCCTCGACGAGCCCACCACCGGCCTGCATCTCGCCGACGTCCAGAACCTGTTGGGACTCCTGGACCGGCTCGTCGACTCCGGCAAATCGGTCATCGTCATCGAGCACCACCAGGCGGTCATGGCGCACGCCGACTGGATCATCGACCTTGGTCCCGGCGCCGGTCACGACGGCGGCCGGATCGTTTTCGAGGGCACGCCCGGCAGCCTTGTGGCCGCCCGCTCCACCCTCACCGGCGAGCACCTCGCGGCTTACGTCGGTTCAGTGGCTGAAAACAGCATCAAGTGAACGAATGCGGTGAATCGGGGGACTAATCTGGGGGCGTGGCAAGCATTCGAGACGCTCAAAAGCAGATGACCCGCCGGCTTTTCCTCGACAAGGGGCTGGAGCTTTTCGAGGAGAAAGGGTTCGCCGCCACCACGGTGGATGACATCTCCGCTGCCGTAGGCACCACCAGGGCAACCTTCTATTCGCATTTTCCGTCCAAAGCCCAGCTCATGCGCTCGCTCGTCGAGCGGTCCAACGAGATGCTGACGGAGGCCGATGTCCCGC
Organism: Arthrobacter sp. 01N444; assembly: GCF_056399305.1. NCBI lineage: Bacteria > Bacillati > Actinomycetota > Actinomycetes > Micrococcales > Micrococcaceae > Arthrobacter > Arthrobacter sp. 01N444. The sequence continues at coordinate 75,958 of NZ_JBFTRB010000004.1, forward strand.
CGCTGCATTCGGTGGTCGAGTCCGGGGACCGCGAGCTGATCAGGGTCTGGCTGGCCCGGAAATTTGACCAGTGGGCCGACATCCGCCCCTATGTTGTGGCGGCTCACCAGGCCGCGGCCAGCGAACCGGACATCCAGGCGGCTTTGGACCAGTGGTTCGACACGGCGATCGACGACATGCAGGCGGGCCTCGACAGCGCCGGGCGTTTTGCCCCGGCCAGCCGCCGGGTCCGCTGCGCGCTGGCCTTCGGCGAGCTGGAGTTCTTTTCCCGGCGCTGGATGCGGCTCGGCTGGACCGTGGACCGCGATACTTCACTGGATCTGATGGTCGAGAACTGGTGCTTCCTGCTGGCTGAGTGAGCAGGCAACACCAGGGCGCAGCCTGTTGGCTGCGCCCTGGTGTTGTCAGCTGCCGCACGGCATCAGCGCGCCTGGACGACCGCCGGCTGGCCCTCCGCCGGTTGGCGGGAGGTGAACGGCAGGACCAGCCTGGACTGGTGGGCGGCGTCGCGGTAGATCTTGTGGGTGACGGGCCGGCCCACCGGCAGATGGAAGGCATCCGGCGGCAGCAGCGCGTTGTGCTCGTCGGCCAGCGGCTCGCCGTTCGAGAGCTCTGCGATGAGCTTGTGGCCCGGCTTGAAGGTGTTCGCGAACGGATAGAGGCGCAGGACGTACTCCTCGATCGTCCCCGGCTCCACCGGCACACTGCGGGTGTGCGGGTGGAGCGGATTGCCCTCGGTGCTGCGGTCGTCAAGTTCGCGGTGCGAGGCCTTCAGGTATCCGCTGGTGATCAGCTGGCGCGCGCCGGTGGGCGCGTAATCCCACAGGCGGAGGATGAAGTTGGTGTCCGGCTGGTCGATCTCGGCGAAGATGTGCGCGGCACCGGTGCCGATCATCTCCGTGTCCTCCTCGAAGGCAGGGGTGGACCAGCTGATGATCTCCACCTTGTCGGTCACTGTCAGCGGCGCCTGGTAGAAGCCGTCCGGGGCGGCGTACTCCGAGCCCATCAGCTCGGGCTCGGTCGACAGTTTGTGCCGCGGGCGCAGATAGAGAGACTTGTACTCGACGTCCTTCGGCGGCCACACCTCCGCAGTCACCAGCTCACGCGAGCCCTCCACGAAGACGCTCACGGCCGGCTCGTCCATGACGCCGTTGTCGATGCCCTTGATCCAGTAGTCGTACCACCGGAACATCTTGTCGTGTTCTTCGATGAAGGGACGCGACTGCATCGGCGGGTACGGGCCGATGTCCAGCTTCTTGGGGCCCTTCAGCTCCTTGAACAGCTCAATCGTGCCGTCCATCGTCCAGCCGCGGCCCTGGTCGATCTGCAGGTAGACCGGGATGTCGATGTTCGGCGCCAGCGTGATGGGGTTGCGCTCCTCGTACCAGTCCCCGTCGAGCCCGTTCATCACAATGTCGAACCAGGCCTCGTGGTTCTTCGGGTAGTTCAGGACATGGACCAGGTTCGGCCAGGCGGCCACGTCCGGGTCCGCAAGACGCGTGGCAACCAGCTTCTTCAATTCACCGGGGGAGTACTTCTCGATCATGCGGGACTTGACGTTGTCCGTGAACGCCCAGCCGGAGTCGCCGCCGCGGCCCTCGCGTGCAGCACGCGGCATGAACCACATGATGCCGCCATGGTAGGTGGTCTCGTAGAAGTCGTAGTGGCCGCCGGAGACAAAGATCGCCTTCAGGTGCGGCGGCCGCTCGGCCGCTGCCAGCACCTGCATGGAGCCGAAATAGGAGATGCCGACCATGCCGACGTTGCCGTCGCACCACGGCTGCGCGGCGACCCACTCGATGAAGTCGTAGGCGTCCTGGCCAAGCGACACGCCACCGGCGTTGTAATTGCCGATATGTTCGCCGCCGGAGTGGCCCGAGCCGCGCAGGTCGCCAATGACGTGGACGTAGTCCTCCTTGACGATGCGGGCGATGTCGCCGGCCTCGATGCAGCCGTCCCACATCGGGCTGGGGCGCCGCTGTGGCGGGGTTGTGAGGGCCAGCGCCTGCAATTCTTTGCCGTAGGGGCTCAGGGCTACGAGGGCGGGGCGCGGTTTGTCCCCGGTACCGTGATAGGCGTCCGCGGCGAGCTCGACGCCGTCCCGCATCGGGACCCGGAGGTCCTTGCGGACGGCAATCTTCTCGCTTCCGGCATCCAACATCTTCAGGTCATCCATGGGTGCGAAGCTCCTCATCTTTGGTCAGGCGGTCAAAGGCCGTGCGGTAGCCGTGGAGCGTCGTGAAGAACGGGGACGGCTCGAGGCTGGGGTCGCCCGCGTAGCCGAGTTCTGCAGCGACGCGGGTGAAGGGCGAGTATGGCGAGTCCGTCTCCTGGAGGCCGTCGCGAAGGTACCGGCGGGCGGCGTCGTCGATTCGGGTCTCGAGGTCCAGGCTTCCCTGCAGGGCATTCCGGGCCGCCTCACGGTCCAGTTCAACGCCGTACGGCACGCCGTCAGCGCCCCGGTACGGGTGGCCCAGGTACAGGTGTTGCGGGCGGACGTCGTCGCGCAGGTACCGCAGGCTTGAGCGGTAGGCGGCCGGATCCTCGTAGCCGGGGAAGCCGTTGGCCGCTCCGTGGATCTGCACGGCGTCGCCGACGAAGACCGACTGCTGCCCGTCCACGACGTAGGCGACGGACCCGGCCGTGTGGCCGGGGATGTGGTGGACCGAGACGGTGACGTCCCCGCCCAGGGCGAGGGTCTCGCCGCCCCTAACCAGCATGGTCGGCTCCATCTCGCCGGAGATGACGTGGTTCGCGGCTTTCGTCTGCTCCTCGATGGCAGTCGGATTGTCGATGTACTGCTGGCGCACGTCCACGTACTGGTCGACGTGCGCGCGCCGGGAGCGCAGCAGAGGCGCGTCGGCCTCGTGGATCACGACCTTCGCGCGCCGTCCGGTGAGCTCCCATAGGGCGTGCGCACCGCCGAGGTGGTCGATGTGGCCGTGGGTCAGCAGGATCCAGCGCACGTCCTCGATCCGGCGGCCGATCGCCTCCAGTGCCGGGACCATGCCTTCGGCAGGCGAGGACGCGATCCCGGTGTCGACGATGGCGGGCTCGGGAGCGTCGATGAAGAAGCTGTAGAGCCCGAACCGGCCCCACGGCGAGACCAGGGGATGAACAGCGACTGGCCCCGTCATTGCCCGGCCCCCGAGTTCAGGAAGTCGCGTGCTTCCTCGAAGGCCCGGTAGAACTCCGGGATCCAGGAAAAGTTCTGGACGAAGCCGTGGTTGGCCCCCGCGTAGCGGCTGACGGCCGCCACGACGCCGGCCTCCGCCAGTCGCTGGCCGTAAAGTTCGCCCTCATCGCGCAGGGGGTCGTGCTCGGCGGTGATGATGAGCGCCGCCGGCAGGCCTGTGAGGTCATCGCGCTTGATGGGGGAGACGAGCGGGTCCGCCGGGTCCGCCCCGCTCTCCAGGTAAAAGGAGTTGAACGGCTTGAGGCCCGCCGTCTCCAGCCCGAATCCTTCGGCGTTCTCCCGCAGCGAGGCGTAGCGGTCGACGTCGAAGTCCAGGTCCAGGGACGGATAGAAGAGGACCTGATGCGTGATCCTGTCAAACCCGTCGTCGTGGGCCATCGCTGCGACGGCGGCGACGAAGTTGCCGCCCGAACTGTCGCCGGCGACGGCAAGGTTCCTGCCGTCCCAGCCCAGGCTCGTACCCTGCTCGGCGGCCCACCGGACCACCCCGTAGCAGTCGTCGAGGCCGGCAGGGAAAGCAGCCTCGGGCGCCAGGCGGTAGCCGACAGAGATGACCTTATGACCTGTCTCCTTGGCCAGGGCCCGGGCAACGTGGTCGTGCGTGTCCAGGCTGCCGAGGAAGAACGCCCCGCCGTGGAGGTACACCAGAAGCCCATGAGCGTCGGACCCGGCCGGCGTGTAGATCCGCACGGGCACCTCGCCCGATGGCGTCACTGCGGTGGCGTCCTCGACGCAGTGCAGCGGCAGACGGTCCTCCAATGCGGGAACCTGCGCGGCCTCGCCGGCGCGCATGACCCCCGGGTTCAGCGGCGAGCCGTCGGGCGCCGGCAGGGTGCTGAGGATCTTGGCAATTTCGGGATGGATGGTCATGGGTCAGGCCTTCGACTCTGCTGGTGCGTTGACGGCGGCGGGCTTCTGGGACGTGGGCTTTTGCCCCGGGAAGACGTCATTGACCTCGTCCTCGGTCCACCCCTGACGCGAGATGCGCTGCAGCTCGTCCGTTACCGGCTTGCGGGTTGCCTGGAACAGGGCCAGTGCATCCTTGACAGAGCCGGCCTCCGCCAAGGCATCGGCGAGCGCACCGGCATCCTCGATGGCCGAGTTGGCGCCCTGGCCCTGGTGGTGCAGCATCGAGTGGGCCGCATCGCCCATGAGCACGACGGAGTCCGTGTGCCACGTGTCAACCGGGTCGATGTCGTAGACGGCGCGGATGTTGACGGTGTCCATGTCGAGGCCGCGGGCGATGTTGACGATCCGCTCGTCGAAGCCCTCCACCGTCGCCACGAGGTCATCCTTCGTGATGGTGGGGGCCCAGGTGCTGTCCGGGCACAGTGCGGTGATATCGAAGGACATCTGGTTGCGGTGGCGCAGCGGCAGCAGGTAGACCTTCGTGCCCCTGCCCATGTACATCCGCAGGTTGTCGTCCACCACCATGCCGTGGGCGTCGCCGGCGGAGATCACAGCGCGGTAGGCGTGTTCGCCGGAGAACACCGGGCCTTTGTCGCTGAAGAGCTGCTCGCGCACCACTGACTTGATGCCGTCGGCGCCGACCACCAGGTCCGCCTCGACCGTCGTGCCGTTGGTGAAGGTCAGGACGGGGCGGCCGCCCTTGTCCTCGATGGTCTCCAGCTTGTGGCCAAGGTGCACCATGCCCTGCGGCAGCACGCTCAGGAGGGCATCGATGAAGTCGCCGCGGTGGATGAGGTGGGTCTGGCTCTGCCCGCCGAACTCCGGCCAGGTGTCCTTCATGATCGGCTCACCCGTGGCGGTGAGGATTTCGAAGTAGTCGCTCGGGGAGCTTACCTTCGCGATCGTGTCGAAGATGCCCCACTGGCTGAACCGGTGCATGGTGGCAGGACGCAGCCCGATGCCGGCGCCGACCTCCCGCATCTGGGATGCCTGTTCGTACACGCTGACGTCGGCACCGAGCAGGCTCAGGGCCTTGGCCGCCGCGGCGCCGCCGTACCCCGCGCCGACGATGACGATCTTGAGGTTCTTGATGTCTTCAGCCTTCATGGTTTCATCTCTTTCTTGACTCTTTCTGGGCCCGGGCCATGTCTGGCGGAACGGGCAAGTTGTGGTGGTCTGTCCGGGGTCAGGCGTGAAGGGACAGGAAGTCGGCCGGGTTGTCCTCAAGCAGGAGTTTGAGGGTGGCGTCGTCGATACCGGCCGCGCGCATGTCGGGGATCATGTCCTCGAAGATGTAGTTGATGGTGTGGCCCTTCACGCCCGGCCAGCCCAGCGGGCTGCAGTTTGCGTCCGCCGAGACGAGGAGCTTGTCCGCATAGCCCTTGTTCACGAGGTTGACGAAGTGCTCCATGCGTTCGGCACGTTTGCGGCCCCAGAACGGCGGATCAGGCAGCTCGAGGTCGTAGCCGAAAGTGTCGAAGCCGATGCGGCCGCCCTGCTCGTAGATCCAATCGTGCGGGGTGACCGGAGCGTTCAGGCCGTCGTCGGCGTGGCCGAAGAGCACGCGGTCCAGCGGGAGGCCTTCTTCGTTGAAGATGTTCACTGCCGGTTCCGGGTCGATGGCCAGGTGGGTCAGGACCGGAGCGCCGGTGACGACGGCGGCGCGGGCCGCGGCCCGGTAAATGCGCTTGTCCAGATCCGTCATGCGTCCGCCGCGGCTCACGCCGACCTTGATGACGCCGGCCTTGGCGCCCGTGTTGCCGATGCCGACGGTGATCTCGTGGATGAAGACCTTCGTGAGGTAGTCCACGCTCGCGCGGGAGAAGTGCGGCAGGGCGGTGTCTCCGCCGACGAAGCCGGTGCAGGCAACGATGTGCACGCCCGTCTTCCGGGACAGGGACTTGTAGTAGTCGACGTCGCGGCCGTTGCAGATGCCCGTGGCGTCCACGAAGGTACCGCCGCCGTATTCGCGGAACTTCCGCAGCTTCGGCACGGTTTCCTCGTAAGCCTGCTCCGGCGACTTCCACCACCTGGTATCCAGTTCGGACCCGGGCATGCCGTAGCCGATGTGTTCGTGGACCGCCACGATTTCCAGTTCTTCGGCCGGGATGGTTCCCAGCACGGTGTTGACCTTGGTCATTCGTTCACCTCAGGGTTTCGAAAGCTTGTTGTGTGTGTGCCGAGGCGTGCTTAGCGCACGGTCAGCAGGTTGCGCGGGTTATCCACGAGGATGCGCCGGGCGTCTTCGTCGCTCAGGCCGTGGGCCTTGAGGAACGGCACGAACGTCGTCAGGACGTGGCTGTAGGGCAGGTTGTACTCCGGCAGACCTTTGGCAACGCCGATCGAGTTGCCCGACAGGATGATCCTGTCGGCATGGCCTGCCTTGACGAGCCCGAGCACCAGTTCGGCGCGGTCATGGTCGGTGAGGTAGTCCGCGTGGTCGTTCAGGCCCACATGGTCGATGCCGACGAAGGCTCCCCGGCCGGCCACCTCGCTGGCGGAGCCGGCGGCGTGCTTGCGGTCGAGGTCGCCGACGAGCACCCGGTCGGCTCCGAGCTGCTCGTCCAGGACGATGTCCAGATCGTGCAGGACATCGGCGCCAAAGCGGATAGAGACCGGGACGCCGGTGTTCCTGGCGGCGCGGGCGGAGCCGCGGAACAGGCTTTCCTCGGTCGGGGTCATGCCGGCGCGGTCGGCAATGGTCGCGACGATGCCGGCGGCGGCGCGGCGCTCGACCCGGGGAACCACCATCCCCTCAGTGACCTCCTTGCCGAAGAGATCGGCGAACTTTTCGGCCAGCCACGGGGTGGGCGGGTTGGTCTGCGGCGTCAGGAAGTATCCGCCGAGTTCTTCCTCCGGGCCTAGGCCCGTGGAGGCGACGATGTGGACGCCGGTGGTGCGGGACAACGCCTCGTAGAGCTTGAGGTCGCGGCCGTGGAACATGCCCGTGCTGTCGACGATCGTCCGCCCGCCGTGCTCGCGGAAGTCCGCGAGCTTGGCCGCCAGGGCCTCGAAGATCTGTGCCCTGTCCATGGAGATCTCTGGTGCGTACTGGGCGCCCGGGACCACTGACAATAGGGCCTCATGGAGCGCGACTACGCCCAGTTCCGAGGCAGGGACGGGACCCAATACCGTATTGACGGTTTGCCCGGTGGGGGCGTGGAACGCGTCCCCGCTATCGACGGGTGTGGTGTGACTCACTTGGCTTCTCCCTTGAAGATCGGGTGCTGAATACAGGGGCGCCGGGGTGCCTGACCGTGCCGTAGCCCCGTTGCGGTGTAGCCAGCATCACATCTTTCTTTACAGTGTGTCAAGAAAACAGACGAGCCGTACACGTCCTTTGGGTGTCGATGCGTTCATGAAGCAAACGTTGAGTATGTTTTCTTGACATCTCGTAAAGATTGATATCAGACTGTGGTGAGCGCCACATCCACCTCCGCCTGCCGGCTCTTGCTCCGGCAGGGCACCAGTCATGGCGCGTCACCGGAGGATCGACCCGGAACAAAGGAGTTTCATCGATGAGTCAGACCATTTCGGTACCGAGCCGCGGCTCGGTACGAGCCACTTTCATAGCCGCCTACAGCGCGGTCACACTGGCCCAGATCACCAACGCGCTGCCGGGCGCCCTCAGCGGCACGTTCGCCGCGGAATTCCATACTTCAGGCGCGGGCCTGACCTGGATCGCGGGCATGTTCTTGATGGGTATTGTCGTGTTCGAACTCAGCTGGGGCCTCCTGGGCGACGTGTTCGGACGCAAGAAGCTTCTGTACATCGGAGCCGGGGTCAGCATCGTCGGCTCCGTCATGGCTGCGCTGGCGCCGACAACCGAGATGATGATCGCCGCCCAGGCCGTCGGCGGCATTGGGGCGGGCATCCTGTTCCCCATCTCGCTGTCCATGATCGCCGCGATCACCCCGGATCACCGCGCACGGGCGAAGGTCATCGCCACGTGGGCCGGGTTCCTGTCCCTCGGCGCGGTGATCTCCCCAGTGCTCGCTGGCTTCACCGCGCAGTTCTTCACCGTGCCGGGTGCTGCGCCGGGTGCGCCGAACGAGTTCAGCGGCTGGCGGGCGGCCTACCTGGTTGCGGCCGCAATTGCCGTGCTCGTACTCCTCGTCGCGCTCCGGGCGAAGGACTCCGCGGCAGCCGAGGGGCGCAAGTTGGACTTCCCCGGCCAGATTACGCTCGCGCTCGGACTTATCGCCGTCCTCTACGCCACGGTGACAGCGGTTGATGCCGGCTTCGGCAGCGCCCAGGTGATTGCAAGCTACGTCGCGGGCGGAATCCTCCTGGTCTCCTTCGTCGTCATCGAATCACGCACCGCGCAGCCCCTGATTCACCTGTCGCTGTTCAAGAACAGCGCCTACTCGATCACCGGCATTGTGGCGGTCACCGGCATGTTCGCCTTCCTCGCGATCTGCTTCAGCACCAGCGTCGCCGTCAGTGGACTCGCGCTGGCCGAGACCTGGAAGGTCGGTGTGCTGTTCGTCTTCATCCAGGGCCCGGCATTCGCCTTCATCCCGGTGGTGGGGTGGCTCATCCACCACGTAGCACCGCGCTGGGTGCTCACCGCGGGCTTCGTCCTCATGGCAGTCTCCGGTTTCTGGCTCTCGACATTCGCCCTCGGCACTCCGGAGGCCTTCGGCGGCACCCCTTGGACGGCCTTCATTCCGCCGCTCCTGCTGTTGGGTATCGGATTCGCGCTCACCGTCGGTTCCGTCACCGCTGTTGCCATCAACACCGTCCCGCCCCAGCAGATCGGCATGGCTTCGGCGACGACGAACCTCCTGCGCGACCTCGGCTTCGCCCTCGGCCCCGCTGTCGGCTCAGCCATCGCCTTCGGCATCGGAGCCACGGCCTTCGCGGGTCCCCTTGCCGGGATCCTCGGCGGGGCGGGACTGCCCGCAGAGGCCGTCAGCGGGCTGGCGAACGTGCCGCCGCTGGGCTTCCTCGCCGGCTGGGACGGGGTCATCGCCCAGTTCTCCGGCCAGGCGCTGGCAGGCGGCGCGCCCACCCCGGCGGTCGACGGTATGGTCCAGGCCCTCAACGCCGCACAGCCGCAAATCCAGGGTGTGGCAGGGACCTCACTGGGCCAGGGGTTCCAGGCTGTATACCTCACCGCGGGCATCGCGGCGATCCTCTCCGCCACTCTCACCCTCTTCATCTCTGCACGGTCCTCGGCGCCCGCGCCCGAGGCCATCGCCGAGACCACCGAAGTAAACGCCGAGGCCGCCGTCTAAGCCTGACGGCCTCCGGCACTGACCTGACCACCTACCTTCCGCAAGGAGAACACCGTGACTGCACCCACCGAATCCGGCATCGACATCTGGGACGACGACATCCTGGTCGACCCTTACCCTACCTACGCCGCGCTCCGCGAGCAGGCCGCAGTGGTCCACCTCCCCAAGAACGACCTCTACGTCCTGACGCGCTACGACGTCATCCGCGACGCGCTCGGCGATCCGGAGACCTTCTCGTCCACCAGCATCGGCTTCAACCCCATGGTGAACGAGGCCCTTCAGGGCACCTCCCTCGCCTCCGACCCGCCCGTCCACACCCAGCTCCGCGCCACGCTGTCCCAAAACCTCACCCCCCGGGCGCTCCGCGGCCTGAAAGTCGTCATCGACGAAAAGGCTGACAAGCTCGTCGCCGAACTCGCCGCCAGCGGCAGCTTCGAGGCCATCGATTCCCTGGCCCGCGCCTTCCCGATCGAAATCGTTGCCGACCTCATTGGCTTCCAGGGACACGTCAAGGACAACATGCTGCGCTGGGGCCAGGCCGCGATGCAGGTCATCGGCCCGCTGAACCAGCGCACCCAGGAGAGCTTCCCGATCGCCGGCGAGCTCTACGGCTGGTGCTCGTCGGTCACCGCAGAAGACCTCACACCCGGCTCAATCGGCCGAGGTATTTTCGATGCCGAGACACGCGGCGACATTCCCCAGGGTTCTGCGGGGCACATCATCCACCAGTACCTGGGAGCCGGCGTTGACACGACAATCGCGTCAATCGGGAACATCATTGCGCTGTTCGGCCGCCACCCGGAGCAGTTCGAACTGGTCCGGAAGAACCCGGACCTGGTCCCCGCAGCGTTCGCCGAAGTGCTGCGCTACTGGGCCCCGGTCCACATCTGGGGCCGCAAGGCAATGCGCGACGTGGCGATCGAGGGCGTCACGATTCCCGCAGGTGCGCAGGTGGGCATCCTCTTTGGGGCCGGCAACCGCGACCCGCGGCACTACGGGGATCCCGACACCTTCGACGTGATGCGGAACGCCGTGGACCACCTGTCCTTCGGCTACGGACCGCACGGCTGCGCCGGCCAGGGACTGGCGAAACTGGAAGCGCATGCGATCATTGAGGCGCTTGCCCGCAGGGTGAAAACGCTGACGATCTCCGACGAGGTCCGGGAGCCGAGCAACATCACGCGGAGCCTCGAGTCGCTCCAGGTCGCCAAGGTGGTGGCATCATGAGGATCGAACTTGACCGGCCGCGCTGCGAGGGCCACGGCCTCTGTGAAGAAGCCGCGCCCCGGCTGATGCACCTCGACGATGACGGCGAGCTGGTACTCGACGTCCCGGACGTCCAAGGCGCTGACCTGGACGCCGCGAAGGCGGCGGTAAGGGTCTGCCCGGTTGCCGCACTGCGATTGGCCGCGGCATGACGATGCGAAAGATCGTGGTGGTCGGCAACGGCATCGCCGGGCTCACGGCCTGCGACTCGCTGCGCTCGGCCGGCTTCGACGGCGAGCTCACCGTTGTGGGCGCGGAGCGCCACCAGCCCTACAGCCGGCCGGCCCTCTCCAAGGCGCTGCTGCACGCTGTCGACGGGCAAAGCGACGGGAACAGCGACGGCGGACTCCAACCCCATGTGCTCCCCGAGCCGACCCACGAAGCAACGGAGCTGCTCGGAGTCAGCGCCACGGGCCTGGACGTCGCGGCCCGGCTGGTGCGCCTGGACGGGGGAGGGGAGCTGCCGTATGACGGCCTCGTCATCGCTTCGGGTTCCCGGGCAAAGCGACTCGGGGCGGGTGCGCAAGAGACGCAGAAGAAGGGAACAGCCGGACCGCAACGGGACGGCTCCCACCGGGAACTCACCCTGCGCACCATCGAGGATGCGATCCTCCTCAAGGAACGCGTCGCATCGCGCCCGTCGGTTATCGTGATCGGCGGCGGAGCGCTGGGCATGGAGGTCGCGTCCGGTTGCGTGCACGTGGGCTGCGAGGTCACCCTCGTCTCCGACGGCAAGCCCCTGGCGCGTCAGCTCGGCGACCATCTGGCGGACATCTTCACCGCCGCCGCCATCCGGCGCGGACTGCGCGTGGTTGGCGGCGGGAAGGCCCGGCTTGTCGATCACGGCGCCGGGGCAAAGGTCGTCCTGGCCGACGGCACCGTGCTGGAGGCTGACTTGGTGGTCACCGCCATCGGCGATGAGCCGAACATCGGCTGGCTCGCCGGCTCGAACCTTCTCGTCGACGGAGAGCTGCGGGTCGATTCGCGCGGCAGGCTCCGGTCGGACATCGTCGCCGCCGGCGATGTGGCGTCCTTCCCGACCCGCCGCGGGGTGGAACGGGTGCCCTTGTGGACCAGCGCCATCGACCAGGCCAGGGTCGCCGGCGTCGGCCTCCTGAAGGGTGACGCGGCGCCCGAGTTCGACTTCCAGCCCTACTTCTGGACGGAGGGCTTCGGCCTCTCGCTCAAGTCGGCGGGCTTCGCGCCGGCTGTCGGGCCTCCCGACTACTGCGAGCCCGGCGGGGGCGCGGACTCGATGCTGCTTCGCTGGGACAACACGGACGGTTCCGGCACCGCCGCCGCGCTCAACTACCGGATCCCCGTCCCCAAGCTGCGCCGGTTCGCCGACGCCGGTCCGGCCGCGCTGCGTGCGGCGCGCCCGCTCGAACCTGACGCCGCACAACACCGTTAGGATTGATCCATGTCGTCGTTGCGAGAAGCCCAGAAGCAGCTGACCCGCGACGTGATCGTCGAACGGGCGCTGGAGCTCTTCACCGAGAAGGGCTACGCCGCGACGACGATCGATGAGATCGCCGCTGCGGCCGGTACCACCCGGGTGACTTTTTACGCCTACTACCCCACGCGCAGCGACCTGATGCGGGACTTCATGGCCCGCGTCAACGCCGTACTGGACCGCGCGGCCGGCCCCGAACGGGGATCGACCGCGGCCGAGCTCGTCGACGTCGTGCGTGCGGGCGAACTGGCGGGCATCCTGGCCTGGCTGGAGTCGCGGGCGGCGCTCTGGCCGGTCTTCCGCCCGTACCTCGACGTGCTCGAGGAGGCAGCCGCCATCGATCGCGAAGTGCGCGCCTTGGTCGAGGGATGGCATGAGGAGGTCATCTCGGACCTCGTGCGCGGAATGGAGCTGGCAGGGCGCTTCCCGGAGGAGACGCACCACATTCGCGGCACCCTTGCCTTCACCTCGCTCGACTACGTGGCCACGCTCTGGACCCGACGGAAGTTTGAACCAAACCGGGAACATGCCCTCGAGGTGCTCGCCGATAACTGGTATCACCTGCTCTGCGACGAGGGCTAAGCCTGCCCTCGCAGACGGACGCCTATGCTTATTGAATGGAAAGTATTGGCGCAGGCGAAGTGCTGGACGAGGCAGTCGACCACCGGGCCCTGGCCGTCGCCGTGATCGACATCTCCGCCGACGTCCGGCGGAAGTCGCACAATGACACCGGCTTCCGGCCGCTGTCCAACGGCGTCCTGGAAATCCTCCGCGTCATCGAAAGCCACCCCGGCATCACCGTCGCGGAAGTCGCTTCCCGTCTGGGCCGGCAGTTCAGCAACGTCAGCGTCCAGCTGCGTGAGCTGGTCGCCGCCGGCCTCGTCACCCGGATCCGCGACGCCGCGGACAAGCGCTACGTCGCCCTCCACCCCACGGCCGAATCCCAGCGGATCAAGGAGCTCCTCGAGGGTGCCTGGGCGGAGGCGCTGGAGTCGGCCAGTTCCCGGCTGCTGCCTGAAGAGCGCGAGCAAATTGCCGCCAGCCTCCCGGCCCTGCAGCGCCTCGCCTCGATACTCTCCGAACCCGAGTAACCCACATCACCCCCTGCCACGGTCATGACCCGTCGCCCCTAATAGTTATACTTTTATAAGTATTACTACTTTGGAGGATGAGACATGGGTATGGCAACGCAGTTGGAAGAGGCAGTCGTCCGGCGCGGGAGCAGGCCAGGGAACCGCTGGTGGGCGCTGGTGTTCCTCGCCCTCGCGCAGTTCATGGTGGTGCTGGACGGCACGATCGTGAATCTGGCGCTGCCGCGCCTCCAGCTCGAGATGGGGATCAGCGACTCGACCCGCTCCTGGGTGGTCACGGCCTACGCGCTGGCCTTCGGCGCCTTCCTGCTGCTCGGCGGACGCATCGCAGACTTCTGGGGCCGCAAGCGGACGTTCCTTGTGGCCGCCGTCGGCTTCGCCGCCGCGTCCCTGGTCGGCGGCATCGCGCAGCAGCCCTGGGAGCTGATCGGCGCCCGCGCGCTGCAGGGCGTGTTCGCTGCGCTGCTGGCCCCGGCAGCCTTGGCGCTCCTGACCGTCGCCTTCCCTGGCGGAAGGGACCGCGGCACGGCGTTCGCGATTTTCGGTTCCATTACCGGCGTCGGCGCGGCCGCCGGTGTCCTGCTGGGCGGGTTTTTGACCGAACACGTGAGCTGGCGCTGGTGCTTCTTCGTGAATGTGCCGATTGCCGCCATCGCCCTCTTCGGCGTATGGTCCCTGGTCAGTGAAAGCAAGGCCCAGGGGTCCACCAAGTACGACTGGCCCGGGGTCATTCTGGCAGCCCTCGGCCTTGGATCCCTTGTCTACGGCTTCACCAACGCCGAGCACGGCTGGGATGCCCCCGAAGCCTGGGGCTTCATTGCCGCCGGCGCAGTTCTCCTGGCACTCTTCGTCCTGGTCGAGACCAAAGTCAGGCATCCGCTCCTGCCGCTGCGCGTGGCCACCGAACGAAACCGCGCGGCCGCCTTCCTGGCGTCGTTCCTTTCCGGCGCTGTCCTCATTGGCGGCATCCTGTTCATCAACTTCTACATCCAAATCGTGCTGGGCTTCGCGCCGTTCCTCGCCGGGCTGGCTTCGCTGCCGATGACCGTTGCGGTAATCATCACGGCAGCGCTCGTCGCGACGAACCTGCCGAAACTGGGGGCCAAAATCCCGACGGCCGCGGGGCCGGTCTTCATGGCGGCTGCGATGCTGTGGCTCACCCGGGTCAGCGCCGAGGGCAGCTACTTCGTCAACATGCTTCCCGCCCTGCTTCTCCTTGGCATCGGGCTGGGCATGGTGTTCGTGCCCATGCAGAACCTTGCCCTGTTCGGCGTGGACAAAGATGACTCCGGTGTGGCCAGCGCGTTGGTCAACGCCTCGCAGCAGATCGGCGGCTCCCTCGGCATCGCCCTGTTCAGCACCATCGCCGCAGCAGCCACGGCCGGTGGCGCGACGCTGGCGGCCCTCTCTGCAGGCTATGCCATGGTGTTCCTCTGGGCCGCAGGCGTCGCGATCCTGATTGCCCCGGTAGCCCTGCTGCTCATCAACATCGACCGCGAGACCTTCACCGGATCAGCTGGCAACACTCCAGTCGTGCACCTGGGCTGAGCCAACCAGGCACGAAAAGCGGAAGGCCCCCTCGCCGAGGGGGCCTTCCGCTCTTACGACCGTTCAGCCAGTGCTCAAATCCACTTCGGGGCGGCTGGAACCGTCCCGTCGTTCGCTTCAGTGCCGGGCCCGGTGGCGGTGACGCCGCCATTGCCGCGGCCGGCGGCCCATTCGACGACGGCGGCCAGCGGTCCGGAGACCACGGTGGGGGTCGCCGTCGCCGTGTCCCCGAACGTCAGGTCGCGGTCGGTGACCGTGACGACGAGGCCTTTGTCGGTGCCGCGGGTATGCCAGGCGCCGGTAATGTCCGTCAGGAGCCGTTCCAGCACCGGTGCCGGGATGTCGGCGAAGCTCGCGCCGTTGGCGAGGTCGACGGCGTGCATCCAGACTTCGCGGCTGCGCATCCACACCGTTTCCGTGGCGGGCACTTCCCGGCCCTGGATGGTGCGGACTTTGTGGTGCCAGGCTTCCCCCGGCAGATCGCGCCATTCGACGTTCAGGTGCACGGCGGAGTGGTCGAAGAGGTGCCGGAGCGCGATCGGGCTCAGCGTGGCGCCGAAGTCGATCTCGTGGTCCCGGACCTCCGTGGACGGGTACATCGGGGTCTCCACCCCGGTGGCCGCCCACTCGATGAGCCGGGCGATCGCCCGGGCGTTGTAGCCGATGTGCGCCGTGATGTGGCGGCGGGTCCAGCCCGGCAGCAGCGAGTCGCCGTCGAGTTCCGCGTCGGTGAGCTCGTTGAGCTTGCGGGCGAAGAACGCCGTGCCGCGCCGTGCCTGCAGCAGCGCCGCGAGCAGTTCCGGGTTCGTCGTCTGGTCCTGGCGGGCAACCATCAGGCTTCCTTGATGACGCGGTTCTTCAGCTGGCCCAGTCCCTCGATGGTGGTGACCAGGATCTGGCCCTCCTGCAGGTAGCGCTTCGGGTCCTGGGCGTGGCCCACGCCGCCCGGGGTGCCGGTCGCGATCACGTCGCCCGGGTTCAGCGTGATGATCGTGGAAATGTAGGACACCAGGAACTCCGGGGTGAACACGAGGTCACCGGTCGGGGTGCTCTGCTGGACTTCGCCGTCGACCGCGGATGTCATCAGCGGCCCGGCGGTGAACTCATCCTTGGTGACCAGGGCCGGCCCGAACGGGGTGGACTTTTCCCAGGTCTTGCCCTGCAGCCACTGGATGGTGCGGAACTGGTAGTCGCGCATGGACACGTCGTTCAGGACGGCGTAGCCGGCGATGTGGTCCGCGGCGTCAGCTTCGCTGATCCGACGGCCCTTTTTGCCGATCACGACGGCGAGTTCGGCTTCCCAGTCGACGGCGTCGGATTCCTGCGGCAGCGCCAGGTCATCGTTGGGGCCGATCAGGGATTCCTGGTACTTGGCGAACAGGGTGGGGAACTCGGGGACTTCCCGGCCCATTTCCTTGATGTGGTTGCGGTAGTTGTGGCCCACGCAGATGATCTTGCCGGGGGAGGGCACGACGGCGTCCAGGTCGGCGCCCTCGAGAGGGTGCGTGGCGCCGGCCGCCGCCTTCGCCGTCGCTTCCCAGTCCTGGGTGCGGAGCAGTTCTCCGACGTCGGCAAAGCCGTCGATCTCGGTCAGGGTGTCGCCGTCCTGGCGGACAGCCTTATTAACTGTTTTGTCTCCAACAGAGGTGCGGAGGGTGAGAAGTCTCATTACTTGTTGCGTCCTTCGATGTAGGTGCGGTTGAAGTTCAGCCGTTCAAAAATGGGGGCGTCACTGAAGCGGAACAGATCAAACTGGGTTCCGGCCTGCAGCGACCATTCCTGCCAGGACGGGACCACGAAGAGGTCGCCCTTGGCCAGGGTCCGGGTTTCGCCGTTGAGGACCACCGAGCCGGAGCCTTCAAAGACCTGCCAGACGCTGGAGCCCACCTCGCGGACCGCTTCGGCGCTGGCCCCGGCGCGGAGCCGGTGGAATTCGGCGCGGATGGTCGGCATCACGTCCCCACCGGTGGTGGGGTTGGTGTAGCGGACGGCGGCGTGGCCCTGGGACACAGTGGCCGGATGGCCCTCGTCCTCGAGCAGCAGCTGCTCGGACAGGGCACGGTCCGTGTGTTCCCAGCGGTAGGCCGCGATGGGGGAGCTCGTGGTGTCATCCAGGCCCGACAGCGGGCGCAAGCCCGGGTGCGCCCAGAGCCGCTCGGAGCGGGAGATGTCCGGGGTGGCCTCGTCGGTGACGCGCTCGGTGCCGAATTCGAAGAAGCCGGCGTCAGCGTAGTGCACGAACGGGATGTCCAGGCCGTCGATCCAGGCCATCGGCTCATCGGTGTCGTTGTGGTGCCCGTGGAAGTTCCAGCCCGGCGTCAGCAGGAAGTCGCCGCGGGACATCCGCACCGGGTCCCCGTTCACCACAGTCCAGACCCCTTCGCCCTCGACGACGAAGCGGAAGGCGTTCTGCGAGTGACGGTGCTCGGGCGCCGTTTCGCGGGCGCCGAGGTACTGGATGGCTGCCCACAGCGTGGGTGTGGCGTACGGCGTCCCGGCCAGGCCGGGATTGGCCAGGGCGATGGCCCGGCGTTCCCCGCCCCGGCCCACCGGGACCAGATCGCCGGCACGGGCAGCCAGCGGGTACAGGTCGCTCCACCGCCAGACGTGGGGGACCGCCCTGGGGGTCGGGACCATCGGCATGAGGTCTGCGATCTCGGTCCACAGCGGGATCAGGTTTTCGCGGTCAAAATCCCGGTACAGCTCTTTGAGCTGGGCCGCTTCTTCGGGCGTCGGCTCCGGAGCAGTGTGCCCCGCGGCCACTGATTCGTGAGTCGTGTTCTCGGCGCTGATGGACACGTGGGCCTCCTCGGTAGGTCAGAACAGTTCGTTGGCGTAGTTCGACTCTACGGATGCCGGTGTGTGACCCCCAACATATTCTGCTGGTCAGAATTCCCGGAACCGGGCTCCCGCGGCGCTCAGTCCGGCTCGGCCGGGTTGGCCGCGATGTCGATCTCCAGCTGCCGGCACGTTTCCCGCAGGGCGGGAACCAGTCCGGCGTCAAACACGCGGCGGAAGCGGGTCGCGGGGGTGGCGACGCTGAGTGCGCCGACCACGTGCCCGTGCCGGTTGTGCAGGGCCATCCCGAGCGCGCTCACGCCCTCTTCCGTGCCTTCAAAATTGGCCGCGAATCCGTTACTGCGGACGGATTCAAGCTCACGCAGGAACGCCGGGTACTCCGCGGCCGCAATGGTGTCCCCGCCAATCTCGGCATTGTTGCTGCGAAAGAGCTGGTCGATCATCGGCGGTTCCAGTTCGGCGAGCATGGCCTTGCCTCCGGATGTTTTGTTGGCGGCCATCACCGTCCCCTGCCGGTCACCAACCCGCAGCACATTGTTCCCTTCCACCGTCGCCAGGAAGCGCACTTTCGTCCCCACCCGCACCATGAGGTTCACCGTCTCGTTGAGCCGTGCAGAGAGAAGCTCCATGTGCGGGTGGGCCAGGGATCGGAGCAGCCGGGTCCAGCTCAGGCCGGCCGGCCCGACGCCCATTGCCGGGCCGGGGACATAGCGGCGGGTTTCATCCTGCACGGCGAATCCCCGGTAGACCAACATCGCCAGCAGGCGGTGGGCGGTGGACGGCGCCACGCCCAGCTCCTCGGCGGCGTCCTTGAGCCGGAGTGCTCCGCCGTCGCGGAGCAGCTGGAGGAGCTGCAGCGCGTTGTCCACCGCCTCGATGGAATAGGTGGGCCGTTTCTGGACGGGCTTGCGGGCCGCTCTGGTGGATGGGTTGTTCTGCACATCAGAATTGTATTGTGGTTCACCTGCGGCGGCTAGGACAGTGAGTGGCATGAATCACACACAATCTGTTGCAGTGCCGCAACGGTCTTCGCCGGGGGCCCCTGCCCCCTCAACCGTTGGTGGGCCCGCATCACGGTTCTCCAAAGGCTCGGCAGCCGCCGTCCTGGTCTGCTGGCTGTTGGTGGTCTTCGATGGCTACGACCTGATCGTCTACGGCACGGTCCAGTCCTCCCTGATCTCCGAGACCGGATGGGGGCTGACCAAGGCCACCGCCGGGACCATTGGTTCCATGGCTTTCGTCGGCATGATGATCGGGGCGATCTTCGCCGGCCGGATGGCCGACTCGTGGGGCCGCCGCCGCACCATTCTGGGTTGCGCCATCGTCTTTTCGATTTTCACCATCCTCTGCGCCTTCGCCCCCAATGCGGCCGCCTTCGGGGGGCTGCGGCTCTTGGCGGGCATCGGGCTCGGTGGCCTGGTGCCCTCGGCGAACGCCCTCGTTGCCGAACTGGTCCCCGCTAAGTGGCGGTCCACCATCGCCACCCTGATGATGTCCGGCGTCCCGATCGGCGGGTCCATCGCCGCCCTCGTCGGCATCCAGCTGATCCCTGCCTTCGGCTGGGAGTCCATGTTCCTCGTGGCCGTGCTCGCACTGATGATCGTGGTGCCTCTCGGACTGAAATACCTGCCCGAGACGCTGGCCCCGGTCAGTGCCGCGGACCGGGGAATTCGCAACCTCAAAGAGCCGATCGGCTTCAAGTCCCTGCTCCGCACCCCTTACCTGGGGGTGAGCCTGCTGTTCGCCCTCGCGACGATCGCTACCCTGTTCGCCTGGTACGGGCTGGGAACCTGGCTGCCCAACCTCATGCAGCTGGCCGGCTACAACCTGGGCTCCGCCCTGACTTTCGCCCTGGCCCTCAACCTGGGTGCGGTGGCCGGCTCGGTGATCACGGCCTGGGCCGGGACCCGCTTCGGTCCGATTCCGACGGCGATCGCCGCGGCCGCCGTCGCCGCCGGCGCTCTCGTGGTCCTGGTTGCGGGACCGCCGGTCACCGTCGTGTACCTCATGCTGGTCCTCGCCGGCGTCGGCACCCACGGCACGCAGTGCCTCATCATCGCCGCCGTCGCGAGCCACTATCCCGGGCACCTGCGCGGGACCGCGCTGGGCTGGGCACTCGGGACCGGCCGCATCGGCGCCGTCGCCGCACCCCAGATCGGTGGCCTCCTGCTGGCTGCCGGACTGGGCGTCAATTCCAATTTCCTGGCCTTCGCCGGTGCAGCCGCGATAGCAGCGGTCCTGCTGGTCGCCGTCGGGCTCAAACTCAAATCAAAACTCTCAACTTCCCCTTCACTAACAGGAGCAAGCAATGTCTGAGCACGTCCCGTCCACCAGTTTCCTGTCCACCGACGGCCGGTCCACCGATGTCCTCGTCATCGGAGGGGGAATGGCCGGATTGGCCGGAGCCCTCGCGCTGCGGGAAAGCGGCGCCGACGTCACCCTCGTGGAGCGGGCGCCCGAATTCGGCGAGGTCGGCGCCGGGCTGCAGATGGCGCCCAACGCCTCCCGCGTCCTGAAGCGCTGGGGCCTGCTGGACAAGGCCCTGGAGATTGGCGTCCAGCCCAAGCACCTGGTCTTCCGCGACGCCGTCACCGGCGAGGAGCTCACGCGCCAGAGCCTCGGCGGGGAATTCGAGGAACGCTACGGTGCGCCCTACGTGGTGATCCACCGCAGCGACCTGCACCGGGTCCTGCTCGAGGGCTGCGAAGCGGCGGGCGTGAAACTGGTCAACGATGTCATGGTCGAGAGCGTGGAGACCGTGAACGGCAGGGGAGTGGCCCACACGGCCGCCGGTGTGGACTACGAGGCCGACGTCGTCATCGGCGCCGACGGGCTCAAGTCCACCCTGCGCCCGCTCGTTGCCGGCGACGAGCCGGTCCCCTCGGCCTACGTCGCCTACCGCGGCACCGTGCCGATTACCGAACACACACCCAAGGCGGACCTCGAGGACGTCATTGTCTACCTCGGACCGGACTGCCACCTCGTGCAGTACCCGCTGCGCAAGGGCGAGCTGCTGAACACCGTGGCCGTCTTCAAGTCCGCCTCCTTTGAGCGCGGCGAGGAGCAGTACGGGGGAGTCGACGAGCTCGAGGCCGCGTACAAGGACTGCGTCCCCGCCGTCCAGGCTGCGCTGAAAAACCTGGGCACCAGCATGCGCTGGCCCATGTACGACCGCGATCCGATCGAAAACTGGGTGGCCGGACGGATGGTGCTGATGGGCGACGCCGCGCACCCGATGCTGCAGTACCTGGCCCAGGGCGCCTGCCAGGCGCTCGAGGACGCGGCAGTGCTGCAGGACGTCACCACCGGCACCGTGTTCACCGCCGACGGCGTCCACCCCGAAGCCTGGGACGGCGCGATCAAGGAATTCAACAACCTCCGCGCCGGCCGCACCGCCAGGGTCCAGCGCACCGCCCGCGTCTGGGGCGAATCCTGGCACGTCTCCGGGCTGGCCCGGACGCTGCGCAACCTGCTCTTCAAGAGCCGGATGGACAACGATTTCCGGTACAACGACTGGCTGTACGGCCAGGACGGCGACGGCGTGCCGGCGGCCCGCGCGGCACACTCCGGCATGGCGGACAAGATTTCCGCCTGATCCGGGCTCCGGGCCGGGCGGCGTCATTGGGTGACCCGTTACGAGCTCCGGGCCGGCTTCTTCAAGGAGCCGGCCCGGAGCTTCTTCGGTCATGATCCAGGGCGGACTTTCCGCCGATTCCTGAATGTTGTCGACGCACGGTGTTCGTCAACGGCAAGAATTCCCGGCCCCCCCTAGGCTGTGCTACTTCCGCGGCCCCGCCGGAATCATCATCGGGCTGGTCGAGGAGCTCCGCTGACGTTCCGTCACTGCATCAGGCCGACGCTGTTTCGCGGAGGTATTGGCGGAGTCCGGGGATTGCGAAGTCCACCCTGCCGTAGCCGGCTGACTCGATCAGGCCCGCGGCGATGAGTCTCTTTCGGTACTTGGACACCACGTTGGGCTTGGCCGTCATGATGTTTCCGATCAGGCCCGCTGCCGATGATCCATCCTGAAGGGCCATGGCGTCGAGGAACTCGCGGTCCTTGTCCGAGATATCCGAAAGCGCTGACTCGACGACTACTAATGTGTTTCGTCTTTGAGCGGCGCTGATGGCTCTGTGCACGCCGCTCTCATCCAGTTTCCAGTTGGCCTTCCCCGCCTCCAGCCAGAGGTAGTAGCCCACAAGCTGAATAAGGAAGGGGTAGCCCTCGGTAGCCTCCGCGGCTTCACTGACGAGGCCGGGGGAGACGTCTATCCCTCCCTCACTGAAGAGCTCGCTGTAGGATGCGGTGACTTCGGCGATGGCTGCCTCGTGGAGATTGATCCTGTCGGCGCGTCGCAGGAAGGTCGCCACTCCTTCATTTAGGAGGTCGGAGACGGCGGATGGCAGGCCGGCGAAGATGAGGCCGATGGGCAGTCCGTCGCGGATGAAATGCTGCACTTCAGCGGCCAGTTGGGAAATTTCTGTGCGGTCGACCGCATGTATCTCGTCGATGGTGATAACGAGTCCTGTACCTTTTGCGTCCAACAGCCGCAGAAGTTCGTTCCCGGTCCGTCGCCAGTCGGCACTCCGTTCCTGGGGGAGTTGCGTTGTTAGTCCGAACCCTGCCGCCGAGAATGCTGTGATTTTCCGTGTTGGGGGCCCGTCTCCGAGTTCCTCGACAAGCCGGAGCATGTCGTCGCCGATTCCGGCGAGGAAACCGGGGTTTGCTGTTCGGGAGATTACCGCCCAGCCGTGAGTTCCCGCGATCCGTTCCGCGGCGCTCAGCATGACTGTCTTGCCGATGCCTCTGGATCCGGTGATGATGGTCAAAAGCCCGGGTGCTCCCGAGCCTTGCTGCAGGCCGTACTCGAATTCATCCAAGAGCCCGGCCCGCCCAATCAAGTCCGGCGGTGTGGCTCCTGCGGTGGGCTTGAACGGGTTCCGCACCGGGACCTCCAGGGTGAAAGTAGGTGAAAGTGGTGAAAGTGGTGAAACTGATATCACACTATCAGGCGCCACATCCCGCAAAGTCTCAGGAGCTCCTGCAGGGCGAATATGTAGGCCATCCCTGTACGAAAAACAAGTCGACCATGCGTCCTATGCAGTCTCGGTTCTGACCACCTGAGACTGCCGTACACAGGCTGCGGCCAGGCAAGCTGACAGATACGACGTTCGGTTCGCCCAGCGCTATGTGTCCACAGTCTGGGTACTGGCCGGGGCGCTCATCCGCGGCCGGACCTATCCACTGTGGACGACCCAGACACCTTCGCTGGCTAACCAGATGACCCCCACTTTCCGACCCTCCTTTAAGTGCCGATAATCAACATTATGTCAAGTTGAATCAATCCAAGTGCACAATCTGCAGATTAGGACCCGGTGATACGCACTCCCCGGTTTCGCCTGACGGGACGCCGAAGTCCTCGCCGTTACAGGCATCCGGGCCCGTCCGGCGCCGCGCCGGGCAACAGCCCGGGCGTGTAAAGGTCAACTGGTTCGAGGTACCGTGCAGCTAGAACTGGACCGTCGATGATGCCGACGGGTTCTTCGCCCATGAGCGCTCGATCCTGAATCTGGCGTTCACCCGGGCAGAGCAGCAAGGCGTCTTCGATCTGGCCGACCTCGAAGTTGAACGGGTCCTGGCCTCGGGACGTAGGGGCAATCGATCGGCGGAACCGGGGGCAGAGTTCGACGAATATGATTCTCCCCCGGGGGCGGCTTATCTGCCCCTGCCTATTTGGTCTTCGGGGTCTTCTGGGTCCAGGGGAAGACCCGCCGCGATACGCCGCCGGTCCTCCGCGGCCGATGTCCGGACGCGCTTCAACCGGAGCCCTCCCCGAACCAGGAAAAAGCCGGCCACAAGCATAACGAAGGCCACCATAGCTGCTGCCCAGTAGGTGCTCGGATCATTAGCTTTGGGTTGGAACACGACGGCCAAGATGATGGCTACCAGCATCGTGAGATTGGCGATTTTCAAGGGCCCGAGCATGGAGTAGACGGACTGCCACGTCGCCTTGCTGGACCTAGCCTTGCCGGTGCCCTCAACGTCCATGCGGAATTTTCCCCCAGTGTTTCTCACCGTGAGCGTACCTGTCGCTGCTAGGCAGGGGAAGGCATGAAACAGCCCGCATGGGATTCCCATGACCTCTCGCCGCTAACATCCGACTGATCTAGCCACCCAACTCCGACGAACTGGACTCAGACCGGTAAGTCACTTTCCCGCTTGTAGTCTGCATCTCATCAGATGCATCAGGCAGCCCCCTCTCCCCCGACCATTCGGACCACGCAGCCAATGCGTCTTCGTACATCGCCTTTAGGCCAGGGATATTCCGCTGATCGGTGTTCCGGGGGGAAGAGTTCGGACCTGATCGTGAATCTGGCCAGCAATGTTCAGGGTCACGACAAAATCGCCTAACTCGACGTTGCTAAGTTCGGTTGGACCTCCGAGAACTGGTGGTATGCGAAAACCGTAGATTTCGGCCTCGCCCGGTTGGAGGCCCGCGTTCTCTGCCTGGTCGGCCAAACCGACCATGAGGTACTCGGCTTGCCCCTCGCGAGAGTTCAGTACCGCGATCAGGTCACCCTCGCTCGACCACAGCCGAGTAAGTTCACCGGCAATGACGTCGAGGAACCAGAATCCGCTCTCCGTCTGCAAGAACACGTCTCCGAACGGCGAAGTGAAAAGCGGACGCTTGTCGGCAAGATCGAGGAACGTCCAGGACTCGAGAGCCTCGGCATAGAGAGCCGGCGGGAATCGACGAAGAGGTTGCATAACGTGACATTAGCGGAGACACTCGCGGCCCACGTGCGAAATTCCCAGAAGTTGGGCGCTATTCCATATCAAATACGCCCGAACTTGATCGCAGAGATGCCAGTAGGCGGTATGTAAGGACGAACCAGGGTTCATGGCAAGAAAATGGCCTCCCCGTCAGCCTCCGTTTCGGGCGTCTGGGCCGCCTCGGGAAACGCCATGTCAATTTCTTGTCCCTTGACTGGGGTATGGGCGTGAATCTTGGCCGTCAAATTCATCAGCAGAAGCCAAAGACAACCTAGGTTTGGAAGCCTATGCTCGGGTTCAGCGTTCATTCTCAAGGGGGAACAATGGATCGCGCCTGGCGCCTTCGAATAGGAATTTCGGTTCTGGCGGCATTGCTCATGACATCATGCGCAGCCACCCCATCAGGGGTGCCGGGATCAGCAGCCTCCACGCCCACCACTTCCGGAATCGCAGCAACATCACCGGGTGCCCTGACCAGCTCCGTGGGTAACAGCCCCGTCCCGGCCACCTCCGGCCCGCCGCAGGAAACGTGTGCAGCTTTCCTGCCTACCGCGCCTTGCTCGACCTACAGCAGCGTCGCCGCAACATCAAACGGTATGGCTCTACCCTGGGCGGCCGCCGGGACCATCAAGGTGCGACTGAGCTCCGTCGAAGGTACCCTGCAGCTGGCCATGAAAACGGACTGCTCCCCCATTGGCGGCCCAGTCACAATTGCTGGAAACATCATGACCCTCGGGAAGATCGCCACTGGCGCCAGCGGCTGCATCGGTACCGCCGGCGACCATCAAGCATGGATTCATGAATTCCTGAAACGTCCCATTGCAATGACCTATATACAAGACACTTTGACCTGGACGAACGGGACAGACACGCTCAGCTTCAAAGCCGAGTAACCACGGTTTGAGTCCGCTTCCTTGCCCGGCCCCGACGGCGACAAATGAGCTGCCGGATAGGCGCCGAATCCACGGGAGGCTCCCTGCACGGCTGCCATTGGACTGCCGGGCCACGACCGAGCGGACTCCCCTAGATCGCTCCAGGTCCTGTCAGCCCAGCTCCCCCACCGCCCGTTCTCAGGTCTCCGTATTGGTTGATCAAATGTCCTTCGCATAGAAATCGCGGAGACTAGCCGCGAAGATCGGCCGCAGCTGCTTCGGATTGACAGTGCCTTCGGCGGTTCGAATGATTGCGGTGTCCACCTCAGCCAGGAAGGCCTCGGATGATGCGTGCCCTTCCGGGACACGGATCATCCAGACGTAGCCCCTCGACCGCGGCGGGAGGCCGGCATCCCGGAGGTACCGGTCGATGTCATCGTCGATTCCCAGCCGGTCGGCAGCTGTGAACGGTTCCTCGAAGGGTTGTTGCTTACCCCCGCGCTCGGTGTAACCGGTGATTGTCCTGCCGGCGTCCGAGGACGGGCGGCGGCGTAAGTTGTCCAGGCCGGCTGCCCAGCCGATGAGCGCCCCCCAGCCATTCTCGGGCAGGTCCAGCCAGGAAGCTGAGGGCTCGGATTCCTGCACGTCACTCCACATGGGCTGCTCCTTGCCTCTCCGAATGGGTCACGTCTCCGCACGGCTGCGGCGGGGCAGAACATCCGGTTCCGGGACCCGCGTCAGGGCGGCTTCCCGTGGAAGCTTGAGCCCGTCGTTGCAATCCTTACCTGACCTTCGTGTGCGTATCAAGGCGTGCGGTGGGCCGGGGCGAACTGCGCCGCGCGGTTGGTTTCTTCGGCGCGGATGAGGTGCACGAGCGCGTTGATGAGGGCCAGATGGGTGAATGCCTGTGGGAAGTTGCCGAGGTGACGGCCGCTCACCGGATCCAGCTCCTCAGCGTAGAGGCCCAAGGGACTGGCAAGGGACAGCAGACGTTCGCACAGTGCCTTGGCGCGTACCACCTCTCCGATCTCGACCAGGGCCGAGACGAGCCAGAACGAGCAGGTCGTGAAGGTCCCTTCGTCGCCGGTGAGACCGTCGTCGGTCTGCTCGGGACGGTAGCGCAGGACCAGTCCGTCCCGGGTGAGTTCATCGGCGATGGTCAAGACCGTGGCGCGCACGCGAGGATCGTTGATGGGCAGGAATCGGACGAGCGGAACAAGGAGAAGCGAGGCATCGAGGTTCCTTGTGCCGTAGGACTGGACGAACACGCCTCGGTCGTCGACACCATTGCGGCAGATGTCCTCATGAATCTCCGTGGCGACGGCGTCCCACTTTCGGGCGTAATCAGCCTGACCGTGCAGGCGCGCCAGCCGGGCACCACGATCCAGGGCGACCCAGCACATGAGCTTTGAGGATGTGAAGTGCTTCGGTTCGCCACGGACCTCCCAGATGCCGTGGTCGGCGTCCCGCCAGTGGGCGGCGGCTTGCTCGACCTGGCGGAGCAGGACGGGCCAGAGCGGCTCGGGAAGCTGGTCACGGGATTTGGCGTGGAGGTAGACGGAGTCCAGCATCATGCCCCAGACGTCGAGCTGGCGCTGGTGGGCGGCAGCGTTGCCGATCCGGACGGGGCGGGCGCCGTCGTAGCCGCCGAGTCCCTCGACAGTAACCTCGGGAAGGTCCCTTTCGCCGTCGATGCCGTACATGATCTGCAGGTCGTCCTCGGCGGCGACGTCGCGGATGAAAGCGAAGAAGTCGTCGGCTTCCCGGTCCAGGCCGAGGGTGTAGAGGGCCCAGAGCGCGAACGTGGAATCGCGCACCCATGTGTACCGGTAGTCCCAGTTCCGCTCTCCCCCGGGCGTCTCGGGCAGCGAGGTGGTAGGCGCCGCGACCAGAGCTCCAGTCGGCGCGTAGGTGAGGCCCTTCAACGTCAGCGCGCTGCGCTGCAGCTGCTCCCTCCACGGGTGGTCGGGGAACTCGCCCCCGGTGATCCATTGCCTCCAGAACTCAGTGGTCTGCCACTGCTTGCGCGTGGCTTCTTCCCAGGTCCGCGGCGGGGGCAGCGACCCCCAGGAGAGCGCGACAAAGGCCTGCTCGCCCTCGGTCATCCGGCTGCGGATGACCGCGATGGAGTCCTCAATGCCCAGCCGGCGGTCGGTAGTCAGATGCAGCACCGGATCCCCCTCATTGCCGCTGACGGTCACGGCCTCTCCGAATCCGGGGCTGGAGAACTCCCACCGTGCCCGGCGCTGGCCGTAGCCGAAGACCGGCTCGCACAGCACGGACAGCTCAACCGCACCGTTGACGCACCGGACGGTGCGCAGCAGGCAATGCTCGGCCTCGTAGTTCGTCGGCGGGCGGCGGTACCGGCCGGCCCTCTCGTCGGTGTGGTGCCACGGACCCATCACCAGAGCATCCCTCACGATCAGCCAGCCCGTCCTGGTCTGCCACGTGGTCTCCAGGATCAAGCTGCCGGGGAGATAGCGGCGCGCAGTGGGCTCACGGACGCCGTACGGCGCCACCTTGAAGCCACCCGCGGCGCGGTCGAGGATAGTGGAGAACACACTCGGTGAGTCGTGACGCGGCACGCACATCCACTCGACCTGCCCGCTCGATGCAATCAAGCAGTTGGCCTCACAGTCAGACAAAAACCCATAGTCGGCGATCGGCGGATACGGGCTCGTGCCGGCCCCGGGCCGCCGCCTCCCCTCCGCCCCTGACCGGGCGTCGATGCTCACCACCCCAGTATGTTCCCCTCAGGGTGGAAACGGGACCCCGGCTACCTGGACGGCTTCCTCCCCAACGGTCAGTGCTTCATCAACGGTCAGTGCTTCATCGCAGAGGACGACGGCGATGCGGCGGCGAAAATATCGTACGGCCGCCGGCCAAAGAGGCGCTGGACCTGAATTCCCTACATGGTCGATGGCCTCCTCGACCCGGGACAACGTTGACCCGCTCTGCCAACCCTTGGGATTGTTCAATCGGGGCGCTGAAGGATTTCGACGATGATTGTGCTAAGAATCCCCGTCGGCTCAGCAATTCCGATGGATCGACAAGATGAACAACGGAGGATTGATCTCATGTCACAGGTACGGCGTTTCGATCATGTTGGTATCACCGTTGCCGATCTCAAAGAGGTGACGGCGTTCTTCGTCGGGCTGGGCCTCGAGGTCGAGGGCGCGCCGATGTTCGTCGAGGGCGAGTTCCTCGACACGGTGATCGGCATCCCCGACTCACGTACGGAGATTGTCATGCTGCGGCCGCCCGACGGAGGTACCCGGCTGGAGCTTTCGAGCTTTGTCCGGCCCGACCACCAGCCTGGATCGCCCGCGGCGATGGCCAATGAGTTGGGGCTGCGCAACGTGGCCTTCGAGGTCGACGACCTCCAGGCGGTCGTCGACCGTCTGGCCGCGGACGGCTTCGGGCTGGTCGGCGACATCGGCCAGTACGAGCACCTCTGGCGCATGGCCTATGTGCGCGGCCCGGAGGGGATTATCGTGTCCCTGGCCGAGCGGATCGGCTGATTCGCCGTCCCTATCGGCCGGGCTCCGACACGCCAGCGGCACATGGCCTTGATGGCTCGTGGTGGCCCACAACGGCTGATCCATAGCTACGCCTTTGGTATAGCCAGTGTCGCTGCCCAGCGCTGTCCCACAGACGCTTCGATGCCTAGCGAATAGGTCTTGAGATGGCAGACCTCTAATTGGTTTTCCGAAGGAACAATATCGCTTGTTCCTTTCACGTGGGCTGGGCGGCATCTGTTCCGGTGTCCCTTCTCCCCCACCATGCCGTTGCTGCCAGTAGAGGCAAGCGGATAGGCCGGCCTATTGTGGCCGATCCGGCGGAACTCGGCTATGCCGCTTACTTTCGCGACCAGGACCTGTCCGTCTCCGGCACGTTCATTTATGCGCTCTAGCCTCTGCCGTCACCTGTCACCGCGCCCCCGGACGCGCGCTGACCACGGACAACCAGCAGGGCGGCTAAGAGAACGGATCCCAGCGCCCGCGGCCTTGGTACACAGGAGTTCGCTGAGCACCCAGTGACGGTCTAGCTCAGTCCCAGGCACCGTTCGGCGGTCTGCTCAGCGGTCGGATTTGCGAGTAGATTGTTCACATCCGCTGAGGGCCCGCATATCGGCGAAACGACGTGGACAAGGATCCGGATGGGCCGGCCGTACCGCATTGACACTCATCAGCACATCGTTCCGCCCGGGTATGCGCGCTGGATGCTTGAAAAGGGCATCCGCCCCGGCGGCATTGGCCTGCCGTCGTGGTCCGAGCGCTCAGCGTTGAAGTTCATGGACAGGCACGACGTGCAGACCGGCATCCTGTCCCTGTCCACTCCCGGCGTGTACTTCGGGGACGCTGCGGAGGCACGTCGGCGGGCGCGGGAGATCAACGAATACTGTGCAGAGGTGGTCGCGGCCCGGCCTGAGCGGTTCGGGTTCTTCGCGACGCTCACGCTGCCGGACGTGCAAGGCGCCCTGGCGGAGGCCCAGTACGCCCTGGACACCCTGCTCGCGGACGGGGTCGTATTGCTGGCCAACAACGCCGGCCGCTATCTGGGCGATCCTGGCTTTGAGCCTCTGCTGGAGTTCCTGCACCACCGGCGGGCCGTAGTGTTCGTCCACCCCGCTGAACTGCCCGGTCCGGCGGTGCCGGGCATACCCGCCTTTGCCGCAGATTTCATGCTCGACACGACCCGCACCGCTATCAGCCTGATCCTGTCCGGTGCGATGGAAAAGTTCTCGGGAATCAGGTTCATCCTGGCCCACGCGGGCGGCTTCGTGCCTTACATCGCCTACAGGATCCTGCTGACGATGCTCAACGATAAGGGCCTGGCCCTCAGCGCACTGGCGGCGCTGGGAGATAAGAAGCAGTCCATCTTGCGGCGGTTCTATTACGACGTGGCCCTATCCGCCAGCCCGGCGGCCCTGCCCAGCCTGCTTGAGGTAGCTGACCCGGGCACCATCACATACGGAACTGACTTCCCGTTCGCACCCTCTGCGGCGATCGATTTCCTGAATATGGAGTATGAGAATTATCCGCTGGACCCATCGGTGCGCGCGGCGATAGACCGCGGCAATGCCGAGGCGCTTTTTCCCCGGCTGAGGCCTGAGCAGACTTAGTTCATATTGTGCGCGTTGCGCTCCCTGGCAGGCGGGGTTCGGTGGAGACCTTCCTGTCTCTATGGCTCGACGCCGTTTTTCGCAGCGGGACCGTGCTCGTCTGGCGCTCTCCCCAGCGGCCTGGCGCAGCATGCCGCTGTCCGTTGCCGGCGAGATCGAGGAACGTCCAGGACTCAAGGCCATCGGCGTAGCGAGCGGGAGTGAATCGACGGAGAGGCCGCATGAATTGACGATGTCGGAGCCAGCGCCCCAGCATGCGACATTCACAAGGTTTCGCGCACCTCCGGCGTAAGAGACGCCCGTCGCTGATACGCAACGGCGAGCGCTGCTGGAGCTCGCCGAGTCGCCGGCGTCAGTGTTCCTCACGTATGGGCGGCAGGACAATGACAGCCACTGGGCACACCGCCTGACCCGAACCGCCGAGTGCTGGCATGATGGGCGCATGAGCAGTGTCACATGCGATCTGACTATTTCCCTCGACGGATTCGTTGCGGGCCCAAACCAAAGCATGACGGAACCCCTGGGGCGGGGCGGAGAACTCCTCCACAGGTGGATGTTCGAAGAAGCCGAGTCCAACGCAGCCGAGCTCGACGGCATCCTCGCCGCCGGCGCCTACATCATGGGCCGGAACATGTACGCCGGTCCCGGGGCATGGGATGAGCAGTGGCGGGGATGGTGGGGTGAGGAACCGCCCTATCACGCACCTGTGTTCGTTCTCACCCATCACCCCCGTGAGCCCTTGGAGATGGAGGGCGGCACAACGTTCAACTTCGTGGCCGATGGGATCGAATCGGCGTTGGCCCAGGCGCGGAAGGCCGCTGGCGGCAAGGACGTGGCCATAGCCGGAGGAGCACAGACCGCCCGACAATTCCTTTCGGCGGGGCTGATCGACGAGCTGCGGCTCCACATTGCGCCCATAGTCCTGGGAGCGGGTGAGCGGCTGCTGGACGGCGTGACGGACCTCAAGCTTGAGCCGACGGACGTCAGCGGTTCCCGCCTCGTTACCCACGTGCGCTATCGGGTAATCCGCTGACAGGCCAAAGGGTATGCCCTTAGAAGCCGTCCCCCGAGGAGCGGAGCAAGACCACGCCGTTGCCCGACGTCCGCGTGCCCTCGGGCCTAAGGTTCATCCGGACATCCGGGGGCCTCAAACAGCGGCCTCCCCTGCCCCAGGACCACGGGATGGACGAGAATTCGAAACTCGTCGACCACCCCATGCCGCATGAGTGTGGAGGCCAAATCGGCGCCGCCACGGGCGATCTCGCCCCCCCGGGCCGCACCTTCAGTTTCGCGATCTGTTCAGGAACGACGTCGTGAATCACCGTGGTATTCCAGCCCGCCTGCGTGAGGGTCCGCGAAAAGACGAACTGATAAGGCGCGACCCGGTACGGTGCACACCGCCGTCGATCGGGTGGTTAGGCTGGGTGGATGGCGACAGTTATTCTCGTGCGGCACGGCCGCACCACAGCCAATGCCACTGGACTGCTGGCCGGTCGGGCCGTCGGCGTCAGCCTGGACCAGATCGGGCGCGACCAGGCGGCTCTGACCGGAGACCGGCTCGCGGCCGTGCCCGTAGTCGGGGTGGTGTCGAGCCCTCTTGAGCGTTGTCAGCAGACCGCCCAGCTCATCCTCGATCGCCAGGCTGGCACGCCGTACGCGCCGGTCGATCTCGATCTCACCGAGTGCGATTACGGCCAGTGGCAGGGCCGCACGCTCAGTGATCTCGCGACCGAGGATTTGTGGCCGGTTGTGCAGTCGCAACCGTCCGCCGTCGTCTTTCCCGGCGGTGAATCCATGGCCGCGATGCAGGCTCGGTCGGTGGCAGCGATTCGACGCCACGATGCAGCCTTCGAAGCCGAGTACGGGCCAGGGGCCGTGTGGGTGGCGGTGAGTCACGGTGACATCATCAAGTCAATCCTCGCCGACGCGCTCGGCATGCACCTTGACCTGTTCCAGCGTATTAACGTGGGCCCCGCCTCCGTATCGATCGTGCGCTACGGCGCTAGTCGGCCGAGCGTCTACGCGACCAACACCGACGCGGGTGACCTGTCGTGGCTGTCGAACGGCATCCACTCTGGCGATGCGCCGGTGGGCGGCGGTGCAGGGCAGAAAGCGCCATGAACCTCATGTGCCTAAAATACTGACATGCCTACACGTGTTCACGAGTTTGCCTGGCCTGATCGAATCGTCGTCGGCACCATTGGCCTTCCAGGGGCGCGCACGTTCTACCTGCAGGTGCGCGCAGGGTCGCAGATCGTGAGTATTGCCCTGGAGAAGCAGCAGTCGGCTCTGCTCGCGGAGAAGATCGACGAAATTCTCGACCAGCTCATCACCGTCGAGGGCAACCCCTTCAGCGTTCCCGCGAGCACTCCCATTGAACTTGTCGACAATGACCAGCTCGAGGCCGTTCAGGAGCAGTTTCGCACCGGCGCCATGAGCTTAGGTTGGGACCCAACCACGGCCCAGGTCGTAATAGAGGCCTACCCCATCGCCGATGTCGATGCTGATGACAACGAGGAACCGCTTGATGAGGACGGCGCTAACGAGCCCGAGATGCTGCTGGTGCGAATGCCGGTTGGCACCGCCCGCGCATTCGCCAAGCGCACCCGTGAGATCGTGGGCGCCGGGCGTCCGACGTGCTCGCTCTGCGGTTACCCCATAGACGCCGACGGGCACATCTGCACCCTTCCCGAGGTCTGATGCCAGCGCCGGACCTAGCGACCGCCGAGCTGACGCTCACCGGCCGCATCACGACGGCTTCAAACGCTACATTTCTGGGCAGCATCGGCGACATGGTGGTCGTCTATAAGCCGATAGCAGGCGAAAGTCCGCTGTGGGATTTTCCCCACGGCACCCTGGCTCACCGGGAGGTGGCGGCCTACCTGGTCTCGCAGGTCTTAGGCTGGGACGTCGTGCCGCACACCTGGCTGCGCGATGGTCCGATGGGCGAAGGAATGGTGCAGCTCTGGCAGGAGCAAGACCCCGCCCAAAGCGCCGTGAACCTGGTCGCGACGGACCAGGTTCCGGAGACGGGCTGGAAACACGTTCTCGAGGGACGGGATGAGAACGGAAGGATGGTCGCCCTCGTGCACGAAGACTCGCCGGCGCTCAGACGCATGGCGGTGTTCGACATGGTCGTCAACAACGCCGACCGCAAAGGCGACCACATTCTTGCCATGACGGACGGACACCGGCACGGCGTGGACCATGGGCTCACCTTTCACCGTGACCACAAGCTGCGCACGGTGCTGTGGGGATGGCTGGGAGACGCTCTGACCGCCGAGGAACGCGACGGCATCGATCGTGTCAGCGAAGGACTGCGCGGTGGGCTGGGCCGAAACCTGGCGGACTTGCTCAGCGCCGAAGAAATCGCATCGCTCGCCGCGCGCTGCGCACGGTTGCGCTTGGCCGGGCGGTTTCCGGCTCCGAGCGGTGAGATGTCGGCGGTGCCCTGGCCGTTGTTCTAAGGGAATCACGGCTCAACTGTCAGAATTTGGCTGCCCAAACGCCGATAACAGCGCCTACGCTCAACCAAGCCCGCGGGCCCCACCTTCCGCAGACGACGCGCCGAGCGTCCCATATACAGCACCCCTTCAGTCAGGTGTTGCGATGTTGAGGAGAAACCGCGCTGCCCACGCAGCCGAGGGATATGGGCAGAGTCCAACTTTTGTCGGCCCATCCGGCTACACTGAATGTATCGAACATATATTCGAATAAGGGTGTGTTGTGGGCGTTGTTGTCGGTCCCCGCGTGATAGACGCGGGCATGTCGTTGCTGTCGGTGCTGATCTCTCCGGTCCCCGTCGCGGCCGGGTATCCATCGCCGGCGCAGGACTACTTTGATGGGCGGATTGACCTGAACGAGCATCTGATCAAGGACATCACCAGCACGTACGTCGTGCGGGTCTCCGGAGACTCGATGGAACGCGCCGGCATCAGCGACGGGGATGAACTGATCGTCAACCGGGCCCTGGAACCCAAGGACGGGTCCGTAGTCATAGCCGTCCTGGACGGAGAATTGACCATCAAGCGGCTGCGGATCACGGCCGCCGGCGTCGTGCTGCAGGCGGAGAATCCGTCCTACCCGGACATCCGCGTTCCGTCCGTGTCGGATCTGGTCATCTGGGGCGTCGCGACCCGCTGCCTGCACCATGTTTGAGGCACACCATGTCTAAGCCCTCCCCGATGCGGCGGATGCCGCAGATCGCGCACGTGGATGTGAACTGCTTCTACGCCTCGGCCGAGCGGGCATTCGACCCGTCCCTCGAAGGCCGGCCCGTCGTCGTACTGTCCAACAACGACGGGTGCGCCGTCACCCGGTCCCCGGAAGCCAAGGCTCTCGGCATCGGCCTCGGTGAACCATGGTTCAAACTCGCCCCGCGGGCGAAGGAGTGGGGACTTGTTGCCCTCTCGAGCAACTACGAGCTTTACGGGGACATCAGCGCCCGGGTGATGGAACTGCTGGGCCGCTACAGCGCTTGGTTGGAGGTTTACAGCATCGACGAGGCCTTCCTGGGCGTCAAAGGCGCGCCGGAGGACCTGCTGGTCCTGGGCCAGACCATGAAGGCAGCCGTGCGGCGCAACGTGGGGGTTCCGGTCTGCGTCGGGATCGCCGGGACCAAGACCCTCGCGAAACTGGCCAACAAATGGGCAAAGCACAACCCGGCCTTCGACGGGGTCTGCCACTGGGACTCCGTGCCCGCCGCCACCAGGGAAGCGCTGATGGGCCGGCTGTCTGTGATCGAAATCTGGGGCGTCGCGACGCGCCTGACCAAACGCCTCAACGCCTTAGGGCTTCAGTGCATCCTTGACCTGTCCCGGGCCGACCCGGTGATGATCCGGGACCGCTTCTCCGTGGTCATGATGCGCACCGTCCTGGAGCTGCAGGGCACGCCGTGCATCCCGATGGAGGAAGAACGGATCGGCCGGGACCAGCTCATCTTCTCGCGCTCCTTCGCCACCCCCATCACCACCGCCGCCGGCATGCGGCAGGTCCTGTCCGTCTACGGCCAGCAGGCATCGGCACGGCTGGCCAAATACAGCCTCCAGGCCAAGGTCCTCACCGCCTTCGCCGGCACCTCGCACTTCAACCCGAACGACACCTCCTACCCCTCGGTGTGCGTGCCGCTGCCGATGCCCACCGCCGATCCCGTCCTGCTCACCCGGGCCGCCCACGCCCTCCTGCCCCACATCCAGGAAGGCATCAAATACGCCCGGGCCGGCATCATGGTCACCGACCTGCGGCCCACCGGCAACCAGGCACCGCTGGCCCTGTTCCAGAATCCGCACGAGGAACGCCACATCGGAACCCTCCTGGAAGATGTGACCCGCCGATACGGGCGCGGCTCCATCGGCCTCGGCCACGCCGGCATACGGGGCGGGCCGGACTGGACCATGAAACGGGGCATGCTCTCCCCCCGCTACACCACCCATTGGGACGAACTCCCCCTCGTCAAAGCCGCCTAACGCCACCACGCCCCCGCAGCACCGCACCACGAAAGACCACCCCATGACCCTCAGCACCGAAAACCCCACACGAGCCCTTGACCTTCAAGTCCGGCTCGACCCGGCAGGCAAGCCCCTTGCCATCCGGCACGACGGACGGATCTGGCTTGTCGATCCGGCCACCGAATCCCGGCACTGGATCAGCGGTGACGCCGGGCGGGGCACCCGATGCACGGCCGCCGCTGGCGGCGCCAACCCGGCCGGTATCGAATACTGGCGCGTCGAGGCCCGGCTGGGGTCGAATTCAGCGCTGCGCACGTTCACGCTGCGCCGGAATCCGCGCTCCGTCCAGTGGCTCCTGGAAGACATCAGCGACGGCGGCTAGGCAACGGTGTCACTGAAAAGTCAGCCGATCAACGACCAGACCTGGGCGAGGATCAGGGCAGAATTCACGCTGCCCGCCCTGGAACAGGTCCGCCGCCGACTCGCCGAACTGATGGACGACCCCGACCCGGTAATGCAGCAGCTCGTCCGCGTCTTCATCGACGACGGCACGTTCTGCCCGGGATTCCAATTCGTCGCCGGCGGCCACCTCCACCCGACCGTCGTCGACCTCTTCCAGCGCGCCATAGAACTGAAGGTTCCGCACAACTACTTCACGGTCTGGATGGTTACACCCTGCCGGGAACTCGGCGGGTCCCGCCCCGTTGACCATCTGAAAAGCGGCCGCGCTCCCCTGTTTCGTGCGCTGGAATCCCACCGCTGGAGTTAGGTCAGGCCCGCGACCCGACGTGCAACGGTTCCGCTGATGAGTCCGGCCCGGGATGTATTGAGTCACACGCGGGAATCGCAGCTGCCCTGCCGTTGGTAGTCTTTAGCCCACCATCCCTTTCCGCCCGACACTTGAGGTGCGAACCATGATCCCGACGACTCCCACTCCGGGCACTGTCCTTCTGGCCGGCGCCACCGGCGATCTCGGCGGGCGTATCCTGCAGAATTTGGTCGCCCTGGGGGCCACCGTTCGGGTCCTGACACGGCCTGGGACCAGCACGGAGCGCATTGCGCTGCTCCGCGCCCAAGGCGTCGAAGTGATCCAGGCGGGCTACGACGATCCGGTGGCCCTCCGAAGGGCCTGCGCGGATGTTGACTGCGTAGTCTCCGCGATCAACGGCGTGGACAGCGCAATTCTCGACGCCCAATCGCGCTTGCTGGAGGCGGCGGCCGCGGTGGGCGTACCGCGTTTCATCCCTTCCGATTACTCCATCGATTACCGCGGAATCCGCCCCCGAAGCAACCGGAACTTGCAGTTCCGCCGAGACTTTGCACAGCGGCTGGATGCCACCGAAATCCGGGCCACTTCCATCCTCAATGGCGCCTTCACCGACATGCTCTCCGGGCAGGCTCCCATGATCCTGTTCTCCCGGCGTCGGGTGCTCTTCTGGTCCGACGCCGACCAGGTGCTCGACTTCACCACGAAGGATGACACTGCCTCCTACACCGCCGCCGCCGCCCTCGACGAGCGGGCGCCCCGCGTCCTTCAGATCGCCGGAGACCAGGTCACGGCAAGGACCCTGGCAGCCACCATGTCCGACCTGACCGGAACGCAATTCGGGCTCCTCTACGCGGGCAGCGTCGGCTCCTTGACTGCTATGAGCCGGGCCGTCAAAGCCCTCATGCCGGCCTCTGACAAGCCGTTCCCGCCGTGGCAGGGCATGCAGTACTTCGCCAGCATGTTCAGCGGCGACGCGACCCTGAACTACGTCAGCAACGACCGGTACGGGAGCCGGACGTGGACCACCGCCCGGGACGTCCTGGACCAGCACGTGCAGCAGAGCTCACCGGCCCCGGTCCCCTAGCCTGGGGGTTGTTGCAAGGACAAGCCCCGAACCCCTAGGGTTCGGATCATGGCCGCGCCCGGGGGACCCGCTCGTTATGGAATGCACACGACGCCGACACTGCTGTCCGTAGTATTCCTCGCCGTCGTCGCGCTAACCGCGGCCTGCGCGTCAACTCCCCCACTCAGCACGTCGGCAGGCGAGCAAACCGTCACCAAACCGCCCGCCGCCACGGCCGCACCATCGACGGGCGCCGGACTGTCACCAGGCATGACCCTCGCCCCGGCTCCGCCGATTCCGCCTGCCCCCGGGCACGGTTTAGATGAATGCCGGCCACAGCGTGCAGAGAAAGTCGTAGGCAATGGAGCGCTGGAGTGCCAGTACTTCACATCCGGTTCCATGACGCCGGCTTCTGTGCCCCGTGATCCGGGAATGAGCTCCGGCGATTACGCGATACGGTTCGGCAGCGTTGGCGGCCGCACGTTGATGACCGTGCGTATCCCCTGCGCTTCGTATGCGGTCACGGTCAGCATTGCCGGCGAAACGATCACGCCGGATGTGGGGACACTGGAAAGTTCCCTGGGCACGTGCAACTTCCCGTGGGACCAGGAATAGGCGCGGATGAAACGATACCTTCAGGCTCCGTTTCAGTTTGCACAGCGGGAGACTGGAATCGTGCTGCACAACCCGGAATGGGGAATCACCCTCTTCCGGACCCCCTACTCGGCCGGCGGATCCCCCGGTCCCGCCTAAGGGCGCCAGGCTCCGGCCAGATTGAGGCGTTCATCCGCTTCGTCCTTGACGGCCACACCGCACACAGGCGCCTGTCGGGATGAGGTCATTTTCAAATGCCCTTCTGGGGGCCAGAAATACCTGACACGATCCAGTGGGAATAAGAACCGCCGCCATCATGTTCGTTTCCGGTGTGAAGAACATCGGATTCCTGTCCTTCGGCCATTGGACCGACCACCCGGATTCCGGCACGCGCACCGCGTCGGAGGCGCTGTTGCAGGCGATCGACCTCGCGGTCGCGGCCGAGGAGCTGGGTGCGGACGGCGCCTACTTCCGGGTCCACCACTTCGCGCAGCAATACGCCTCCCCGTTCCCGCTGCTCGCTGCGATCGGGGCCCGGACAAGCCGCATCGAGATCGGCACCGGCGTGATCGACATGCGCTACGAGAACCCGCTCTACATGGCGGAAGACGCTGGCGCGGCCGACCTGATCGCGGGCGGCCGGCTGCAGCTGGGCATCAGCAGGGGTTCACCCGAGCAGGTCATCGACGGATGGCGTTACTTCGGCTTCGCCCCCGCCGAGGGCGAGTCGGACGCCGACATGGGCCGCAGGCACGCCGAGCGTCTGCTCGAGGTGCTCACTGGCAAGGGCTTTGCGGCGCCGAACCCCCGCCCGATGTTCCCGAACCCTCCGGGCCTGCTGCGCGTGGAGCCGCACTCGAGGGGGCTGCGCGAGCGCATCTGGTGGGGCTCCGGCTCGAACGCCACGGCCATCTGGGCTGCGAAGCTCGGCATGAACCTGCAGAGCTCCACGCTCAAGGATGATGAGAGCGGCAAGCCCTTCCACGTCCAGCAGGCCGAGCAGATCGAGCTCTACCGGCGGGCCTGGAAGGAGGCGGGGCACGAGCGGGAGCCGCGCGTCTCGGTCAGCCGCAGCATCTTCGCGCTGACGGACGAGCGCGACTGGCAATACTTCGCCCGCGACCGCCACAGCTCCGACCAGGTGGGCAACATCGACGAGAAAACGCGCGCGGTCTTTGGCCGCTCCTACGCCGGTGCCCCGGACGAGCTGGCCGCGAAGCTGGCCGAGGACGAGGCGATCGCCGCGGCAGACACCCTGCTCCTCACGGTCCCGAACCAGCTCGGTGTCGACTACAACGCCCACGTCATCGAGTCGATCCTGAAGTATGTGGCGCCGCAGCTCGGCTGGCGCTGACCCCTCGTGACAGATTCCCCGGGCACCGCGCCGTCGACACTTGCGGGATCCAGCCTTGCAACGCCAGTGCGACGGCGACGACGCCGGTCCGGCCGGCACTCACCCGCGCGGCAGCCTTGACGCCGAACGCCACTTCGGCTGAAGCACAGGACGGGCGGCCGCGATGCGCTCGCGACCGCCCGCAGAAACCGGGTGCACCCGGGCTCAGCGCACCGACTTGCGCTCGTAGATCGCCATCGACCAGGCGTACCCGGCGACCACAATCACGACGCACCACCCGATTGCCAGCACCGGGCTCCAGCCGAGCGGGGTACCGAGCAGCAGCCCGCGGATGGCCTCGATGAACGGCGTGAACGGCTGGTACTGCGCGAACCACTGCAGCCATTCCGGCATCGACTCGGTCGGCACAAAGCCGCTGCTGAGGAAGGGCAGGAAGGTCAGCACGAGGGGCAGGTTGCTGGCGGTCTCGGCCGACTTCGCCTGCATGCCCATGGCCACCCCGAGCCAGCTGATCGCGTACGCGATGAGCACGATCAGACCTGCGGCGGAGATCCATTCGACAAACCCGGCGGCCGGGCGGAAGCCAATCAGGAGGCCGACGCCGAGCACAAGCACGACGGCGATAATCGCCTGGATGGTGTTGCCAAGCACGTGCCCGGCGAGCACCGCGGCCCGCGAGATCGCCATCGTCCGGAACCGCGCGGTGATGCCCTCGGTCATGTCCATCGACACGGTCGTCGCGATGCCGCCTGCGCTGCCGGCGATGGTCAACAGCAAGATGCCTGGCATGACGTAGGCGACATACGCCTCGCGCCCGCCGGCCGGATCCGCGCCGGGCAGGCCGGCCCCGAGCGTGCCGCCGAACACGAACACGAAAAACAGCAGCAGGACTACCGGCCCCACGATGGTGAACACCGACAGGCCCGGATAGCGCAGCATGTGCAGCAGGTTGCGGCGCAGCATCGTCACCGAGTCGGCAATGACGTGCGCTTGCTGGCGGGTGCCCTGGGCCGTCCGGCGCTTGGCGGCGATGGTGGTCATGATTCGGTTCCCTTCGTCTCGACCCGGCCGGTGAGCGCGAAAAACACGTCATCGAGGTCCGGGGTGTGGATGCTGAGGTCGTCGACCTCCAGGTTGGCCGTGTCGAGGCGGTCCAGCACGGTGCGCAGCGCGCCGACACCGCCGTCGCTCGGCACCGTGAGCGAGAGCCCGGCGTCGTCGCGGGCGCACTCGCCGAGCAGGCGGGAGGCGGCGTCGAGCCGCCCGGCGTCAGCGAACCGGAGCCGGATATGTCCGCCGGGCACCAGGCGCTTGAGCTCGTCCGGCGTCCCCTCGGCGACGAGCCGGCCGCCGTCGAGCACCGCAATGCGGTCCGCGAGTTCGTCCGCCTCGTCCAGGTACTGGGTGGTGAGCAGCACGGTGGTGCCGTCCGCGACCAGGCTGCGGACAATGTCCCACATGGTGTGGCGGCTGCGCGGGTCCAGGCCCGTGGTGGGCTCGTCCAGGAAGATGACGCTGGGCGCCGAGACGAGGGTCATGGCCAGGTCGAGGCGGCGCTGCATCCCACCCGAGTAGGTGGCGAGCGGCTTACGGGCGGCCTCCACGAGGTCGAACTGCTCAAGCAGCTCGACCACCCGGGCCCTCGAGCGCTTCGCTCCAAGATGGCGCAGCCGGGCCATCAGCAGCAGGTTCTCCTCGCCGGTGAGCAGCTTGTCCACCGCGGAGAACTGGCCGGTGAGGCCGATCGCGGCGCGGACGCCGTCAGGGTCGCGCACGACGTCGCATCCGTTCACCAGTGCCGTGCCGCCGTCGGGCCGCACCAGGGTGGACAGGATGTGCACGGTCGTCGTCTTGCCGGCGCCGTTCGGGCCGAGCAGCGCGGTGACTGTGCCCGCGTCCACGGTGAGGTCGACGTCGTCGAGCACGGCCTTTGCACCGTAGGACTTCCGCAGCCCGCGGACGTCGATTGCTGGCGTGTTCATGTGCTTGGTTCCCTTCTGTTGGTGGCCCGGAGTCATTGAGCGCGCTGGATGCTGATGTCGCCGTGCTGGGTGCGTGCACGCACTGCGACGGTCTGTTCGGACGCGTCCGGAGCGCGGTCGCTGTCCAGCTGCTTGCGGACGTGCCCCTCTTTCGAGGACAGATCGAGCCAGGCGGGAACGCCGGGCCGCACGCCGATGGTGACCTGGCCGAAGCCGCTCTCGACCTGGATGGAACCACTCGAGACCTCTGCGAGCTGGATGCTGCCGTAGGCGGTCTTCGCCGCGACAGAGCCGAGTGCCTTCGAGATCTCGAGGTCGCCGTAGGAGAGCTTCGCTTCAAGGTCGCCGCCGGACTCCCCGATCAGGATGGTGCCGTGCGACGCCTTGAGGATCGCGTCGCCGGTGACTTTGCCGATCCGGATCTGACCGTGGTCGGCCGTGATCTCGATCCCGCCCTCGGCGGTGCCGAGGGTCGCGTTGCCGTGCGAGGCGCGCAGCCACAGGTCGCCGGTGGAGTCGAGATCAACGCGGCCCATCGAACTCTTGATCCGGGTTGCGCCGAGGCGTCCGACAGCGCGCACGCCGCCGACCCCGATCTCGGCGGTGAGCCGCGACCCGGCAGGCAGCTCGACCTTCACATCGACCGACTCGGTTGGGCCGATCCAGCTGATGCGGGGCCGGGGGCCGGTGATGATGAGCCGCTGGCCGTCGACGTCGATTTTGGTCTCTTCCGCGCCCCGGCGGTCGACTGCCTTCGCGGGGTTCGTCGGCGAGACGGTCACGACCGTGTCGTCACGGTCAGTGGCGATGATTTCGATCGCGCCGACCTGCAGTTTGATGGCGAGGTCGATGGGGGTGGGGGTGTCGTAGGTGGGCATGCTGGCGCCTTCCTTTTGGGTGTGTTTGATCGACCCCGCGGGTCCGCGTGGTTGGTGGGTGTGGTGCGGTGGGCGGTTTAGCGCGCCCAGCCGGCGAAGTTGTCGCCGGTGCGCAGCGTGCGCTGCGCGGATCGTCGCTGCTTGGGCTGGAGAGCGGCTGCGACCGCGCGGACCAGCCAGGTGTTGACGGACAGGCCGTCAGCGGCCGCGGCCTCGTCCACCCGCGTCTTGAGGGCATCCGGCAGGCGGAGCGTCGTGCGCGAGGTGCTCGCGTCGTCGAGGTCGAGGGGTGCGGCCGGCCGCTCGTCGGTGTCAGATTCCGGGTTCGGCTGGGTCACCACGAATTCGACGTCGCGTCCGCGCAGCCGCATGTCGACTGATCCGGGTGCGAGGTCGCGGGTGATCTCGCCGGCCGCAGCCGAGAGAACGTCGAGGAGCACGAGCCGGGTCGCGGCGTCCAGTCCGGCGGCGAGCCGCTCGGCCACGGCGCGGGTGTCCTCCGAGCCGCTCTCCGCGGCATCCACTAGCTGCCGCTGTAGGTCGTTGACGTATTGTCCGAGTTCCATGCCACCATAGTGACACCACGGTGGTGTCACGTCAAGCCTTCGTGGTGTCACGGGTGATCCGCAGGTTGGTGCGGCGGCTCGATGAGGGTGAGTACGGGTGAAAGGCCCCCCGCCCTGAGTCCTAGTTGGCGTCCTGTCGGTTCACCATTTCGGCGATCCAGATCGGCGCGAACGGAGAGGTGCAGTTCGGCGGCGTCGGGTAATCCTTGAGCACCTCGAGACGCTCGCCGATGCCGATCGCGCGGGCGCGGTGTGCGGGGTGCTCAATCCCGATCTGGGCCAGGCAGTGGTTCATCGCCCACTGCAAGCGGTCCGGGGCGTCCTTCATCTGCGCCTCGATGATGTCGAGCAGTCCTGGCAGGTCGAGGCCCTCCGGCTTCTTCGCAACGCGGTCGGTGGTCAGCGCCCAGCCGGCACTTGCCACCAGCGGGTCCGGAGCGGCGAACCAGGCCACGCGCAGTTCCTCGGCATGCGGGTTCTTCTTCACCACATAGTTGACGAGCCAGTCCTGCACCTTGGGAGTGTGCGCTTGGCGCAACATGCCGTCCAACTCATCACGATCGAAAGCCTTCGGACGGCAGATCAGGAGCGCCAGGAGCCGCGCCGCGGTATCACCGGTCCCCCACAGCTCACGGGACAGCTCCTGCTGCGTCTTGAGCCGCTTGGCCAACGCCCGCAGCTTGCCGAGGTTCACCCCGTGGTCGTCACCGTGCTTGGCGTTCACGTCCCGGATCCTCGGGTCCTCGAGGTCAGCCAGCTCGGCCATCACCTCGGCCGCCGTCGTTCCGGTTTCCATCGTCTGGGCCACCTCGGCCTCCTGTCCGTTGCTTGTGCGATTCAGCATACGTCGGCGGTTCGGCCGCCCGCGGCAATATGCGGCTTGGCGACGAAAACAGACGACTGCACCGTTGCCGCGCACGCCGGTGAGCGTCCGGTGCTCACCTGTGAATCGCCCGCTGCCCCTTGCCCCAGACTGGTTGCCTGCGGCAAGCTGTTGATCAGCTGATGAATTGATCAACCGGGAGAGACCCGACGGCGGCAGCCCCCGGAAGGTTGCCGCGGCGGTGCCGTTGCGGGGCTGGAACCCCGCAGGACGGGAGGGCTCGGAACATGGAACGTGCAGGATCCAGGCCGGCAAAAATTCGCGCCGCCGTCATTTTCTCAGTGGTGGCGGTGATGGTAATTCTTGGAATTGCGTGGATCGTGACTACCCGGTCACCGGTCACGACGCCTCCGGGAGCGTCCGGGGCCCCGGTGAGTAATCCTTCAGTATCGGGACGTGCGGCTTTCCAGAAGGTCCCGAATCAGGTTCTGTTTGCGCTTGATGATTCCGGAAACCCAGATCTCTCCGGAGACTTGACGAATATCAAGCAGGGTGACGCCGGCGATTGCTATTTCCTCGCAGCGTTGATGACAGTGGCGTCCCGGGCCCCTGCGACCGTCTTGAACATGGTCCATGACAACGGCAACGGCACCTACACCATTTCCTTCCACAGCAAGTACGACGGGGTGTCCAATCCGGTGACGGTCACGGTCAACGGTGATCTTCCGTACCGCCGCGGCAAGCCCTTCGAAAACGGCATCGAAAATATCGATGGCAAAAACGTGTCATGGGCCGCGATTATCGAGAAAGGGTGGGCGGCCGCGAACGGCAACAGCTACAACGGCATCGATGGCACCGACCTCAGCAACGCCCAGGATCATGATGTACACAATGCTCTCTATGCCATCACCGGCGAGGTGGGCGTCGACCGCAACCCCGGCGGCCCCATGACGGGAGTGAGCTTTGAGCAGATGCAGCAGGATTTCACGAAAGGCCTCGTGACCTTTGGGACGTCCAACTCCGACGGCGAGCTGGTCTCCGACCATTCCTACGCATTGCTGGGTCTGAATCCCTCCGACCAAACGGTTGTGGTAGGTGACCCGGAGGGTGGCCACACCACGCTGGCTTTTGCGACCTTCCAGTCAACGAACATCAACCAGTACATCGCGATACCAACA
Source organism: Arthrobacter sp. 01N444 (assembly GCF_056399305.1). NCBI lineage: Bacteria > Bacillati > Actinomycetota > Actinomycetes > Micrococcales > Micrococcaceae > Arthrobacter > Arthrobacter sp. 01N444. The sequence goes on from NZ_JBFTRB010000004.1 coordinate 120,885, forward strand.
TATCCTTGAGCGGCAGCCCTAAACGGCAGCCATGGCCCGCTCGCCGTTGAAGTATTCGAGCTGCCAGCCGTCGACGGCATGGTGGTGGGCCAGGTTGAGCACGGCGTTGTCGATGCTGTCCAGGGTGCGGCCGACGGCGCGGCTGAGACTCACGCGCAGGAGCGTGCCATGGGCGACGGCCAGGACGCGGCGGCCACGGAACTCCTCGGCCAGCGCCTCAAGCGCGGCCAACCCTCGGCCGGCGGCCTCGTCCTCGCTTTCTGCGCCGCGGAACCCGTCGGGGATGCGCAGTGCGTCCAGTTCAGGACCGTCCTGAAGGCCCTCCGCGGGTCCGAAGCTGCGCTCGGCGAGCTCCGGCACGCGCCGGGCCACGCTGAGGCCGAGCCCGGCGGCGATGAGATCGGCGGTTTCCGCGGCACGGCTCAGCGGTGAAGACACGATCGCGTCCCATTCATAGCCGGACAGGACGGCGACGGCGTCGCGAGCCTGACCGCGGCCGACGTCGTTCAGAGGAATGTCGGTGGATCCCTGCAGCCGGCGCTGTGCATTCCAGTCCGTCTGGCCATGGAGGATGAGGGCGAACGTCGTAGATGTCATGCCTTCCATTCTGCCCTGACGGCAGGCTGGCGATGACAGAGGCGCCGGTCTGGGAGCCGCAGCGAGCATCCTTTTCATCGGCAAAGAGCGGCAAAGAGCGATCACAATACACCGCCACTTCGCATAGTCCCTTGACGCATGGCAAGCACCGGACGCAAAGTTCACACGAGAGTCATTCCTCAGATGGCCGATAACCGTCCCGACGGAGCCCTCATGCCGCAACAACCGCTGCACGGCGGAGCATATTGCATCCCTTGAGCCCCTCCCCGGCGGAGCCGCTTGCGGTCACCAACGGGAGCGCTCCGGTCACCTCTTGGACAGGAGAAGTAAGGATGGATCTCGAGCAACCGGCCCAAGGCCCCAAGACGGTAACTGCGGCCAGGGCCGCCAAAGACGCGGCGGGGGCGTCCATTTCCGGGTCGCGGAAGAAGGTTTCGTACGGTGCCCAGGACCGCAGAGGACCACTACTGTGGAATTCAGGCTTAGAAAGGCTCACCAACCGAACCCGTCTGCCGGGACAGCCAGACGATGTGGGCGTGAACCTGTTCTACGAGGACCTTGAGTGGAATCCCCTCTTTGGCCCGGGCGATCCCTCGGGGATCATTCCAAGGGACACGGATCAGGTTCCGCCCGGAAATATGGCTAATGCGGGAGGGCTGATTCTGCCCTGGTGCTCGAATTCCCAAGAGGTCCGCAAGAAGGCCATTGTTGTGTACCGCCTTGGGGAGGACCTGGACACGATCGAAGATCCCCTCCTGTATGTCTTCCAGTATTACTGGGACAACGTGGGGTACTTCTTGCCGGCAACCTTTGGGTCTTTCGACGAGAAGATCTCTATGGGTGAGGGGCCCAGCGCATCCCTCAATGTGGACTTCATTCTCGGTCCTGCAGGAGACCTGGTTGCCAGGGCATGGGCTTAGGGCCCGGCCGGAGCGCGGCCAGCCGCTGCCAATCACTATGGGAGTCGGCAAGGTGTCCGGAGACTAAGTCGAGCTGCACGGTTGCGCTATCCGGGAGTGCCCGACTGTGCGGCGTAGGCAGTGGCCCGGTCGCGTACATGGTCCACGTACGGATCAGACTGGTTGTAGGAGTAGATCGCGTCGGCCCAGCCCGCGGCGGTGGTCAGGTCACCACCGTGTGCGCACAGGTATGAGGCGGCACTTAGCGCGGCGTCATCGATGTTAAACGGGTCTGCTGTTCCGTCCCCGTTCCCGTCCCGGCCTGCGAGCTGCCACGTGGAGGGAATGAACTGCATGGGTCCGACGGCGTGGTCCCACCGGGCGTCACCGTCCAGGGCGCCGGCGTCCGAATCAGGGATCGCGGCGAAGCCGTCACCGTTCAGGCTCGGACCGACAATTGGCCCGCTCACCTGACCGGTGGCGGTCAGGCTGCCGCCGCCGTACGTTCCGTGGCCGGATTCGACGAAGCCCACCGCTGCCACCGTATTCCAGCCGATCCCGCAGGTGGGGGCCGATGTGTTGGCCGCATCGGCCGCCGCCACGTAGGCCTGGAGGGCCCGGGCTGGGATGCCGGTCTGCGCGGCGGCATGGGTGAGCCACTCGGCGTCCGCGCTCCGGGTGATGTTCACGGCGGAGGTGATGCCGGCGGACAGCGATTCGAGTTTCGCCTCTGCCCGCGGCGGCGCGGGCAAGGCCACGCGGGCTTCCGCGCCGGAGAATCGGAAGACCCAAAACAAGAACCCGGTGATGACGCAAAATACGAACAGGCCGAGCACGGCAAGGCGTTTCAGACAGAGCATAGACTAAGCGGGCCGGCCGGGGACGGTGCTGACCCGCCTGTCCGGCGCGGCACGGAAAACCGCGCCGGCGCCGGACACGCGGGAGGCCATGGCCCTAGCCAACACACTCGACGCAGTAAGCGTGGCCGTTCTTTTCGCGTGCAACCTGGGACCGGTGCCGGACCAGGAAGCAGGAGTAGCAGGTGAATTCGTCCTGCGCCTGCGGGATGACCTGCACGACGAGTTCCTCGGCGACAATTTCCCCGCCCGGGCTGATCGCATCGTCAAAAGCGTCGGCTTCATCCAGTTCACGGACAACGCTGCGGGCATCCGGGGCGTTGGCGGATTGCAGCGCCTGCAGGGAATTATCCTGCGACTCCTTGACGTCGGATCGGACTTCGTCGTAATCGGTTGCCACGGGGGTGACTCTCATTCCTGTGTTTAGTTCTGACGGGAAGCCAACGTACACCATTGCGCGCGTCGCTGCCTCATGTGAACCAAGTCCTTCAGGCCGAACGGAGTCCCGGGACCTCGTCGACCGGCACCGGCCTGGGGTCCTGGGAACCCGCCGGGCCCGGGGCCGCCGGACTGCTGCGGGCAGCCGAGGCGAAGGTGTTGGCCGGCCGGGGCAGCCCGTAGTGTTCGCGGAGCGTCCGTCCACTGTATGCGCGCCGGAAGAGTCCGCGGTCCCGCAGGATCGGGATGACGTGGTCCACGAAGGCGTCCAGGCCGGACGGAAGCACGGGCGGCATGATGTTGAAGCCGTCCGCCGCCCCGGCCTCAAACCATTCCTGGATCGCGTCGGCCACCTGCCCAGGGGTGCCAGAGAAGGTGCGGTGGCCGCGGCCGCCGCCGAGCCTGCCGATGAGCTGGCGCACGGTCAGCCGTTCCCGCCGCGCGAGGTCTACGATCAGCGTGTACCTGCTCTTGGCCCCTTCGATCTCGTCCTCGGAGGGCAGGTCGTCCGGCAGCTCGGCGTCCAGGGCCAGGGATGCTGCGGGGACCCGCAGCACCCCGGCAAGCTGCCTTCTGGCGTGCTCCGGGTGGATAAGCTCGTCGAGTTCTTGCTCCAGCCGCCGCGCCTCGGCCTCGGTGGAGCCGATGACGGGAACGATGCCCGGGAGCACCTTGATCGTTCCCGGGTCACGGCCGGCGGCGGCGGTTCGCCGCTTCAGGTCGGCATAGAAGCGTTGAGCGTCCGGCAGCGTCTGCTGCGCCGTGAACACCGCTTCGGCGTAGCGGGCGGCGAAGTCCTTGCCGTCCTCTGAGGAGCCGGCCTGCACAATCACCGGGTGGCCCTGGGCGGAGCGTGGCACGTCCAGCGGCCCCTGGACGCTGAAGTACGTGCCGGAGTGGTTGACCGGGTGGACCCGGGTGTTGTCTCCCCAGGTCCCGCCTTCCTTGTCGCCGAGAGCGGCGTCGTCCTCCCAGCTGTCCCAGAGTTTGCGGGCCACGTCGAGGAATTCCGCGGCCCGCTCGTACCGCAACGCGTGGGTCGGCTGGTCCGGCAGGGAGAAGTTCCTCGCGGCGGCGTCTCCGGCGGTGGTGACCACGTTCCACCCGGTCCTGCCGCCGCTGATGTGGTCCACGGAAGCGAACCGGCGGGCCAGGTTGTAGGGGTCGTTGTAGGTTGTGGACGCCGTGGCGATCAGCCCGATGCGGTCGGTGACGGCGGCGATGGCGGCGAGCAGGACGGTCGGCTCGAGTGTGCCGTAGGGCCGCTGGCCGACGTCGCCGTGCAGCACCGGTGAGTCCGCGAAGAAGATCGAATCGAACGTGCCGCGTTCCGCCGTTCGGGCCAGCTGCTGGAAATGCGCGACGTCCGTCCCGGCGAAACTGTCGCTTTCCGGCAGCCGCCACGAGGCCTCGTGGTGACCGGTGCTCATGAGGAACGCGTTCAGGTGCAGCTGCCGTGCCCCGCTCACAGCTGAACTCCGGGAGAGTCGGCGCGCAGTTCCACCGTCTCGGAATAGACGGATGAATCGCCCTGGATGGACGTGCTGCTGCGTCCGTCGACGCCGCGGGGTACGTCGCCGGCCACCGTGACCCGGTTCAGCTGCCGGGGCTGGCCGTCATAGTTGTCCGGGGCGTAGTGCTGGGTGATGCGGTTGTCGAACAGCACCAGCTGGTCCGGTTCCCAGTTGACGCGGACCACGTTCTCGGGACGGGTGACGTAGGCCTGGAGCAGCCGCAGGATGTCCTTGGATTCGGTGTTGGACAGTCCCACGATGCGCAGCCTTTGGGCGAAGCCGCCGATGAAGAGGCCGCGCTCGCCGGTCAGCGGGTGGACCCGGACCACGGGGTGGGCAGTCTCGAAGTGGATCCGGGTGAATTCCTTCCGCCGCTCACCGGCGTTGGCGTGCTCGAGGTTTTTCGGCACGGAGTAGTCGTAATCATTGGTGTGGATGGCCCACAGGGTGTCGGCGAAGTTCCGCAGCTCCTCCGGCAGATCGGTGTAGGCTCCGGCGGCCGAGGCGATCAGGGTCTCGCCGCCGTAGGCCGGCAAGGTGATGCTGCGCAGGGTGGAGGCCTGCGGCGGGTTCACGACGAACGTGACGTCGGTGTGCCAGTTGTTCGCGCTGCCGTTTTCGCTGTCCACCGGCAGGACGGCAGGTTTGCCCTCGACGGAGGCCACGGTTGGGTGTGCCTGGGTGAGCGGGCCGAAGCGGGCGGCGAAGCGGACCTGGGCTTCGTCGTCGTGGACGTTGGCGTCACGGAAGACCAGGGCCTTGTGGGTGTTCAGGGCCGCACGGATCTGGGCGATGGTGGCGTCGCTGAGGTCATTGCTGAGGTCCAGGCCCCGGATCTCGGCGCCGATGCGGGCGCTGAGTTGCCGGAATTCGAGCCGGGTTTCGGTGGTTGTCGACATGGTGGTTGTGTCCTTTGGTCTGTGGGGGTTAATTGGACTGGGATCCGACGGCGGTCCGCCACCGGGAGAAGTGCCGTTCGACGGCGACCAGCAGGTAGTTGACCAGCAGGCCGAGCAGCGAGACGGTGAGGATCCCGGCGTACATGTCCGGGATCAGGAAACTGGACTGTGCGTTGACGATCAGGTACCCGAGTCCGGCCTTGGCGCCGACCATTTCCGCGGCGATGAGCACCAGGATCGAGGACGTTCCGGCCATCCGGATGCCGGTGAAAATGGTGGGCACCGCCGAGGGAAGGATGACCTTCTGGAACAGCCGGAAGTTGGAGAGTCCCAGCGAGCGGGCGGCCCGGACGAGCAGCGGGTCGACGGTCCTGACGCCGGCGATGGTGTTCAGCAGCACGGGGAAGAACGCGGCGTAAGCGACGATGCTGATCTTGGAGGTCTCCCCGATCCCCAGCAGGAGGGTGAAGACCGGGAGCAGCGCCAGTGCCGCGGTGTTCCGGAAGACCTCCAGCAGTGGGTTGAGGAACCGGTCAAGGGACCGGTACCAGGCGACCAGCAGGCCAAGGGCGACGGCGGCCACGACGGCGATGCCGAAGCCGCTGGCGGAGCGGGTCAGGCTGGCTGCCAGATGGTTCTGCAGTTGGCCCTTGGCGACGAGTGATCCCAGTGCCCGCAGGACCTCGTGCAGCGGCGGAAGGAATACCCTGGTCGAGGCCGAGGCGAGATAGGTGGGACCCAGTTCCCAGAGCAGGAGGAACAGCACGATCGCGCCCGAGGCCCAGATCCCCCGCCCGGCCCTGCGGGCGCCGGACCGGACCAGGGCGGGAAGGCGTCGGGTTGCGGCGGGCTGTGGGGGCCGCCCGGTTGCGGCTGCAGCGGGGGCGGCAGGGGTGGTAGGAGCGGCAGGCGCGGTGGTCTCTTTGGTCAGTGTTGGTGCGGTCATCAGGCTGCCCTTCCCGTGCTGAGCTGTCCCTTGCTGGGCTCGATCTTGCTGAGCTGGGGTGCCTCGTCGGGCGCGGACCCGTCGGGCCGGATCTTGGCGTGCCCGGCTTCCTGGGCCTTCCGGACCTCGTCGTGCAGCAGCGACCAGACTTCGTGGCGGTGTTCGACGAAGACGGCGTCGGAGCGGACGTCCCGGTCACCGCTCCGCTCCCCCAGGTCAATGTCGACAATCTGCTTGAGCCGGCCGGGTCGGGAGCTAAGCACGGCGACCCGCTGGCCCAGGTACACGGCCTCGTCGATGCCGTGGGTGATGAAGATGATGGTCTTGCCCGTGGAGCGCCAGATGCGCAGGAGTTCCTCCTGGAGCTGTTCCCGGGTCTGGGCATCCAGCGCTGCGAACGGTTCATCCATGAGCAGGACGTCGGGTTCGTACGCGAGGCTCCGTGCGAGGGCAACCCGCTGCTTCATGCCGCCGGATAGCTCATGGGGATACCGGTCCTCGAACCCGGAGAGGCCGACGAGCTCGAGGTAGTGGCGGGCCTTGTCGGCACGTTCCCTCCGGCTCGGGCGGCGCCCGTCGCTGCCGGTTCCTTCGAGGCCGAAGGCGACGTTGGCGGCCGCGGTGCGCCATGGGAAAAGGGCGTACTGCTGGAAGACGACTGCACGGTCGCGGCCTGGCCCGGTCACCTCCTTGCCGTCCACGAGCACCTGGCCGGCGTCCGGCCGGGTGAGCCCGGCGAGGAGGTCCAGGAGGGTGGTTTTGCCGGAGCCGCTCGGTCCGACCAGAGTAATGAACTCGCCTGCGGCGACGTCCAGGGTGATGCCCTCCAGCGCCGTCAGGGTGGAGCCCTCGGGCTGGTCCTTGCTGGGCCGGACGGTGAACTGTTTCCCGACGTTGCGGAGGCTGATTTTCGGCGTCGGTCCGGTACCGCGGGTCATGATGCCGCCCCGTTCAGCAGTCCGTTGAAATCGTTGGTGTAGTACTTGGACGGGGTGATCCCGCCGCTGACGATGCCGGTGTCGTTCAGCCATGCTGACCAGCGGGTGAAGTCCTGGTCGCTGATGGCCCCCTTGGACGGGACTCCGACGCTCTTCCAGTACTTCAACGCCGCGGTGCTTTCGGAGCGCTGACGCTTGTTGATGATGCTCGTAAACCGCGCGATCACCTCGTCGCGGGGGGTGGTGCGTTCCCATTCGATGGCCTTGGCCACACCGGTGGTGAAGATCTTCGTGGTTTCCGGGTTTTTCTCGATGAAGTCCTTGCGCAGGACGTACTGGCCGCCGGCGAAGGTTCCAAAGAGTTCGAAGTCGCTGAACAGGGACCGCAGGCCGCCCGTGGCGACAGCGTTGTCCTGCAGCACTCCGCCGAGCGCACCGACGTCGACCTGGCCGCGGCGGATGGCCTCTTCGGTGTCATTGGGCGGAACGACGACGAGCTGGACCTGCCTGATTTCCTCCTGCGACAGTCCGTTCTTCTTCAGGTAGCTGTTGATCACGGCGTCCGCATGGGCGCCCAGGGTGTTGACGGCGATTTTCTTGCCGATCAGATCCCGCGGCGTCCGGATCGGACTGTCCTGGGTGACGTAAAAGCCGTTGAACGTCTTCTCGTCCTCGCCGTAATAGTTGATCACCGCAGTGACCGGCGCGCCGGCTTCGATGAGCTTGACCACGGCGCCGGAGAAGGCGCCGCCGAAGTCGGTGGCTCCTGTCGCGGCTGATTGGATGCTCGCCGGCCCGCTGATGGTGTTGCCCACCCAGTTCAGCTTGACGTCGCCGAGGTAGCCGAGGTCCTCGGCCAGCTCCGGCAGGCTCACGTTGTTGGCCGAGCCCTCGTAGCGGAGTTCGGTCACTTCGGGTGCCCCGGGGGTATTTCCGGCCGGGAACTGGGCGCTCCCAGGGCCGCCGCAACCGGAGACCACCAGCGAGACCGCCACGGCGGCAGCAACGCCCAAGGTGGAGAAAAGTCCTGCGGGTAAGTGTCGGTTTTTCATAGCGGATTCTTTCTGGATTCGATGGTGCGGACCGGGGCTACCGGACCGTGCCCACCATCAGAGCAGAGTCGAATCCGTTCCGCAGGTGCCTCGACACCCGAGGAAACCGCGCGTAATCCGGCGACGGAAACAGCCATGGACGCACCCCCGGTACCCGATCGGACGCAGCGCGAAGCAGTCCGTAACAGGGCAAGACTCACGCGGTCATTTGCGCCCATCCTGGGACACACCCGTGCCACACCGGCCCGGCACTGTGAAGTCTTGGTGACGCCCGGCGACGGCGCGTGAAGGGGCCGGCGCCGCGCCACTGTCGTGCATGGGACGAAAGATTGCTGGAGATGTGGCCGAATGTTGCGCGCCGGCGCGGTACCGGCGGTCAGGGCCCAGCACGACCAGGCGCACAACAGGACGAATAAAGGCGTGTCCGCCGCTGCTCTTAAGCAGCGGCGAACACGCCTTGAGCATCGGGCCGAGCCGCTGCTTACATTCCGGGGATCTGCTGCGCCTCGTGAACCTCGATTTCGCAGCCGCCGGGCATGTTCAGGTGCGGGTGCACCTTGGCCAGTTCCACGGCCGCCTCAAGGCTGTCGGCCTCGATGATGCTGTATCCGGCGACTTCACGCTGGCTTGGCGCAGTGGCTCCGCCCGCGGAAACGCGGACACCGTTGGCCAGCGGCGTTCCGAAGTCGATCAGGCCGTTGCCGACCTTGGCGGCCCAGTTGTTCCACTGTTCCATGGCGGCTGCCATGTCATCCGGCGCGGGCGGCGCGGCCTCGGCGGGGGTCATCGGGGCGTGATAGAGGAAGACGAACTTGGTCATGTTGCTCCTGCTTTCCTGGCGGTCTTGACGGGCTTAGGTTGGAAAACTTCAGACGGCGACGGTCCGGCCGGTGAACGCGATCAGGCGCTCCAGGCTGCTCGCAGTCTCCGCGACCGGCTGGACAGCGGCGAAGCTGCCGCTGGCGCGGACCTGGTCCGAGATGGTCACCAAGGCCAGGGCCTCAACGTGATCCGTGACGACGTCGGAAACTACAAGTTCCTGGCCGGTGGCCTTCGCGAAGTCCCACGCGTGGACGAGCAGCTCGAGGTTGACGATCCCGGCGACGACGGTCGCGGGCAGCTCGGCGAAGCCCATGTCGATGGTGCCTTCGAAGCCGCGGCGGCTGAACGCCTCCAGGGTGGCCTGCGCGAGTCCGGCGATGCGAACTTCCGGGCCCGCCCCGGCGTCGTCGCTTACGTCCGCGCCCAGCGCCCCGCCGATCTGCTTCAGCGAACCGGCCAGGTGCTCCAGCAACTCGTGGGCCGTGAAATTTTCGCAGGGAGTGGCTTTCTCACGGTCCTCCGGGGTGAGCTTGCGCAGCACGCCCAGGAGCACGGCGAGCGAAGCCTCGGCCGAGCTGAGGTGATCGATCGGGTCCGGGGCAGCCGACCATGCGTCCGGACCGGCGCCGTCCGGGGAGGAGGTCTCGGCGATCAGGCGGCCCAGGTAGTGGTTCCAGCCTTCGGCATGTGCTGCGGCCTGTTCGGCGTTGAGGCCGGCATGGACCAGGCGGAGCGTGGTGCCCCCGGCGTCGGGCTCCAGCGTGATGGTCACGGTGGACGCGCCCGGCGCCAGGTCCATTCCGGACTCCCAGCCCCAAGTGAAGACGATGCGCTTGCCCGGCTCGATCTCCTGGAATGTGCCGGCGGCGTGGTGGCCGGGAGTGACGGTCCAGCGGTAGTCGCCGCCTATCCGAAGGTCAACGCGGGCCGCCACCGTTTGCCAGCGGCGCAGACGTTCCGGCTCGGTGATGAGCGCAAAGGCCTCGTCGGCGCTGACGGGCAGGTGAATGGTTTTATCGAACGTCATGAGAGTGGTCCCTTGTCTTGAGGCGAAGCATCGGAAGTGGTCGTGTGATGTTGAGGGGGCCGGTGACGCTGGGCGGCAAGTGCGGCCGCATCTGATGCCAGCAGGTCCAGTTCGTAGGTCCAGAACTGTTCGACAAGGTCACGTAGCCGGCCCATGCCGCCTGGGTCGAGTCGGTAGTACCTGTTCCGGCCCTCTTTGCGGGCAGATACCAGGCCGGCCTGCTCCAGGAGCAGCAGGTGCTGGGACACCGCGGAGCGGCTGACCGTGAAATGGGCGGCCAGCTCCCCGACAGCCTGTTCGTGGCTGGCGAGAAGATGCAGCAGGCGTCGCCGGTTCGGCTCCGCAGCAATCTCCAAGGCATCCAACACAACTAATACGTTAGTGATCACTAACGTATTCCGCAAGTGCCCAGCAGTCAGAGGGATCAGGGAACGCAGGCCGGCACCCTTGCGGATCGCGGCCCGGGCATGGCGCAGCTGTTATCGGAGCGGTTTGTCAGGGCGCTATGGCGCGTGCCGGGTTACCGCGTCCCGGGTTAAAGAGATGCCGGTAACCGGGACGGGGAATCCCCGGGCGCAGCGGCTAGAGGCCCCGGTGGTGCTCGATGAGCCATCGCGCCATCTGCTGGGCGCGCTTGGAGGCCAGCGCGTCCCCTTCGGTGGCGGAAATGATGGAGCCTTTCATCAGGATGTGCCAGGACCGGGCAAATTCCTCGGGGCGGTCCAGCCCGGCTTCTTCGGCCAGCGCCTGGATATGCCCGCGGATGCGGCTGAGGTAATCGATGCTCGCCTTGCCCAGCGGGTGCCCGGCGCCCATTTCCAGCAGCACATTGATAAACGAGCACGCCTCGAAATCCTCGCGCTGGAACCAGTCACCGAACACGTCAAAGACGGCGAGCAGCCTCTCCTCGGGGGTGTTGCCCCGCCGGCTGGCCTCGGCCACGATCAGGTCCACGGTCCACACCTGGTCGCGGAGTTCCAGGAAGGCCAGCACCAGGGCGTCCTTGGACGGAAAGTGCCGGTAGAAGGTTGCCTTGGATACCCCTGAACTGCTGATCAGCTCATTGACCCCTACGTCGCGGATGCCGCGGCGGGAGAATAACTCGTAAGCAGTGGCGAGGATACGGTCCACCGGCTCGTCGCGTCCGGCCATGGCTGTGGCGGGCAGCAGCGTAGGACCCTCGGCGTCGTTGACAGTCATGATAAAAAAATTTTACACCGGACCGAGGCGTACAGACCGGTCTGCCTCGGAGTGTGCTATCAGTCTCCGCCGGATTCCACCGGCGCTGTCGGCCAGCACGACGCCGGCGGGCCGGCCGAGGACCCGCCCGGCGCCTTACCCCCACCTAGGGATGCAGAACCCGGTCGCCATCGCGGCGTTGTGAGAAACGACCGTCCAGTGCGTGGACGAAGCTGCGGAGGGTCGCGGATTCGTGCGTGCTGTTGGCCAGCCGGACGATGGCCGAAGCCGTGTGGGCCAACTTGATGTTGTGGTGCTGGCTGTAGGCGGAAAGCCGTTCGAAGGCGTCGTCGGAACCGATGTGGAGTATTCCCATCAGGATGCCCTTGGCCTGTTCGATAAGGCCTCGGGTGCCGATGGCCCCGGCGACGGCCTCGCGGGCGGACCGGTCCGTTTCAAGTTGAACTGTTCTGGTGAGGTCCAGGATGAACCCGTCGACGAACAGCAGCTTCCCGTCACTGTCCAGCACGCCCTCCCCCGCCGTCAGGACGCGGCGTTCACGCCGGCGTGCGTCGAAGAGACGATGATAATTGGCGAAAAAACCTCCGCCACGGCACACATCCTCAAAGATTTCCCTGCACGGCTTCCGGTCGTCAGGATGCACGTGCTGCATAAGAACACCCACCGTGGGCACCACCTCGCCGCGGTGATAGCCGTGGATCTGGTACATCTGCTCGGACCACTGCAGCTCCCCCGAGGCAGCATCGTAGCGAAAGGTCCCGGCGAGGCAGCCCTCGGTGGCCAGCGCGCTGGAATAGGCCTGCAACGCCTTCAACTCCGTCATGGCCGGGCCTGCCTGCCCGGCCCGCCGGCGGCGGCGGCGGCGGCGGACGCCCTGTCCCGGGACACGGTCAGCACGAACTGAGCCCAACCTGCGCAGTCCGCGTCTCCAATGCCTGCCGCCACCGCACGATCAGCTGCTGGTTCCGGGTCCCTGCGAGTCGGCCCAAGAAGCGCGCTGCGGACGGGATGCGGAGGCGCGGCGGCCCTTCAGGAGACCTGGGCGCCCAGCCGCGGGCCGGTCTCGCCCGGGCGCGCTGGCCCTTCACGTGCGCTTCGTGAACTCCGCGCCTCTGAGCGCTGGGTTCCACGGGAATGCCCTCGGCTACGGACTGGAGCAGCGCGTCATCTCGCGGTGCCGAAATTTCCGAGACCAGCCCCATGCCGGCATACTCCCGTACTGCTGCGATCCCGGCCACCGCCGCCGGCAGGTCTGGAAAGGGCCTGGAGAAGGCCATGACGGTCCCGTCCGGGGCCGTAAGTCGAAATCGGTAGGACGTGTCGGAATCGGTGAACAGTTCGAACATGCCTGTCATAGAACCCTCCTGGAAGCCGGGACCCGATTGTTCCCGGCGACGCCGTTGTCACCGGGAACAGCCTGAATCCACCCGAACGATGCCAGTCACTCGTACCGGCCGGATCGAATTGATGAATTCATGAAAGTCTGAACTATGCAACTCACCTGCGCAAGAGGTACCACCCTGTCTGGCGGCGGCGACGACACTGCAGCGGTCCGGCGCTACGATATGTAAGCGGGCTGACCAAATCATGGGTGTGCAAGACAGACTTTTCTGTCTTGCACGTGCTAGTTTTCCTGTCGCCGGGGTCTGCACAGACGCGCGGTTCAGAATATTTGAATGTGAAGGAGGGAGGCCCCGATGCCGGATGATCTTCCTGCAAGTCCGGTCCAGACCGATGTGAAGGCAGAACTGTTCAAGGCCATGGGCCACCCTGCCCGAATCCAGTTGCTGGAAATGCTCGCCGACGGACCAGTTGCCGTAAGCCGACTGCGCGACAACACGGGCCTTGAGCCGTCGAACCTCTCCCAACATTTGAGCATTCTCCGCCGCCAGCGCCTGATTGTCCCCTCACGGCGCGAGGGCAGGTTGTTCTATGAACTGGCCAGCCCTGAGGTTAATGTCCTGCTCGCGGCCGCCCGATCCCTGCTCGGATCCCTCCTGGTCACCACCCGGATGACCCTGAGCCCCATGGCTGAAGAGCCTGAAGAAGCAATCCGCTAAATGCCGGCGCACGCCGGACTGTATGGACAACATCGATCGACCGGCCTGGACGCGTCCGGACTAAAACCAGTAGGGGTAGTAATGGCTCACGCCGAGAACGAGACCACCATCAACCGATCACCGGAGGACGTCTATGCGTTCCTCGCGGATGGGCTGAATAACCGCGCATGGCGCTCCGGGGTTCAGGACATAGCACTGAAGAGTGGAACACCCGGGGACCTCGGTGCCGTGTACAGCCAGACCCTCTCGGGCCCCGGTGGCCGGCCGATCGTCGGGGACTATGAAATCACCGCGGCGGACCCCGGAAAGCTCCTGGGCTTCCAGGTAGTGGCCGGTCCGGCCCGTCCGGCCGGTGCGTACCGGCTCAGTGAAGCGCCGGGCGGAACGACTGTTCGTTTCAGCCTGGACCTGGAGCCCAAGGGACTCATGAAGCTCGTGGGCCCGGTGATTGTCCGCACCATGAATGCCGAGGTCGCTCAGTTGACCAATCTCAAGAACGTTCTCGAATCCGCTTAGATGAGGGCGCAGGGCGTTCATTCTTGAGTGTGACCCGTCCTAGCTAAGGCCATCAAGTGGCAAGCAGAAACCTTCATACGTAACGGTGAAGAAAGGACCATCCTCATGGCTCGCATTTTCATCACAGGCTCCACCGACGGACTTGGCCTCGCCACCGCCCGGACGCTCCTGAACGGCGGCGACGAGGTCCTGCTGCACGCCCGCTCCAGGGAACGCGCCGCCACCCTCGAAGAACTCGCGCCGCTTGCCATCGGCATCGTGATCGGTGACCTCAGCAGGGCCTCCGAAACCCGGGAACTGGCCGCGCAGGTGAACGCTCACGGGCGGATGGACGCCGTCATCCATAACGCGGGCGTCTACCTCTCGCCGGGGCGCGTCGCGACCCCGGAGGGACACTCCCGCACCCTGGCCATCAACGTTCTGGCCCCTTACATTCTCACCGCGCTGATCGAGCGGCCGCACCGCCTGATCTACCTCAGCAGCGGGATGCACCGCGCGGCCGGCGGAAACCTCCAGGACATCGATTGGACCCGACGGCGCTGGGACGCCAGCGCCGCCTACTCCGACAGCAAGCTCTACGTTTCCGCGCTCTCCGCTGCCGTCGCCCGGCAGTGGACCAACGTGCTCAGCAACTCCGTTGACCCCGGCTGGGTGCCCACCAAAATGGGCGGCGCCGGCGCCCCCGACGACCTCGCCCTGGGCCAGGACACCCAGGGCTGGCTCGCCGTCAGCCCTGACCCGGTCGCCCAGGTCTCCGGAATGTACTGGCACCACCGCCGGCCGCGGAAACCGGCTCCGGAGGTCACCGACGCTGATTTCCAGGACAAGCTCACCGACAAACTGGCCGAACTCACCGGCATCACGCTCTTCTGAATCGAACCATCGACCCGGCCCGACCGGCACGCAAGGGTAGGTAGTCCCTGCCGGCGGGTCAGGTGGCGGAAAGTATCCCCCAGCCCGTCCCTATCGTGAGCTCCACTTGTCGGCTTAGGCTGGTCGCATTCTATGAACGCAGTTGAGCATCGAACACCGCCGGCATCTGGAAGGCCGGCAGCTGGTTCGAGGGGGCCGGAAGGGGGCCGGGATGACGCCGGCGGACAGGACGTGGACACCCGAGGACCAGGGCTGGCTCCGGGAAAACCTGCGTGAGGCCATCGACCACCTGGTGGAGATGGGGTACACCGTGCGCGGGGGGCAAGGCGAAGATCCGGAACTGATTCACCCCGGCGGCTCGGCCGTCCAGACGTGGCGGGAAGACTACCCCTACGAGCAACGGATGTCCCGCGAAGAGTACGAGCTGGAGAAATACCGGCTGCAGGTTGAACTGCTGAAGTTCCAGTACTGGGGCCAGGACCAGGAGCTCAGGCACGTGATCGTCTTCGAGGGCCGGGATGCGGCCGGCAAGGGCGGAACAATCAAGCGCTTCACCGAGCACCTGAATCCCCGCTCGGCCCGGGCAGTGGCATTGAGTAAACCCTCTGACCGTGAACTGGGCCAGTGGTATTTCCAGCGCTACATCCAGCACCTGCCCACGGCCGGGGAGATCGTGATGTTCGACCGCTCCTGGTACAACCGGGCAAATGTGGAGCGGGTCATGGGCTTCTGCACGGAGCAGGAGTTCGACACCTTTATGGTTCAGGCCCCGCTCTTCGAGCGGATGCTGGTGGATTCCGGGATCCACCTGACCAAGTTCTGGTTCTCGGTGACCCGCCACGAGCAGCGCACCCGTTTTGCGATCCGGCAGATCGACCCGGTGCGGCGCTGGAAACTCTCGCCCATCGATCTCGCCTCCCTGGACCGGTGGGAGGAGTACACGGCCGCCAAGGAGGAGACGTTCCTGCGAACCGACACGGACCATGCGCCGTGGATCACCATCAAGTTCAACGACAAGAAGCGGGGTCGGATCAACGCCATGCGCTACTTCCTCAACCAGTTCGACTACGAGGACAAGGACACGTCAGTGGTCCACAGCCCCGACCGGCTGATCGTGCGCCGCGGCCGCGAAGCCGCCGGCGACTAGCGGCTGGCTCGCGGTCGGCGTATTCGCTGTCGCACGGCTGCGTCGCGCTCACGGTGGGATCCCAGCAGAAGATGGCACCATGGGGACATGACTCCTGCACACGGTTCTTCCGGCCTTTTCCGGCGGCCCCAGCCCATCAAACCCAAGGCGGGCCAGGAATCGGTGTGGGACTATCCGCGGCCGCCGAGGGTCGAGCCCCGATCCGAACGGGTTATCGTGCGGCTTGGCGGGCAGGTGATTGCCGACACCACCGATGCGGTGCGCGTCCTGGAGAAAAGTCACCCGCCTGTCTACTACTTGCCATTGGACTCATTTCCTGCCGGTGTACTCGTCCCGGTAGGGGGCACCAGCTTCTGCGAGTTCAAGGGAGAAGCGCACTACTTCGACGTCGTTGCCGGCGGAGTCGTCGTTCCCCGTGGCGGGTGGACCTACCCCGAACCCACCCGGGGTTTCGGGGCGCTTAGCTCCCGAGTGGCCCTCTACCCGGCTCACATGGACTCCTGCCAAGTCGACGGCGAGCAGGTGACCTTCCAGGAAGGTGACTTCTACGGCGGTTGGATCACCACGCAGATCGTTGGTCCTTTCAAGGGCGGCCCGGGCACGGCCGGGTGGTGAGCACATCGCGCTTACGCCGGCAAGACTTGCTGCCGGTGCGTGTGGCGACTCAGCCGGTGCTCGCTCTGGCGGCTTGAAGCCCGTTGTGCCCCGCCTTGCCGGCGTGATAGCTTTCCGGTGATCGTGATCAATCTTCAGGAGGTGAGACCCATGAAAGCAGTATCCGTAATGGGCGCTCCCCCGAAGTACACGGTCGCGCGACTGAAGTAGTCGTCTCCGGGAGTGCCGCAAGGCAAATTCGCGAAAGGCGACTCCCATGAACACAACATCTTCTTCAACTCCGCGCATCCGTTCGGCGACCGCTTCCGGTGCCGTTGCAGTGACGCGGACACCACAGCCCGGAAATTGGCCCGCTCCCGGCCAACAGGCCGACGCCGGACGACAGGCAGGCAATTCACACGAGCGGGCCTTGGTGCTCGCCGGCGCCGGAGCGGCAGGCAATGCGTGGGAACTCGGTCTCATCGCAGGCCTGTCCGATGCCGGCATCGATGTCACCGAGGCCGATCTCATCATCGGGACATCGGCAGGATCGACAGTGGCTGCCCAGATCACCAGCGGGACACGGCCGGCCGAACTGTACGCCGCCATCCTCGCCGAGGTGCCTCGGCCACAAGCCGGCCACTCCGGACCGGACAGGGGACGCGCTCCGAATTTCTCGGGGCAGACCTATCTGGAGTGGTCCAACGGAATCATTGGTTCTGCTGCGGATGCCACCGACATGCGCCGCAGGATGGGCGCCGCGGCACTCGAGATGGAAGCTTCGGACGGCTCTGCCCAGATGCGCTGGCGCGACATCGTCGCGGCCCGGCTTCCCAGCCGGCACTGGCCGCAACAGCCCGTGCTGATCGCGGCTGTTGATGCGGATACCGGGGAACCGGTCGTGTTCGACCGCAACAGCGGAATCGATCTGGTGGACGCCGTCGCCGCCAGCACCAGCAACGGCTACCGCATCGGCGGGAGCCGGTACATCAACGGCGGCTATCGACGCAGTGAGAACGCCGACCTGGCGGCTGGATACGGGCTTGTGCTGGTGCTGTCACCCTTCGGCGGCAGGTCGCGGATGCCGCTCGAGTGGGGCATGGATCTCGCCACCCAAGTCGACGAACTGCGCGCCGGGGGCAGCAGGGTCCAAACTATCTTCCCGGATAGCGCCGCGGAGCACATGTTCGGCGCCAATGCGATGGATCTGTCCTTGCGTCCGCCTGCGGCTCGAGCTGGTTACAGCCAGGGCAGAGCCCTCGCGGAGCTGGTCGCCGAAATCTGGCGGTGACGGCCGAAACCTGTCGGTGTTCGACTGTTACGGCGCGAGAGTCCAGGGGTCGCCGTGCGAGGCGCGGTGCCATGCCTGCCGCGGGCCACCCGATTCGTGCGCGACATCTGTCAGCCAGATCGTGCTGTCCGGGGCCCATCCGGCGATGACCGTCGCCGTTTCGGCGTCGACCTGTAGTGGGCGCGTCGCGCCGTCGAGGTAACCCAGGACGGAGAGGTGCGCGGCGTCCCACTCCCCTGCCACTTGTTCCCAATCCGGGATGACCCACCGGCCGTCGCGTCCAGTCAGGCGGAACCAGTCGTGTCGCCGGGATGCAGTGACCTCCATTGGGAACCTGCGGCACAGCGTTATCCACTCTTTTGCTGTGCCGATCTCAAGTGTCCGGCCCGCTCCCTGAACTGGAACCGTGGTCGCCTGCTCCCAGCCCAGGGAATCTTCCACGAGGCTCAGTGCGGCCGGGACCTGCCCGACGGTGTGGACTAGCCCGTGCGGTATCGACCACCAGGTTCCTGACCAGTTGGCGCGAGGGTCGCCCGGGCGTTCGCGCGCGGCCCGCAATTCACCGGCTCGTTCGTCTCGGCCCCACCCAGCCAGTGTTTGTCGCGGATTCTTCGGCAGCAGTGCCTGGCCGTCTGTCGATCGCCAGTCGATGGCCCACTGCTCCGCCCGGCGAGGCCGCCAGAACCACTGGATGTCGGGCAGCGCCATGACCTGTTCCGCGACGGGCGACAGGGCCGCCGTCACACCCGGGAGATCCGCGAGCACGTCCTCTCCATCGGGTGCCTGCCAGTACCTTGCAGCGTCCACGGACCGCTCGAGGGCCGCCTGGACCAGGTCGCTGTCAAGGTCGGTAAAATCCAGTGAGGCGAGCCTGGCAGCCAGCTGTTCTGGTGACGCGGCAAAGGCCGGCATCGCGGTCTCCCCGGAGGCAGCAGCGCTCAGCAGGACCCGCGAGGTCCCCGGTCCACTATCAAGTTCGTATCCCAACCAGAAGGCCGCCGTTTTGACCTCCGGATCCAGCTGCATCGCCAGTTCGAGGCACAGACGGCGCCCCCGGGGCCCCCGCAGAAATACGTCCACACTTGGCGTCATCAGATCATCCTCCCACCACAGCGCAGCTTTATCTGGAGCGGTCTCAGGTGCCGTCGATGATGGCGGGTATCGTCGCAACGCGTTTTACCATAGCGTGATGGAGACCACGGTTAGCGGAGTTTCTGTGCATTACGCCGAGTACGGCAGTGGCACGCCGGTTCTCGCTCTGCACGGCGCCGGTGTGGATCATCGCGAGATCGCCGGTGCCCTTGAACCGATTTTCGACGACGTGCCTGGCTACCGGCGCCTGTATCCGGACCTGCCCGGGATGGGCCGGACCCCGGCGCCTGAGACGATCACGAGCAATGACGACGTCGTGGACATTCTGCTCGGCCTTATCGCCAGCACTATTGGTGATGAACCGTTTCTTATCGTGGGTCAGTCCTACGGCGGATACCTGGCCCGTGCGATTGCGAGTCTGCGACCTGATCAGGCCGTCGGGCTGGCGCTAATCTGCCCTGTTGGCCAACAGACGCGCGACGTGCCTCAGCACGAGGTCCTTGTTTCGTCGGTCGATCTGACCGGTGCACTCGGCTCGGATCTCGAGGCTACTTACCGCAGCTACTTCGTTGTGCAGACGCCTGAAACGCTGCGTCGGTTCCAGGAGTATGTGGCTCCCGCAACGTCCCTGGCTGACGAGTCGAGCCTGATGCGGATCTTTTGGCACTGGGAGTTGCGGGATCGGCCGGAAGCCGCGAAAGCCTATCCTCATCCGGTGTTGGTCGTTGCCGGGCGACAGGATGCCACCGCCGGGCACACAGGACCGTCGGAGCTGATCCTGCACTACCCACGCGCTACGTTGGCCGTACTCGACCGCGCCGGCCACGCCTTGATCCATGAGCAACCCAACCTCGTGCGAGCCCTTGCCGCCGACTGGCTCATGCGCGTGCGTGAGGCGTCAGACGACAAAAGCTAGCGGGCAGTGGCGCCCGCATGCGGACGGAATCCCTGTGTCATGGCTCCGCCGAAGAAGGGCAAGGCGATGCGTCCGCGGCGTCCAACCGGCGTCATGCAATGCCCGGTAAGCAGCAAACCATCGCGACGGATTGCAGTCGGGCGGCCAGCGAAAGGACAATGGTGCCCATGACCGCCGTGACCCTCCTGGCCTTTGCCGGGCTGTGCCTGCTGCTTTCCGTTACCCCCGGCCCGGATACCTTCCTGGTGCTGAGGATCTCGCTGCAAAGTGCCGGGGCCGGCCTGGCGGCGGCGCTGGGCTCAGCTCTGGCATCCCTGGTCTGGGCCGCGCTGGTGGGAGTGGGGCTCGCCGCCGTGCTGGAGGACTCGGCGGAAGTGTTCCGTTGGCTGAAGATCGCAGGCGGGTTGTACTTGCTGTATCTGGGAGTCTCGTCGCTGATCCGGGCGCGCCGCACAACTGCATCCCCGGCGGCCGGGCACGCTCCCCGCCGGAGCTACAGCCGAAGGACCGGCTTCGGCGCCGGCGCGTTCTCCACACTGCTCAACCCCAAGGTCGGCCTGTTCTACCTCGCCGTCGTGCCGCAGTTCATTCCACACGGCGGCAACACGCTGGATACAGCCATGGTGCTCGGTGCCATCGAAAGCGCCATTGGATTCCTCTACCTGGCGGCTGTAGCCGTCGCGGCAGCGAAGGCAATGGCCTGGCTGCAGCGCCCCCGGGTGAGCAGTTGTCTCGAACGCGGCAGCAGCGGCATCATCGCCGCGCTCGGCCTGGGTGTACTGGCATCCAGCACCAGCTCGTAGCGGCGCGCCGGACCTCGACGGACAGGTGCAGTTCCCTATCCGGTAGAACGCCAACCCGAATCCAGCCGTTCCTCGGGTGGCTGCGACCAGTCGAGGGCATACATCACCGGGATCCTTCGCAGTCCAGGCCTGTTGAGGACGCCACCCCCGAGTTGGCTCATTGACTCCGCGAATTTCACGAAAACGGCGGCCGGTCCTGAAGAGGACCGGCCGCCGCCGAATGAAGATCAGGGTTGCGTCAGGCCTTGGCCTTGCGCTTCACCCAGCCCCATACAGCCGTAGCCACCAGGAGCACCAGTCCGATGATGGCCAACCAGAGCAGACCCTTCACAGCGAAGCCAAGGATCGAAAGAATAAGCCAAATGATAAGCAGTGTGATTATTAGTCCCATACGGAAAGCCTAAGCCACCCAGGTGGCTGTTTCCGAACGATCAGTGATCGTGGCGGAAGATGGCCACGGCTTCGCGGACCGCGTAGTAGACGATGACCATGCCGGCCAGGGGGTCGGCCCACCACCAACCGGCAAAGGTGTCCAGCAAGATACCGGCCAGCACGGCGGCCGCCAGAAGACCGTCGATAAACGTCACCTTGCCCTCTGCTATCAGAACGGGATTGCCCAGCGCCTTGCCCGTGCGGGCCTTTCCGGCTGAGAGGGCGAACATGACCACTGCCGTGACAGCCGTCCAGATAATTCCGGTGGGGCTAGGCCGTGCGTGGTGCCCGGCCGCCAAGGCAAGTCCGGATTGGATGAGCAGATAGAGGGCCAGGGCAACGAACGCCCCGGCGATCAGCCTCAACGCGAACCGTTGACGCCGTTCCCCGGCCCCGGAGAGTTCCCAGATCACCACGGTGCTGGCACCGATCTCGATCAGGCTGTCCAGGCCGAAGCCGGCCAGCGCCACCGATCCGGCCGTGATGGAAGTGACGGCAAGAACTGCCACTCCGACGACGTTCCAGCCCAACGTGATGCCCTCAAGGATGAACCCGCGACGTCTCAGGCGCGCCATCTCAGGGCGCTTCAAAATTTCAGGCAGCATCTGTGCTCTCTTTCCCGGCGCCCCCGGCGTTTCCGGCGATGGGTGCCGGCAGGCCGGCCAGCCGTTCGATGACGGCAAGCCCGGCCGTGGTGCCCGGCCAATGCCGCCGCAAAGACTCCGGACCCGCGGAGCGGATCACGGAACGAAGAACCAGGGCCATAACGATCACGTCATCGGCATAGCCAATCAGCGGGAGGAAGTCCGGGACAAGATCCAGCGGCAAGAGCAGATATCCCAGCAAAAGCGACAGCTTGATCCGGGCGCCGCGGGATACCGCCGGGTCGGCCGCCAAACGCCTCAGCACGCGCAACACATCCGGCAGCAGCCGCAACGCGTCCCGCATTCCCACCGTCTCCGGATGGGACCTCGCATAGACCCACAACCCCAGCAGAAGAACCGCGTAGACGCCAACGAGCCCGGCCAGGATACCCAGCGCCGTCTGCCACCACTGCACGGCCCCTACTCCCCGGCCTCAGGCAAGCCATGGCCTGCCGGGGCATGCAGAGTCGCGTAGACCTTCTCGGTGTACTCGTCGAATACAGCGGAGCACTCGCGCAACCGCTCGTCGGCGGCCTGCGCTTCCGGCAGTTCCAGAACGTCACGGCTTTTCAGATCACGGTACCAGCGCCGCAAGCGGTCCAGGCTCTGCTCTTCCTCTTCCAGCTCCGCCAGAGTGAACTTGCCGCTTCGGGTTTCCTTGGCGATTTCGGCCTCGAACGCCCCGCAATCGCCGGTGAATTCCTTCCACTCATCTAACCTGAGCTCCTCGAATGCCGAGCGCAGGCCTTCCACTCCCGCATCGCCGCTGCCCGGCGTGGGCAGGACAAGGACACTGCCGGTTCCGCGGCCGGCCAGCTCCACGACCCTCGGCACGGCTTCCGAGAAGAACGGCGTGTCCGGAACGGTCCACACCCCTGAGGCCACTGGCGCAGCACCGATCCTCCGGAGCTCCCGCCACACACCGACCCTCGTCCGTGAGGCCTCACCAGTCAACCGGACAACAAGAACCAACCAATCCATGCGTCAATCATATACTGCTACAACAAGGTAAGTAACAGCTGTTACATCACCCACTGCCCTGGACGGCACAGATACCCGAGGGCCTCGGCCGGTACGTTCGGTCGGTCCGATGGAATCTCTTAGCCCTATCGGCCCGGTCTGAAAATACGGTAGCTCCGGGTGCCTTGGGATGGGACTTTCTGCGTGGCCCGAAGTGCAGGCCGCTTAGGCGGGTTCTGGATACCGACGGCGGAAACGATGCCCCCGAGGATGAGCAGCACCGCCGTCACGGTCACCACCCGGTGAAATCCGTCGAGATCAAGTTTGCCGCCCATGACGAGGCCCACCAGGGCGATGCCGACCAGACCGGCTACCCTGCTGACGGCGTTATTCGCTGCCGAACCGATGCCTGCCTGCTGTTCCGACACCGAACCGAGAATGGCGGCGGTTAGCGGCGCGACTGTCGCCGAGAGCCCGACTGCGAACAGGAGGATCCCGGGCATCAGCTGGGTCCAGTAATCGACCGGGATTTCCGATGCGAGCATCAGGAGATAGCCGCCCCCGGCGAGGGCAGGTCCGAAGGCCATGAACCACCTCGGCCCGGACCGCCCGGCCAGTGAGCCAAACCATGACGCCAGGAGGATGTTGACGAGGCTGACGGGAAGCAAGGCCAGAGCGGCCGACGTCGCCGGAAACCCGGCAACCTGCTGCAGGAAAAGCACGATGATGAACCCGCCGATCGACAGCGCGGCGTAGACGAAGGCCGTAGCCACGTTGCCTACGGCAAAGTTTCGGACGGAGAAGAGGCTGAGCGGCAGGAGCGGGTACTTCGCGGTCTTTTCCCGCCAAATGAACCCGGCGAGGCACAGGATACCGAGGGCGAGGGGCATCAGAATGAGCGGACTCCCCCAGCCATAGTTGCCCTGTTCGATCAACGCGTAGACCGGCCCCGCCAACCCGAGCACACAGAGCACGGCACCCGCGTAGTCGATCCGCACGCCCTCCTTGCGAACATCCTTGACCCGCAACACGGCTAGCAGGTACAAGGTCACGGCAATGGGCAGGACGTTGATTCCGAAGATCCAACGCCAGCCCACCGAATCAACGAGCACTCCGCCGAGCAGGGGTCCCGCGATGAAAGCCACGGTTGTACCGGCAGTCCACTGGCCGATTGCCTTCGCCCGGGGCGCTTCGTCGAAGTTTGATGTGATCAGAGCCAGGGAACTGGGCACCAGCAAGGCGCCCGCGACGCCTTGAAGCGCCCTGGCCAGGACCAGCCAGTCCGCTGTCGGTGCCAGCGCACACATCACTGATGTCGCGCCGAACCCGATCAGGCCTGCCCGGAGAACGACAACCCGGCCCAGCAAATCAGAGAGCGAACCGGCGACAAGGATCAGTGAACCCAGGGTGATCAGGTAGGCATCGACAACCCATTGCTGCGTTGTCAGTCCGCCGCCCAGTTCACGGGAAATGGCCGGCAGCGCTACATTGATGACGCTGCCGTCGAGAAACGACACAAAGGAAGCGAGAATCGCGATCCACAGCACGAGCCTCTGCGTACGCGCCGACGGTAGGGAACTCATCCTTCAAGCTACACCCGCGCCGGCGGTTGCCGGACTCACCTATGGAAGGACGTTCAGCCCGTCGCTCTGGCGACAGACGACGCCGTCGGCTGCGTTTACGAACTCGGCGCATCCTGGCGGCACCGGAGTATATTTTTATGTCTGGTCTCTGTCCCGCCGTTGCCCTATCGTTGGGGCACCGATTACATTCGACCGGCGGAGCTCCGCATCGGAGGTACATGATGGGAATCATCTCGTCTGGTTTTCGTGGAAAACGGCGCACCGGCAATCCAGCGTTACCACCCGGCCAATACGAGACGCCAAGCTTTCCCGTACTGACGGCGGGCCCTGCACCTTATATCGCCCGGGCTGACTGGGAATTCTTTATTACAACGGAGACTGGGCAGCGCCGCGCCTGGTCCTGGGACGAGCTCTTGGCGCTACCGCAGATTGATATCCGGACCGATATTCATTGCGTGACCAGCTGGTCCAAGCTAGGCACCTCGTGGCGCGGGGTGTCCCTGGACACCTTGTTCGCGGATGTGGAAACAACGTCCGAGTTCACTACCGCTCACTCCTACGGCGGCTATTCGACCAATGTCCCGTTGCAGGACCTGCTGGACGGCCAGGCATGGGTGGCCTGGCAATACGACGGTGAGCCATTGGAACGGGCCCACGGTGGCCCTGCCCGCCTGCTGATACCCCATCTTTACTTTTGGAAGAGTGCGAAGTGGATCAATGGCATCGAGCTGATGCCGCACGATGTTCCCGGCTTCTGGGAATCGAACGGGTACCACATCTATGGCGACCCGTGGCGCGAGGAGCGTTACTCATGAGGCAGGACAGATGAGCACCCTGTGGCGCGTCGCCGAGGTGATTCGTGGCGTTCCAGAAACGGAATCCTCCAGAACCATCGGCCTGCGCGTGGACGGGCTGAACGGCAACCTTCCCGGCCAGCACATCGATATCCGGCTCACGGCGGACGACGGATACACGGCAGTGCGGTCCTACTCAGTGGCCACAGCCGGCATGGACGAACTCCTGGAGATCACGGTCGACGAACTGGCCAACGGGGAGGTCTCCCCCTACCTGGTCAGAGACCTGATGGTCGGGGACCAGTTGGAGATCCGGGGGCCCGTCGGCGGCTGGTTCGTCTGGCTTCCGACCGACCCCAACCCGGTTCAGCTGATCGCCGGGGGATCCGGCATTGTCCCGCTCATGTCCATGATCCGCGCCCACGAGGCATCCGGGAATCCTTCACAGTTCCGGTTGCTGTACTCGCTGAAATCGCCCGAGGCAGGGTTCTATCGGGAGGAGCTGCTCACCTTGAACCAGGGATCTCCCAAGCTGACGGTCGACTATGTCTATACACGCAAAGTCCCGGAGGGCTGGCCAATGGTCCCGCAGCGACTCACCGCTGAAACACTGTTGGCAAGCATCCTGCCGGCGGACATGGCACCCGACATCTTCATCTGCGGTCAGACGATGTTTGTCGAAACGGTCACAGAGTGGATGGTGCAGGCGGGCTATCCGGCCGCCTCGATCAAGACCGAACGCTTTGGCGGAACGGGAGGAATACGGTGACTGGCAACAACGGCTCCGCTTCCCCTGGTGCTGAGGACCCGCGCCTCGAGGACCAGGACATCGCCGGGACCGGCGGCAATCCGATACCTCATCTTGACGGGAACGCGGCAGCGGGACCCTTGTGGGAACTGTTCCGCATCGACATCATTGCAGCGATCGGTCGGTGCAAGAATTGTGGCGCTGTCAGGGTCTTCGGGGAAGCAGCGGTCTATGCCGATGCCCCGGGAATGGTTGTGCGCTGCAGTTCCTGCGGGGGCGTCCTGCTGCGTCTCGTAGAGACTCCGACTAAATTCTGGCTCGATGTCAGCGGACTCAGCTACCTCCAGATCGACCGGGAGACCTAACGCGCTGCTCTGCTATCCGCACCCCGGCGTGCTCAAGACCGCAGGGGGCGTGAAGGGGTAGCCTGCGACGATGCTGAACACTCTCAACCCTTCATCATGGGAGCCAGTGGATCTGGAACAACGACACTCGGCCGGGCGATCGCCAACCAGTGGTCAGTACCTTTCCTCTAGTTATTTGATCAACGTGTCGCCAGTGCACGGTTAGGCTTGCAGTCATGGCGATCATCCACCCGGCAGAACTGCAGCCGACGAAACTTGAACTTCTCGCACAGTGGCTGCCCCGCCAGCCGTGGTTCACGCAACCCGGCACGGCAGCGCTGCACAAAGTAGGCTCCTACCGGTTCGACGACCCCGCCGGCGAGGTCGGCATAGAAACCATCATCGTGTCGGTGGGCAACTCCACTTTTCAAGTCCCACTCACGTACAGGGCCCAGCCCTTGGCCGGAGCGGAATCCTGGTTGGTCGGAACCATGCAGCACTCGGTTCTCGGCCCGAGGTGGGTTTACGATGCCTGCGCCGATCCAATCTACGTGGCAGCGCTGGCGGCGAGCATCATGCTGGGCCGGCCGCAGGCAGAGCAATACCTCCAAAAGGGGGAAAATCTGGAACTTCTGGCCCAGACGGTCTTCGTGCGAAGCACCGGACCGAAACTCGAGGCAGTCCCTGACGTCTCTTCAGCGGCACCGCGCGCCACCGACGCCGGCACCGCCATCGAGACTGCTGACCTTCACTTGCTTGTTATCCGGCGGCTGGACCTGGATGAGCAACCGGTCGGCCCGCTCGCGCTGACCGGCACCTGGGAAGGTCAGAAGGACAACGTCAAACTCGCCGCCGTCAGTGGTGCCTGACATTTCCGCGGGTTAGGGGCGCCCCACTCCGTCCGTGTCCCGGGATTGGGTATCGCCTTCCTGCCGTTCAGGCTGCATCCCGCGCCGTTCCCGCAGCTCGCGCCCGCGGCGAATGTCCTCTTCTTCGCGGGCCTGGAGCTTATCGCTCTGTTTCGTGTCCCGTGGCGGCAATTGGATGGTCTCTTCGGCCTCAATGCCGGCCTGGAGTTGGCGTCCACGCTCCATCTCGGCGTCGAACTCGGCACCGAACAGCAACGACATGTTCAGGATCCAGAGCCACAGCAGCGAGATAATGACGCCGCCGATCGCACCATAGGTCTTCTCGTAGCTATTGAAGTTGGCCACATAGAAAGCGAAGGCCAGGGACGCCAGCAGGAAGATGACCAAGGCGATAGCGGAACCCAGGCTCATCCAGCGGAACTTGGGCTGCTTTACGTTCGGCGTAGCGTAGTAGAGGATGGCGATCGCCAGAATCACGAGCAACAGAATCACCGGCCACTTGAGAATGTTCCACGCCGTCAGGACGGCCCCGCCCAAGCCGATAGCGTTGCCGACGGCCTCGGCCACCGGCCCGCTCAGCACCAGCATGGCCGAAAGCACAAGAACGATCAGCACGGTGGCAATGGTGACCGCGAGCATCGTGCCCCGAAGCTTGATGAACGGCCGGCCCTCGTCAATTTCGTAGATCCGGTTCATGGCCCGGCCAAACGCGCCGACGTAACCGGAGGCGGACCAGAGGGCGGTGAGGATGCCGAGTACCAGGGTGAGTCCGGCAGCGGAGGAACTGCTGAGCTGCTCGACTGGTTGTTTGATCGCCTGCACAGTTTCAGCAGGCGCGAAACCCTGGACGACCTCCAGAAGCGCGGACGTGGTCTTCTCTGCCTGCCCGAAAATGCCCAGCAAAGACACGAGTGCCAACAGCGCCGGGAAAATTGAGAGAACCGAATAATAGGTCAGGGCTGCGGCGAGATCCGGGCACTGGTCCTTGGTGAACTCACGCAGGGTCTTCTTGGCGATGTACTTCCACGAGGGCTTAGTGACGTCGGCCGGACTGTCCGGTTTACGGGAGTCGTCCGGGGCAGGTGCCGTGCGGGCCTTGGCGGTGCTGCTCTCGTCCGTTTCGGCGTCGGTCATGGATTCATTTTCTGCCTTGGTTGGGTTCTTGGCCATGGAAATTCCTTCGGGGGGTTAAGGGAAATGACCGGCCGCCCAGCGCATCAGCGAGGGCAGCCGGCCGTATTCAGACGCGGCCTCAGGCCTGCTGAACGTTGTCCTTGGCTTCTGCAGTCCGATCCTTGACGTCCTCCACAGCGGCCTGCCCGTCTGCCTTGAGGTGATCGGTTGCGTCCGCGGCAGTGGCCTTGACGTTCTCCATGGCTTCCTGGGCGGGCGCCTTGAGGCCTTCGGCCACGTGCTTGGCGGCGTCCGTCAGTTCCGTGGTGAGTGGCTCGGCCGCCGATTTGAGGGCATCAGCGGCTTCACGCTCCTTCTGGCTGGCCGGGATCAGGGAGGAAACGAGCAGGCCGGCACCGAAGGCGATCAGCCCGGCAGCCAGTGGGTTCCCCTGTGTGCTGTTCTTCAGCTGGCCCGGCGCGCCCGCAACTGCGGAGCCGGCGTCGCTCACATGCGAGCCGACGCTTCCGGTGGTGGAGTGGACGTGGTCGGCGGTGTGGTCTGCGGCTCCCATGACTTTATCCTTCACTCCGAAGACGGCGTCTTTGACGTTCTCTTTGACTCTGTCCGTCTGCCGCTGGACGATATGCGACGGCGTGACTTTGTCAGCGACGGCGTCCACGTTTGTGCCCAGGCGGGCACGGGTTGCTTCAATATCTGCTCGGATGACATCCGGGTTTTCACTCATCGTGTTTCCTCGCTGAATCTAGGAGTTGGGTTTTAGGGTGGGCGGGATTTCCTGGAGGGTTTCAGCCGTCCTCGGCATGCCCTTGATCGCGTTCAGTTCCTTGCGGCCCATGGCTGCCAGAACGGCGGCCACAACTGCCCAGATGACGGCGACAACAACGCCGGACCAGCCCAGTCCCATTACGATCCCCAGCGCCCACCAGAGCGCCAAAGACAGGAACAGGAGCACGAAATGGCCAGCGACGCCGGCGCCGGCGAGCATGCCGGTGCCTTTGCCTGCCCGGGTGGCGGACTGCTTAAGTTCGACCTTGGCCAGTTCCACTTCCTGTCGCATCAGGGTGGACATGTCCCGTGTGACCTCACCGAGGAGGTCACCCAGGGAAGTCGATTCAGCCTTTGCCTGCGCGGCTGTGGGGGGCATTTCGCTGCTCATCGACGGCCACCGTCAAAGGGGTCATCGCGCAGCGGATCAGCCTGCTGCAAGGGCTCACCGGCCACGGACTCTGAGGACCGGCGGCCCTGCCCGGCGTCGCGGAGCGGATCGGGGGTTCCCAAATCGGAGTCCAGCGGATTCGGCGGGTAGGTGTCGGCTAGGCCCGCCGTCGTGGTTTGCGGAGCGGGCATCTGTACCGGCGGCGGCGGAACCGCTACCCCGGTATCGGGGATCCGGCCGCCATTGGACGTGCCCGTAGCGGTAGCGCCCGTCGCTTCGGGGGCGCCGGCGCTCAAGCTGCGGCTGAGACGCCCGGCCAGAACACCGGCTCCGGCCGCGAGCAGGAGGAAGGTTCCCGGGCGCTGGCGGGCAAAGGACTTAACCTCGGTCAGCAGCGAACCCGGATCCCGGCCATCGAGCCAGGACGCAACAGCGGAGGACCGCTCGGCAGCTTGGCGGACAAGGTCGGTGGCCACGCCGGGCTGGTCGGAGGCGGCAGCCATGGAATGCAGTTCGCCGGCGACGGACCGCAGACCTTCGGCGACCTTCTGCTGCTGGGTTCCTGCCTGCTCGGTGAGATCGGACTTGGCCTGGTGAAGCAGGTCCCGGGCATTGGTCTTGACCTCGGCGGCAACGTTGACTGCCTCCGTCTTAGCCGTCTCGGCGACGTTCTGGGCAGCATCTGCCGCGTGCCGCGTTACGTCCGCAGCTTCGTCCTTGGCCGCTTCCTGTTTAGAGTCAGCGCGTCCCGTGCCTTGTGGGGGCACAACTCCAACGCCGGCGTACCGGTCCGGGGAAGCTTCGGGTGCTGCCTGGGCCCATGGGTTCTGTGTCATCGTTGCTCTCTTTCAGGAATGGTCCGCTTGGGATCGTGACTAGCGCTACCGGATGAAATTAGTAAGCACGGTTACTAACTAAATACTAAGCACACTTGCTATATGTCGCGCAAGGCCTCGATCGAAAATCGGACGGGCCGCCTCCCGCCCGCCTGGTGACGCGCGGCGCGCACTGCAAGCCGCGCGTGAAAAATAGTAAGCATACTTGCCAAAAAGGAGTCCGGCATGCATATGGTGGGGGTCCAGCGTCGGCGCTTTGTGCCGCCGTCGCAGGTAGCGTGACTTTCGTTGCCACCCAATCAGGAAGGTCGTCTTCGTGATCCTCGCCCGCGAGCCCCACGCCCGGGACGTTTACCGGCTTCTAACCGCAGCGGCCCGTTTAGTGCAACGCCTCCACGACGATGCCCTGGCGCCACTGGGATTGACGCGTGCCGCCGTCATCGCACTGGAAGCCGTGGCTCCCCGCCCCATGTACCAGGAACAGCTCGCCGCAAGAGTTCATGTCCAAAGCCAAACGCTCGGCCGCGTCCTTGCCCGGCTCGAGGACGCGGGTCTGGTCACCAGGACGCGCAACCCGGACGATCGGCGCCAATTTCAGGTCGAGATTACCGACGCCGGCACAGCCGCACTGCAAGCAGCCTCCCAGGCTGAGCGCGCAGCCGTTCCTGCCGACTTCGACGGGTGGGAGGCCCTGTCTGAGCAACTCGCCCGGTTTGTGGATTTCTTCCAGGCTCCACGGCCCGGCACCCAAGGCTCCACGACCGGGAACTCCAGGCTCGACGTGCCCTCCCCTGCCCAAGACGGCCTCCGGCGCCAATGAACTAGCCGCCCGCGGCTGGGTGCCTCTGGGCCTCCCCCGCCCGGCGCCCACGGGCAGTCGCCGCTTCCATTGCAGTTCGGACCGGCAAGGGGCGAGCAAGACAGAAGGCCCATGAGCCGGGTATTGCGCGTTACTATGCATGCTGATTAAATCGCCGTTACGGCCGCATTCCACGACCGGTCTACCGAAAGGAAGTACAAAGATGGGAATTCTCGCTTTTCTCATTCTCGGCCTTATCGCTGGAGCTATCGCCAAGGCGGTCCTTCCCGGCCGTCAAGGAGGCGGCTGGCTGATTACACTCGTTGTTGGCGTCGTGGGCGCAATCCTCGGAGGTTGGATCGGCTCGTTGATCTTCGGCGGAGGGCTCGCTGACTTCTTTGACCTGCGGACCTGGCTCCTCTCCATCCTCGGGGCCGTTATTGTGCTCCTGATCTATGGGGCTCTTGCCGGTCGGAGGACCAGGGCGTAGCAGCCTCGATCCTCCGGATGCAGGGCTGCCACTGAGGACGCCCTGCGACTTCTGTTAGACGGCTGCGGGCCGCTGCTGAAACACCCCGGGAGGAACCACCCGGCGTTTCTCGGCCCGCGCCGCCGAGTCCAACGGCATGACGGTTGACCTCATGCCGGGCGCCCGCCCGCAACGCTTCGTCGAGAACAAGCTTTGAAAGCCTCCGGGCGCAGCCCCGGCGGCCGGTTCCGCTGTCGTAAGTAGTAATCGCCAAAGCGGCAGAAGTCATTGCTCCGCGCGCATCCGACACCATGCGACCAGAGATGCTAAACAGCAAGGAGATAGACATGGACAACCTATTCCGCCGCACAGGCATCGACGTGCCCGAACCAGTCCGGCGCTTCCTGCAAGGCGAGACGGACACCTGGCTCAGGGTCGAGGAATACCGGGACGGAAACACCTTGGTGGTCAGAACCGATATCCCCGGCATCGACCCGGACAAGGACATCGATATCACCGTCACCGAGGGCAACTTGAATATCGCTGCCCGGCGCACCGAGCCCGCGCACAAGGATCAACCGGGTTACCGAAGCGAAGTGCGGTACGGCGAATATTCGCGAAGCGTCCCGCTGCCCCGCGGCGCGGACCCCGACACCGTCGAGGCCAGCTACATCGACGGTGTCTTGGAAATCCGCGCCCAGATCCCGGAGCAGTCCGGACCGTCCGCCACGAAAGTCCATGTCTCCCGCGGTGGAAACCAGTCACCGGAAGCACCAGAGAACTTCGTGACCTGAACGGCATTTTCGGCACTTGACTCGCCCGGCACCGACCAGCGACCACGGGCTCCTTCTGGCATGGCGTAGGGGGCCATCGGTATTCTTTCCGGTGCCCTGCGTCGCCACGGCCTCCGCAGCCCCCGCCTCCGAAAATTGCCACAGAGCGGAAACCATCTCATGACTATCAAGATCAACGACGCGGCGCTGCGTCATGCTCGGCAGCTCATCAAGGACTCGAGGTTTGCCCGGGATACCCGTGACGATTGGAGCGAGCACGCGCCCGACGCTGAGACAGAAAATGCATTCATCGACAAGCACGGGTACAAGGAGTACGGCACGTGGCATCTGGGCGAAGACGCCGAGAAGACGCACGACACGAAGGGGCGCTACAGCTTTCCCTTCGGTGATTTCCGCCGGCTGCATCGCTGCGCGATTCTCGCCATCGAGAGCCGGGCCGCCCAGAATAACCACGACGACGTCGCCGCCGCAGCGAAGTCCCTACTCGACGAACTGGACCAAGACTAGACCTGGGCCAGCACAATTCTCTTTCCGCCATCGCCTCGCGCAAGGCCCCACCTGTACGGCCCGGAATGCCCGCCGCGGGTGTCCTCACCGGGCCGTCTCCTGGGCGCCCGGGCTTCCCCCGTGTGCCCTCCGGCGGAGCCCAACCACCGGGAGATCACCTATTCATAAGGGGGCTTCCTAATCTAACCGGGCTCGTGATATAACACGAAAAACGGCGCAGGAGAACTCCCTGCGCAACGGGACCGGTCCCAGCCTCCTGATCGAATGGCGGCGCATTCCATTGGACATTTCCCACCGGCTCCAAGCCGGACTGGCGGTGGCGACAACGTTCATCCCCAGTCTGCGCTCCCTTTCGACTTCAGGCCCCCGCTCGCGAAGGTCTCGCGCAGGACCCCAACCTTGCCAGAACTGCGGGTCGGCCTCGGAAAACCTCAGCTGAGCGCACTGCCGACTAATCATCGCCCCCTCCCGTGGTTCGCATTGCCGCGTACGCTTCCCAAGCACCGGACAGCACCAAAGCGACCTGTCCGGTACCGGTCGGGCGACCCATCAAGGGCTCCCGATCGGACCCACTATTTCAACCTAAGAGATCCAAGGAGACGTCATGCTCACCACCGAACAAATTAACCGTCTGCTCAGCCAAGGCGCAAATGTCCTGTCGGGAGACGGAGAAAAGATCGGCTCCATCGGCCAGGTGTTCGTAGACAACGAAGCCGGCCAGCCCAGCTGGGTAACCGTCCGTACGGGCCTGTTCGGGATGTCCGAATCATTTGTTCCCCTCGAGGGTGCTCGGCTGGAGGGCAATGACATCGTCGTCCCGTACAACAAAAATCAGGTCAAAGACGCGCCAAGGATCGACGCCGATCGGCCTCTGGAGCCTGCCGAGGAAGACCGGCTCTACCAGCATTACCGGATGGACAGCGGACGCGCCTACA
Organism: Arthrobacter sp. 01N444; assembly: GCF_056399305.1. NCBI lineage: Bacteria > Bacillati > Actinomycetota > Actinomycetes > Micrococcales > Micrococcaceae > Arthrobacter > Arthrobacter sp. 01N444. Next base: position 154,373 of record NZ_JBFTRB010000004.1, read on the forward strand.
CCGACGCGGATACAGCTGACGAAGCATCCGCCACACGACAGGACGCCTCCAGAACGGACCGCGCCGAGACCCGCGACGCCACCAGCCCAGCCGGATACGGCACAACGACACCCACCACCGACGCCGCAACGCCACCCACGACACGACAGGACACCACCGGAACCGACCGCGCCCAAACCCGCGACGCCACCAGCCCAGCCGGATACGGCACAACGACACCCACCACCGACGCCGCAACGCCACCCACGACACGACAGGACACCACCGGAACCGACCGCGCCCAAACCCGCGACGCCACCAGCCCAGCGGGATACGGCACAGCGACACCCACCACCGACGCCGCCCCGCCACCCACGACACGACAGGACACCACCGATACGGACCGCGCCGAAACCCGCGACGCCGCCGGCACAGCCGGATACGGCACCACCACGCCAGCCACCGACACCGCCCCTACCCCAGCCACACCACAGGACACCGATAAGGACCGCGCCGAAACCCGCGACGCCAAGGGCCGGGGGCGCCTGCGCAAATACGTCACGACGGAAACCGTCACCAGGACGGTGCCAGTGCAGCGCGAAGAGGTTCGTATCGAGCGGGAACCGATTGCCGAGGAAGACCGCGACGAGGTCTCGAACCGTCCGGCCAGCGACGACGAGGTAATCCTTCACGAAGAGCGAGTCATAGTGACCAAGGAGACCGTCCCGGTTGAACGGGTCCGCATCGTTACTGAAACGGTCGCAGATGAAGTCACCATCCGTGAGAAGGTCCACAAGGAACACTTTGACGGCGAGGACAGCGAGGGATCAGAGGGCTCCGAGGGAACCGACGCCAGCCGCGGCTGAAAATGCGGATTGTTTTAGATGCCCGGGGCAAGGGCTGCGACCCATAGCCCCGGGCATTTTGTTGTCGGAACGGGGGTGCGAGCGATTGGTGGCCCCCCGGCCACACCCCTCGGCCGGTTGGATTAACTGGATCCCCTGCCCACCGGTACGGCTATGGCCTCTCGCCTGCGGCAGTGCCAGTATGTTGGGAATCAGGCTGAACCACGGAGCCCCGGCTCCGGGCGGAAAGGACTCGAGGTCATGACCTACATCAACAACTTCGACGATGTGGGGCGCGGCGACGTCGCCGTGGCAGGCGGCAAGGGCGTCGGACTGGGCGGCCTCAGCCAGGGAGGACTGCCGGTCCCGCCGGGGTTCGTGCTGAACACCGCAGCCTACGCGGATTACGTGACTGCCAACCATCTCGAGGCCGGCATCCATGAACTTGCCGTACTGTCGCCACACGCGGCACCACAGGACTACGAGGAAGCCTCGAACCGGATCCGCGCCCTTTTCACCAGCGGCACCATGCCGCACGCCATCGCGGCGGAGCTCGGCGCCGCCTACGGCAGGCTCGGCGACGGAGGCACAGCCGTGGCGGTGCGCTCCTCCGCCACGGCCGAGGACCTCGCCTCAGCCAGCTTCGCCGGGCAACAGGAAACCTACCTCAACGTCCGGGGGACGGAGGCTGTGGCCGCGGCCGTGACCGAGTGCTGGGCCTCCCTGTGGACGGCGCGTGCCATGGCCTACCGCGCCCGTGAAGGCATCGACCCGGACACGGTGCGCCTCGCCGTCGTGGTCCAACAGATGGTCGACGCCGAGGCCGCCGGGGTGATGTTCACCGCCAATCCGGCCAACGGGCGCCGCGACCAGACGGTGATCAGTGCCGCGTGGGGCCTGGGCGAGTCCGTTGTCAGCGGATCGGTCACCACGGACGACGTCGTCGTGGAAGCGGGGACGGGCCGTGTGCTGTCGCGCCGGACAGCTGACAAGGAGGTCATGACCGTCTACGCGGAGCGCGGCACCCTGGAGCAGCCGGTGACGGCGACGCGCCGCCGGCAGGCCGTATTGGACGACCCGGCGGCGGCTGAGCTGGCCGGCTACGGAACACGGATCGCGGAGCATTTCGGGACGCCGCAGGACATCGAGTGGGCACGCGCCGGTGGCGAGTTCTTCATCCTGCAATCCCGGCCCATCACCGCTCTGCCCGAACCGGCAGCCGACATCCCGGACACCTGGCCGGTGCCCTACCGGCACGGGCTCTACTTCCGGGCAAGCATCGTTGAACAGCTGCCCGATCCGCTCTCACCGCTGTTCGCCGACCTCATTGACGGCTCGGTGTCACGGTCGCTGAGGGCCCTGATGGCCGGCGCCGTCGGCAAGGAGGTCATCCGCGAGGACGACGTCGGGCTGCCCACTATCAACGGCTACGCCTATTACTACTACCGCAACTCGGGAATGTGGCGGGTGATGGGCAAGTCGCTGACGGCGATGCGTGCGCTGGCCCGTGGCAAGGCGCATATGGGAGTGGCCGGCTGGCGGGAATTTTCGCATCCCCGCTACGAGCAGGTGATCAAGGACTGGTCCGCGAAGCCCGTCGGGGATCTCTCCGGAGAGGAACTGCTGGCGGGTGTTCAGACGCTGCTTGACGCCGGCACGGTGTACTACACGGCCGTGCAGTCCATCATTCCGATCGCCGCAACAAGCGAAATCTCCTTCCGGGCCTACTACGACAAGTTCGTTCGGCGCGACGGCGATCCCCCCGCCCAGACCTTCCTCCTTGGTTACGACAGCGAACCCATCCGCGCAGAGAAGTCGCTATACGACCTCGCAGCCTGGGCCCGGGACGTCCCGGGGCTGGCCCCGGCGATCCTCAACGCCCCCACCGCTGCGCTGGCCGGGCCGCAACGCACCGGGTCCACGCCTGCCGGAGTGGACCCGGCACCCTGGCAGCAATGGCAGGCCCGCTTCCAGGAGCACCTCGGCCGGTTCGGCCATGCGGTCTATAACCTGGACTTCGTCAGTCCGGTGCCTGCTGACGATCCCTCGCCGCTGCTGGAGACCGTGAAGTTTTACCTGCGGGGACATGGCAATGACCCATACGAGCGCCAGCGGCTCTCGGCCGCCCGCCGCGAAGATGAAACCAGCCAAATCATCGCCCGGCTCGGGCCGCGGCGCCGGGCCGCATTCCTCCGGCTGCTTCGGTGGGCGCAAAATGCGGCTCCGATCCGCGAGGACGCCCTTGCCGACGTCGGACTGGCGTGGCCGCTGCTGCGGCGGATGCTGTTCGAGCTCGGACGACGGCTCGTCGGCTCCGCTGTCATCGCCGAGCCCGCCGACGTGTTCTGGCTGCGCCACCGGGAGTTGCGCAGCGCCGTCGAGTTCGGCCTTGCCGGGTCGGGCACACCGGCAGCCGTGGCAATTACCGGGGCAGACCGGCCCGTCCGCGCCGGCGCCGTCGAGGAGCGCAAGATGCTGTGGCGGGGCCAGGCCAAGGCCGCTGCCCCGCAACTGTTGCCGGAGAGCCGGTGGATGGAGCGGGCCTTCGGCTCAATGATGCCGGCGGGCCCACGGGACCAGCTCGGCGACGCCATCAAGGGCGTCGGCGCCAGCGCGGGCCGGGTCACCGCCCCGGCCCGCGTCCTGAGGGGCCCGCAGGATTTCGGTCTGATGGAGCCCGGGGACGTCCTGGTAGCCCGCATCACCACCCCGGCCTGGACCTCGCTGTTCGCGATGGCCTCCGCCGTGGTGACCGACGTCGGAGGGCCGTTGAGCCACAGCTCGATCGTGGCCCGCGAGTACGGCATCCCGGCCGTGCTTGGCACCGGTGTGGCTACCCAGCGGCTCACCAGCGGCCAACGGATCCGCGTTGACGGCGACGCCGGCACCGTCACGGTCGCAGACTGACCGCGTTCTCAGGACAGTTCCCCGAGTTCCGCCGACCACGGAGGCCAGCCAGAATTTCAGCAGAACTGACGGCAGCAGCGCGGGGTTCTGCACTCCCGCCCCGGGGCGCGCGGGCTCGTCACCATGGCCCGGCGGTGGGCATCGGCGGTAGATTGTGGGCATGGGACAGGCTTCCTCGGGCCGCCGGGATTTTTTCGCTGATCGGATCTTGGGCGTGGCGGAGTTCAGCCACGCGCATTGGTTTTTCGGCAATCTCTATGAGGTCCTCGTCAAAATCCCGCACCGCGTCGCGGCCGCTGAAGCAAGCCGTGAGCTGCCCCGCTCGCCCTTTGGAGCGGGAAGCCCGGGCCGTTATTACGCACCGATTGCACCGATCAATGCGCCGGCGGCGATCGCTGCCCTCGTGGCAGGCTGGAATCATGCCGACAGCAGGCCATGGCTGCTAGTCGCTGCGGCCAGCTCGACGACGGGTGCGGCCGCCACCGCCTATCTGCTCCGGTCCATCAACCCCGACCTGTTCTTCAGCCCACAACCGCTCAGTGAGACGCGCCGCAACCCCCTACTGAAGCGGTGGTACAGGGTCCACGCCGTCAGGCTCGCCGCCAGCGCAGTTGCCCTGGCCGCCATCCACGAGGCCCGAACACTCCGGCTCCGAAACCGCGGATAACAGCCAGGCGCCACAACCTGAAGGAGATCTTCATGGGCAAGCTGACAGTGACTGCTTTTTCCACTCTGGACAACGTCGCCGAGGAGCCCCAGCTCTGGACGGGCCCATTCTTCAGCGACGCCACCGTGGCCTACAACGAACAAGTTCTGGCCGGGGCGGATTCGATGCTGCTCGGCCGGGTCACCTATGACGGCTTCGCCGCCTCGTGGCCGTCGCGGTCGGGCGACTTCACCGCCGACACTTTCAACGCGATGCCGAAGTATGTCTTGTCGACCACACTGGACCACGCCGGCTGGAACAACAGCACGATTATCGCCGACGACATACCCGGCCAGGTCCGCGAGCTTCGCGAGCGGGAGAACGTGCTCGTGTGGGGAAGCCCGACGCTGACCAAGACGCTCATGGAGGAGAACCTCGTGGACGAGTACGTCCTGCTGGTCTCCCCCATCGTGCTCGGGCGTGGCAAGAAAATGCTGCCGGAGGACGGAACCCGGCACACATTGCGGATCGTCGAACTTGAACTCCTCGAAGGCGGGATGCTGGCCCTCCGAATGGCGCCGGCAGGGTTTTAAGGAGAGCACATCAGAGGATGCGCCTAGCTATCGCGCTTGGGTGCCGCCCGGACATGGGTGCGCTGACCTTGTTTGCCGATAAGGCTGAGGAATTCGACCGGACCGGCGCTGGTTGCGCCGAACCAGTGCGGGGTTCGGGTGTCGAACTCCACGGCTTCGCCGGGCCTCAGGATCAGGTCATGTTCACCGAGGACCAGGCGCAAGGTGCCATTGAGGACATAGGCCCAGTCGTAGCCTTCGTGGGTGCGCAGCTGAGGCTCCTGCCATCCCTGCCCTTGGGGAGGATGAACTTGTAGGCCTGAATGCCGCCCGGGCGGCGCGTGAGAGGCAAGATCGTCGACCCGTCCGGACCTGCGACGGGACGCAGATTGAGCCGGGGGTCGCCAGTCGGCGGCGCATCGACGAGTTCGTCGAGGGTTACCCCGTGCACGCGGGCCAGGGGGAGGAGCTGCTCGAGAGTGGGCCGCCGCAGGCCTGCTTCGAGTCTGGAGAGTGTGCTGGCGGAGATGCCTGTCTGCTCGGCGAGGTCTGCGAGGGTGACGTCCCGGCGGAGTCGCAGGCGCTTGAGGCGCGGCCCGACGGCGCTGAGTGTGTGGTCGAGATCGTCATTCATGGGGCTATTTTGCCATTCGGCAATACCGCTTGCACATCCACCTGCCGGCCCGGGAGCATGGAATCTGAAGGCACATCAGATCGTAAGGGGTTCCACATGGCCGGGACGGCAGAGACATCGCCAGGGGAAGCAGCGGGCGGACGCGACGGTGACGCGATGACGCACAGCTTCGACAAGGACTACTGGCAACAGCACTGGGAACAGGCCCACGGTCCCGCCAAGGCAGATTCGGGAGGGGCTGCCCCGAACCCGCATCTCATCCGCGAAACCAGCGGACTCGCACCGGGAACGGCGCTGGATGCCGGGTGCGGGACAGGGGCAGAGGCGACCTGGCTCGCCGCGCACGGCTGGCAGGTCACCGGCGCCGACATCTCCGGCGCTGCCCTCGCCCAAGCGGCCGAGCGTGCCGAAGGGCAGTCTGTGTCCGGCACGGTGACCTGGGTCGAGGCGGACCTGACGTCATGGGCACCGGGTGATCGGTTCGACCTTGTGACCACCCACTACGCTCACCCGGCGATGCCGCAACTTGCCTTCTACGAACGCATTTCGGATTGGGTAGCCCCCGGCGGCACGCTGTTGATCGTCGGGCACCTGCACGCTCCCGCCTCCCCGGGGCACGGGCACCGCCCGCCCCCGGAAGCGACTGTCACCCTCGCGGACATCACCGGGGGTCTCAACGCTGCCGTATGGAGCATCACGAGTGCCGAGGAGATCACGCGGACACTCCCCGGACCCGGTGACCGTGCGTTGCCGCTGCACGACGTCGTCGTGCGTGCCACCCGGCGCGGGTGACCTCACAGTTTCCGCCGCGCTGCACCCCCGGTGTTGCTCAGTCCGGCCGGCTGGCATCTACCGGGTAGGTCATGAACGCCGGCGTCTCGTACGGATGAACGGACAACGCGGCATTGACGACAGCGTTACGCCGGGAGCGGGGGAAGATTGCCTCGATCCGGGTTTCCGGCACCTCCTCGGAGGAACCGACGACGCCGACGAACGGGGTCGCGCCGGGTAACGGGGTAAAACGCCCGGTGCCGTCGAGGCTGAACGAGCAGTGGGAGTAATTGCCGAGCCTGCCCGCCCCGGCGTCGCCAATGGCCTGCCGGACCGCGGGCGCAGCGTCGGTGGGGACGTAAATGACCAGACAATCCATGGGCTCCATGGCAGAAAGTCTGCCACCGGGTGCCTCTCAGCGCCGAGGGTTCCAGCTAATCAGAATGTGGATGCTCCGGACCCGCCGAGCGGGTCCACGCGCTCGATCTGGGCGACCTTCGGATCGTTCTCGTCGGCGCCGTAATCGGAGTTGCGCACGGTGTCCATGAACAAATGGCAAGGCCATGCAACACTGGTCGGATGCCGGCGTTCAGCATCCTCACATCCAACGAGTTTTCCGATGCCGAGGTTCTCTCGTTGTACGAATCTGTGGGGTGGGCCGCCTATACCCGGGATCCGGAACTGCTCGCCAGAGCGATCCGAAGTTCCTCGTTTGTCGTGACGGCCCGGACTGCGGATGGTGAGCTTGTTGGCCTCGCGAGGGTTGTGTCCGACGATGCGACCATCTGCTATCTGCAGGACATCCTTGTACGGCCGCCTTTCCAAGGCACGGGCGTAGGCCGGGCTCTGGTCGAGCACGTCACGGCACGATACGCGCATGTCCGGCAAACAGTACTCATCACTGACAATGAACCGGGGCAACGCGCCTTCTACGAAGCCATGGGTTTTACGGAGGGGTCGAACTTCGCTCCGGAACCCGTGCGTGTCTTCGCTCTATTTCGGTAGTCCCGGAGTTTCAGTTCGAAATGACTGGTATGTTCCAGGACCTTTCGTAATGAGCCGCTGCGAACTCCCCAGTGACCCTGCCCGGTGGGGCAGGACCGCGAGAGGTGCCTGTAAGAATGGGGCATGCCCCCGCCTAGCTTTCCGATCAGACGGTTGGCCGAAGACCCGGCCCACGTCCTCGACCGCCGTCGGTGGCCAGGCAACCTGCCCCCTGTCGCACAGGTTCTGGACCAAGGGCTCGACCTGACCCCGGCCACAATCTTCGTAGGCGAAAATGGGTCGGGAAAATCCACTCTCGTGGAAGCCATCGCACTGGCTTATGGCTTGTCTCCAGAAGGCGGATCTACAGGCGCCCGCCACAGCACCCGATCCACGGAGTCCATACTTGCCGATCACCTGCAGCTTGTCCGCACCGCCGGCGCCACAAGACGCGGCTACTTCCTGCGCGCGGAAACCATGCACGGCTTCTTCACCTACCTCGAGAAGAACCCGAGCACCGCGGGTCCGGACATCTCGTTCCACGACATGTCACACGGTGAATCGTTCCTGGAACTGGCCGTGGATCGTTTCCGCGGACCCGGATTGTGGGTGCTCGATGAACCGGAATCAGCGCTGTCCTTCGCGGGATGCCTCAGCCTCCTTGCGGTCTTGAAAGATCTCCTCGCCGAAGGCTCCTCGCAAGTCATCATGTCCACGCACTCCCCAGTTCTTGCAGCGCTTCCAGGCGCGCAGATTCTCGAAGTCGGCCCGTGGGGACTTCGGCAGCAGGAATGGTCGGACCTCGATCTGGTTTCCAACTGGCGATCATTCATGGACTCCCCCGAAAGATACCTGAGACACCTATAAGGCCGGCCCGGTCGGGGTTGAACTAACGGCGTCCCCGAACGGAAAATGCCAGACAACGCCACAGGGGAAAAACGAACCGCCGACCGCGGTCAACGCTCATGTCATGTGTCGAGCTTTCCAGACTTCCTTTGGGCGAGGCGCTGGAGTTGCCGTGCGTGAACGCCGCTCACCCAGTCCCACCCGGGAGCGGCCGATGGGCCGACCCGCGGGTCGCTGGGCTCATGGGCGTCACGCAAGGCGTGCACGTACGCCCGATCCTGGTCGATCCGTGCGTGTACCTGTTCAGCTCCGCCGACGGACCCGTGTCCGGGGACAAGGACATCGACGTCGCCCGCCACGCCCTCGAGCAGCCGCAGCGCGGCGAGGTAGTCCTCGATCGGGTCTTCGGTGTCGTTCAAGTCGAGCATCGGGATCAAAACATCAGAAAGCATGTCGCCGGCGACGAGAACCCCACGTTCCTCAATCAACAGCGCCGCGTGGCCCGGGGCATGTGCTCGATGCTCGAGAATGCGGACTTGGGGCCCATCCCAAGGAATCTGCACCGTCCCGACGGGCAGGCCGGTAATAAGGCCGAGGAGGTCCAGCGGTACCTGTTCGGGGGTGCCGGCCGCCTTCGCGACCGCGTCCACTCCGCCCGACAGCCGATCCCGGGCGGTAGCCGCGCAGCGCGCGGTGCCGTAACGGGGAACCGCGCCGAGCCCGGCGTGCCAAAGCAGGTGGTCCCAATGAGGATGCGTCGAGAAGCCTGCCACAACGGTCTGGCCCGAATCGGACAGATCCTTCCCGAGGCAGTCCATTTCGTAGCCGTGCACCCCGGCGTCGATGAGCAACACGCCAGCCCGGCCCTTTACGACGACGGCGTTACTCTCGCAGAACTCGCTCTCGTGGATCAGCACACCCTCCGCGACCTGCCTCAACACGAGCTGGCCTCGTTTACATCGCGGACGGCGTGGTTGTCCCCCGGAACTTGCTCGACCCGCAGCTCGGCGGAGACATTCATCCAATGGTCGATGCGGCCCATCATCTCCTCTTCCTAACAGTGATACGTTCTGCAACTCATATATTGAGGACTAAATACCTGTCAAGGAGGAATCGTGGAACCTCGGTCCCAATACACCGTCGCCAGCTGGGGCCTCGGCTGGCGCACCAAGACGGTTGACCGTTTTGCTAGGATCGGACCAGTCTTTCGTCCCCTACCTTTCAGTTGGCGGCCGGTGGATCCCGGAAATGCGCGCCAGGGTGCTTCAGAGAAGGCCAGCGGAACTCCCGATCAACTCGCGCAGCGGGTGGGTAAAGATCCTGCTTCCACATCCCAGAGTTGAAGTTGAGGTTCACAGATGGTCATTCAGGATCGCGCGAAGGCCACCCGCGGTGCCATTGTCGTCGGTGCCGCTGCGGTCTTTGAGGAGCACGGCTACGGCAGTGCCAGCCTGACCCAGGTCTCTGAGACAGCCGGGGTGACCAAGGGCGCCCTCTATTTCCACTTTCAGTCCAAGGAAGATCTCGCCAGGGCGGTCATCGAGGAGCAGCATCGGATCGTCGTGGCCGAAAGCGAGAGCATCCTTGCCGGGGATTGGCCAGGCCTGACGGCAATGATCCTGCTGTGCCGCGCTTTCGGTCTTCAGCTCGTGCACGAGCCAGTTGTCAGGGCCGGCATCCGATTGACGTTTGAAGCGACGGCTTTTGGTCCGCCCGTGCGCGGCCCCTACGAGGACTGGATCGCCGTCATGGAGCAGCTTACCGAACGGGCCAAGGCAGAATTGCAGGTCCGGCCCTCCGTCGACGCCGGGACATTTGCCCGATACCTTGTTGCTTCGTTCACCGGGGTTCAGATGGTCTCCGGAGTACTTACCGACCGAGCGGACGTCATGCAACGGATCGAAGAGATGTGGGAGATCGTGCTGCCGGGGATCATGCATGACGATTTCAACGGTGACCCCCATGCTCTCTCCGGACTGGTTTCCGCTGGAAGCCCCAACCCGCCGCGGAATCCCACCCCACCAGCACCGTGACGGGCTCACACGGCCACCGAGTACTGCAGCCCCGGGCAGGTGGCGCCTTGCTTGCCATCCGCGGGACTTTCAGCGAGTCCACCTCCCATAAACCGGATGACCGCCTTGTTTTAGGGTGAGTGGTCATTTATTCTTGTCTCGGATCCATCGGGGACTCCGCTCGGAGAGCGGCTGTGTCGGCGCGCATTTTTTGGGGGGCGCCGGCACGGACCCCTGGCCTGGACTGTCCGCCATGGCGATCCAAACGTGACGGCGGCGGCCGCCGCCGTCACGTTTGAACTTGAACAGGCCTCCGCCTATGGTTGTGGGTGGCGCCCCGATGCATCCCCCAATAGCATCGGGGCGCCCCCATGTGCCGAGGCGTGAAGCGGGACGAGTGAGGCCGTTCGAGAGCCCTTCCCTAGGCCACTACCCACGCCAAAACTGCGCCGCTTACCGTCGAGACGCAATCTCAGAGGGGCAGTTTGAAGCCCACGTGCGACGCTTCGAAGCCAAGACGCTCATAGAACCGGTGTGCCGCGACCCTGGACTCGTCAGACGTGAGCTGAACCAGCCTTGCGCCACGCCGGCGCCCTTCAGCGATCGCCCACGTAATCATCGCCCCTCCAAGGCCGTTGCTCCGGAGGCTAGACCGGACCCGCACTGCCTCGATCTGCAGTCGTGTCGCTCCGCCTCTGGCGAGGCCGGGAATGAATGTCAGTTGCATGGTCGCAACCACTTCATTGTCGGTTGAGACAACTACGAGAAGAAGCTGCGCGGGGTCCGCATCAATTGCCTGGAAAGCAAGATCGTAGGGACGCCGGTGCTCGACTGCAATCGAGTCGACAGAGGCCCGGAGCTGGTCGGCAGCCAGAAGCCCAACAATCGAAGCCACATCACATGATTCAGCTTTCCTGATGGTGAATGGGCCGCCAGGCAGTTCCAGTTCAGCGAGAGTCATTTCCCCAGTATTCCAGCCATCTCGAATCAGTCAGGCGCCGGCCTCCGTCGACTCGAAACTACGTGGTGAATTCTGGACTGCCGCTGGCCAAAAAGCCGCAGGCTGGAGCCACGCGACATTGCGGCTCCAACTTTCGGGCCACCGTTTCACGAGTCCATTTAGACCTTCGGAATATCGGGCCGGGAACTGCAGTGGCACGGATCAGGCGATAGCGGACGGATTTCCGGGCTGCGTGGCGTTGGTCCGCCGGCGTGAGGCCAGCACGCCAATGATCGCGGTCATGACGACGACAAACGTTGCCAGAACTGACGCGTTGAGGACGAGCGAGAGTTCCATTTGGTGCGGGAGAAGCATGGATTCGTCCCACCCTGCATTGTCGGCGCGATTGATGAAGTCTGCGTCGATCGGATTCCACAGGATGGCCGCGACACTGGTTGCCACCAACGCGCAGAGACTGAGGGCCAGCTGGACGACGGACCATACTGACGGCTTTCCCTTGTGGCTTAACGGACGTTTGTCCATAGCTTCCCCCGTTTAGTGTCGGCCGTGGCCGTTGCGGCCGCCGTGAATGCATTGCCCGTTGCCCACCGCCGGGGCGGCGTCAGCCGGCCCGGTCGCTTCGATAAGCCCTGAGTGCGTCTTCTCTGATCCACTTTCGGGTCAGGAAAGCGTCCAGAACGCAAGAAACGCCGAGGATCGTCCAGGAAGTCCAAACCGGCGCCAGTCCGGCAATCACCAAGACCCCGACAGCAACAACGAAGCCGACGGAGACGTAGCCATAGATCCGGCGTGCACGGGTTGCAAATCGTGCCTCTTGCGTTTCGCGAAAGTAGTTCAGCATCAGTCCCCCAAGGTTCGAATCGGAGCCTACAGCACTGGCTGCACCAAATACCGAAAATGGGTGCGCGCCAGATACGGCTTTGACCCACACCATTTCTGAATCACGGAGTTATTGGGCGTGTCATCGGCACCGCTATTTGGTCTGCTCCTCTCCGCAGCACGTTAAAGGATCCTGCACCGGCACGTCGGGTCGTCGAGTTGCCTCGAACCGCGTCCCGTCTGGTTCGATGAGTGCATGGATCATTCGCAACTGAAGCTGTCCGCCCCGAAACTCAATGCGGGCGATCGAGTCGCGGTTCTCTCCCCGTCGTTCGCCGCCCCCGGGTTCGCCCCGGCCGTGCATGAGCAGGCGATGCGGCGGCTTACATCGGCTACGGGTTTGATTCCTGTGGAATTCCCGACGACGCGCAAGCTCGGATCCAGTCCCGAGGAACGGGCGGCGGACATCAATGCGGCGTTCGCCGATCCCAGCATCCACGCGATTCTCGCCACGATCGGCGGCGACGACCAGATCACGGTCGTACCTCATCTTGACGAGGCGACCGTCCGGGCGAATCCAAAGATCTTCGTCGGATACAGCGACAACACCAACCTGCTGAACTGGCTGTGGTCACTCGGGATACGCGGATATTATGGCGGTTCGACCCAGGTCCACCTCGGCGCCGGGCCGGGCGCTGACGACGTTCACCTCGCTTCCCTGCGGGCCGCGCTGCTCACTGGAGGCGAGCTCGAGGTCACCGATCCCGGAGAGTCAGAGGACTTCGGGCCGGATTGGCTCGAGCCGCGGGCACTCGTCGAATACGGCGACCGCGAACCCACCGAACCCTGGACGTGGACAGGTCCCGAGCGCACGGTCTCCGGTTACACCTGGGGTGGCTGCATCGAAGTCCTCGACCAGCTCGCCATCGCCGACAGGCTGCCCTCCGTCGACGCGCTCCGGGGCACAATCCTGATCCTCGAATCCAGCGAACTGCTGGTTCCCGCCGATTGGGTCAAGCGATGGGTTCGAGCGCTCGGTGAGCGTGGTGTCCTGGGGGCGGTCGACGGCGTGATGGTCGCCAGGCCTCCAGTCAGCAGCCACGGGCAGGTTCCGCCTGCCGCCGAACGGGCTCGGCTCCGCGCCGCACAGCGCGATGTGGTCAGCACCGAAATCGCGCGATACAACCCGGACGCCGTCGTGTGCATCGGGGTCCCCTTCGGACACACCCGACCGCAGTGGATCCTCCCCTACGGCGGTCGAATCCAACTCGACGGCGAAGCCAGGAGGGTTACAGCCAGCTATGCCTGATCGTGGCAGGCAGTGCCGGGAGCACACGTCGGGTGATCATCATTTCCTATGCGGTCGGACGCACGTTCTGATTTGATCGGAAGAGGTTGATGGGGTCGTATGCGGCTTTGACGGCGGCCAGCCGGTCGTAGTTGGCGCCGTAGGCTGCCCTCACCCGCTCCTCCCCTTCCTGGCCAAGATCGTTGACGTACACCCCGCTAGCAGCAAAGGGCTGCATCGCTTCGAAGAAGGCGCGGGCCCAGCCGACGTGTCGCTCCGTTTCTGCCGGATTGGACCACTGGGCCAGGATGAGGAGTTCGCTCTGTGACCGGCGATGGGGAAATGCCGTGGCCGCAGGGGGAACCCGAGCGGCCACACCGTGCAGTTGTTGCATTCCGATGCCGCTCGCCGTTGAAGGCATCTCGGCCGCAAACTGGAGCAGGACATCGATGGCGTCGGCGGTGAGGTCAGTCAAAAAGCTCGATTTCCAATAGTGGTGCCGGCCCGACGGAAAGCCGCCGTCGTGGGCGCTTTGCCAAACGCCATAGTTGGTGGGCACCACCGCGTCCACATCTGGGCCGAGGTCGCGCAGGGGCCGGAGCGCCAGCTCCGCCTCATCATGCCCGCCGCTCCAGCAGACGCCGACGCCGAAGACAGGGCGTCCTGAGGCGTCACACCCCAGACTGGCCGACATCGAGAGTTCGTCGGGGCACGAAGCGGCGAATCCGGGATAAAAGCCCAGGACCTCCCTTGTCCGTTCGGCCGGGAATGAGAGCGCTCCGGCAAGAACCTGTCCGACCGGATGCAAACGATAGGTGAAAGACGTGACAACACCGAAGTTGCCGCCGCCTCCGCGGATGGCCCAATAGAGGTCTGCGTGTTGGTCGGGGCTCGCCGTCAGCAGCCTGCCATCAGATGTCACGATGTCGGCGGCCAGCACGTTGTCGCAAGCGAGCCCGTGTTTGCCGTTGAGCCAGCCGATGCCACCTCCGAGGGTCAAACCGGCGATGCCGGTAACCGACACGACTCCGAGCGGCGTGGCCAGGCCGTGCGCCTGGGTGGCGACGTCAAGGTCGGCCAGGAGCGCACCCGCTCCGGCCACGGCGACGCCCCGTTCGGCGTCGACCTGAACGTTCTTCATGCCGGAGCAATCCAGCATGAGCCCATGGGCGCCGACGGCGTTCCCTGCCACGTTGTGGCCGCCGCCCTTGATGGAGACAGGGAGATCATTTTCCCGGGCGAAGTTCACGGCACGGCGAATATCCTCGGCGTCGGCAGGGCGGACAATGACGTCCGGACGGCGGTCAATCATCGCATTGAAGACCTTCCGGGCTTCGTCGTAGCCGGCGTCTCCGGGCCGGAACAGCCGGCCCCGGAGCGCTGAGCCGAGGCCATCGACGGCGGATGGGTCAAGCGACGGTGCGGGGGTCCCGAAAGCCACGCGACGGCACCTTTCTCGTTCGAGATCGTCAAGAACGCGCGCCGGCCGGCGGCGTCGCGCTCATTTGACCGTCAATGAGCCGTGCATGTTGGGGTGGTAGTTGCAGTGAAAGGCGTAGGTCCCCGGTTCGGAAGGTGCCTTGAATGTGGCCGTCCCGCCGTTTTCCTTGACCTCGACATCAAAGAGGGTCGCATTCTGGTCTGCGGTTACCGTGTGCTCTGCGGTGTCCATGTTGATCACCTTCACCTCCGCGCCGGGAGCCACCGCACCCGGTATCTCGTAGGCGAAGTTGCTGATCGTGATGGTCGCGGCGGCGGCGTTTGCCGCCCCGCTTCCCGGCCCCGAAGCGGTGGAGCCGGCCGGGGCAGACGGTTCCATCGACATGCTGGGAGAGGTCCCGGCGGTCGTGGCGGGCGCCGACGCCTGCGTTCCGCCGCCTCCAGCACAGCCGCTCAACCCGATCAGTACCGTCGCCAACACAAGTGCAGTCCGTGTCTTGTTGCTCGTCATGATGTGCCGTCCTCGACGCTGGAGGGGGCTGAGAAATCAGCCCGGCTTCCTTCCATTCTGCATCCGCCACCATCAAAAAGCACCGCTGAAAAGCTCCGACAGAGAGCACGGGCCATCAGGGCTGCGTCCTGGACTCTTGCAGGTAGGCCATGAGTCCGGCCAGTTGCTCAGGGGTCCAGGGCAGACCGGCACTGAGGGCAGTCTTATTGTCCTGCCACATGGAACGGGCAGCGGCTTTGGTCTCTTCGCCTGCATGGAACATGGATCCGATCTCGCCCCATGCCGTGGCCCATTCCCGGATGGACGGATCGGATGCCGGCGTCCCGTTTTCGACGTGCCTGAGACCCTCCTCGACCAATGCGGCCCACCGGACTTTGGCGGCCTCGATGCTGTCGCTGCCAAGTTCGGCCCTGCGGCCGGCCAGTTCCTGGCGCTGTTCTGGGGTGAAGTAGTCTTCGAGCATAGTGATCATCTCCAAAGTTGCCATGAACTGTTCCGGCGCCGGCATGGCGGCCCCGTCGATGCGTGAAAGCAGGTCGCGTATCCGGTCCTGCACCGCCCGGACCTGCTCGGCGTGCAGGCGCAGGTGCAGCAACTGCCTTTCCAGGAGCGTGCGCAGCGAGCCCATGTCCTCGGCAGGGGTTCCCAGTGCGGCGCCGATTTCGGCCAGCGGAAGGCCGAGCATCTGCAGCGACCGGATCCGGTAGAGCCGCCGGACGTCGTCCTCGGTGTAGCGGCGGTGGCCGGAAGCCGTCCGCCGGCCTGCCGGCAGCAACCCAATCTCGTCGTAGTGATGGAGCGCCCTGACCGTTACGCCACACGCTTTGGCAAGCTCGCCGATGCTCCATTGATCTGCGGCACCGCTCGTCTCTGTCATGGGAACAACCGTAGATCCTCACCCCGCGTGAGGATCAAGACCCTACGCCGGCCCCGCGTGCCGGCCGCCGGCCCCGTCCCGTCCGGTCAGCCCGTCTTCCCGGCGTCAGCCAGCCTTCCCGACGTCGGCCAGCCGGTTGTTCAGCCGGTCCACCTCGTCGAGGACTTCGGTCGCCGCCCAGGCACGGCTGCGCTTGGACTGGGTGACGGGGGTAATGACCCCGGCGGCGGAGAGCCGCTGCAGTGCGGCGTACACGGAGCTTTCGGCGACGCCGGCAATGTGGGCTGCGCTGTGGGCCTCGAACACGGGCCGCTCCAGCAGCCACGGAATGATCTTCTCGTCCGCGGATCCTCTGCGTGGCCTGGCCAGCTCCAGCCACATCGCCGGCAGCGCATCGAGGGCGGCGACGGATTCGCGGGCAGCATCCGAGGCACGGACAGCGGAACGGGCCAGGTAGAGCACGAACGGATCGGCATCACCGGAGCGGTAGTTATTGACCAGGCTGAAGTAGGTGTCGACGTCGGCGACCATCGCCGACGCGATAGGGGTAACGGTGTTCCTGGTGAGCCCACGACGCCGGGAAATCGCACCGATGAGTGCCCGCCCGATCCGGCCGTTGCCGTCCGTGAACGGGTGGATGGACTCGAAGTGGGCGTGCGCGATTGCCGCCTGCGCCATGATCGGCACGTCGCGGCGGTTGCAGAAGACCATCAGGTCTTCCATCAGGTCCGGCACGAGCTCCGGCGGGGGCGGGACGTGGATGGCGCCGCGTGGTGAATGGTCACTGCCACCGATCCAGTTCTGAACCTCCCTGAACCGGCCGGCGTGTGGGCCGTCCATCGGGTCGTCCTTCATGAGCGTGCGATGGGCGGCCAGCATTGCCTCCAGCCGGATCTCGCCGGTTCGCCCGGCGTCGTCGATCATTCCTTGTACGGCGTCGGCGGCCGCCACCATGGAGCGGGCGTCGTCACTGGCCTTGAGCCCGATCATGGCCCGGGCGTAGTCGTCGCGGTTGGCGTTGACGTGCTCGATTTTGGAGGAGGAGACCGCCTCGCTGCGGAGCAGGAACCCGCTAATGGCGGCCATCCGCGTGCCGGCGGTGACGTCCAGGGACGCGATGGCGACGGCGGCCTCTTCCAGGGCGACGATGGTCTCACGCCCCGGATCGAACCAGCTCCCGGCGATCAAGGGTGGCAGCGAGACCACCACCTCGGTGAATTCCCGGTCTTCGCGCGGCGGCCGCCCGGACGACTTCCAGGGCATCATCTTGCTGCCGTGCGCGGGCCAGCGGGTCATGGATCCTCCGGAAGTCTAAATAGTCACCCTACTATTTAGATTTTAGGGGCTAAACATGAATAACGCGACGCGTGCTTCGGAAAACCTGCCCTGGCGGGGCGCGCTGCCCTCGATCGTCCAGCCCTAGGAGCCGGCTTCCCTCACGTCCGGCCGCGTGGCTTCCTGCAGCACCCAGCGGTTGCCATCCGGGTCGCTGAAGTAGGCGAAGGCGATTCCACCCATGTCCTGGACTTCGCTGATTTCGGCTCCCCGCCGAAGCAGCTCAGCCCGCGTGGACGCCATATCGGGGACCACCAATTGCAGGCCCTCCAGGCTGCCCGGCGGCATGCTGGTCATTCCGGTACCGACGACGATAGAGGCGGCGGAGCCCGGTGGCGTGAGTTGCACGACCCTCATTCCCGGGATGTATTCGACGTCGTGGTCCAGAACGAACCCGAGCCGGTCCGTATAGAACGACTTGGCCTGGTCCACATCACTGACCGGTACTTGCACTACCTCGAGGCGCATCTCCATGCGGCTCACAGTACCCCTGTTTCCAGCTGCGCACAGGCCGTGGATCAAAGGCGCGCCCTACAGGTGATGCCAGATTCTTGTCGGTCACCGCGGAGTGGGACGTGCAACCTGCGGCGTACAGGAAGCATCCGATGGAGCGCCCGGGTAGTACCCAGGTACCACTTGTCCCTGTTCAGGAGTGTCCTCGGGGCCGATGTGTGTGGATTGGGCGATCCGTAGCGTGAAAGAACAACGCTGGGGACATGGACGGCACAAGCCCCGCAACTTCACACGGAATCGAGACTCACTCATGGCTCCCCTCTCTGGACGACTCATTCACGCCGCTCTCTCGGTTGGCCTGTCCCTCTTAGCTGTGACCGCGATGGCTTTCGCGGGCGCGGTGGTGGCGGACGCGCAAAGTCACATCCGCCCCGCCGCTCAAGAACTGACCAACCTGCCCACGAACCGGCCCTCCTCTTCCGGCGCGATAGTTGTCGCCGTTGTCCTGGGATCGTCAGGCACCGTGGGAAGTGACGTTCTGGCCCCCTACGAAGTGTTTGCCAGTTCCCCGGATTTTTCGGTCTACACAATCGCAGCGCGGGCCGTCCCTGCCGCCGTCGACGGGGGTCCGGCGATTGTGCCCACGTACACGTTCGAGGACATCCGTTCGGGCAGGGCGCGGCAGCCTGACCTGGTGGTGGTCCCGGCCGTCGGCGCCCCGGGGAGCGCAAAAGAAGCACCCATGCGGGACTGGATCGCGGAACAAGCGGGGCGCGGCGCCCGCATCCTTGGCGTGTGCAGCGGATCAATGGTCCTGGCCGAAGCCGGTGTGCTGGACGGGCGTAAGGCTACGAGCCACTGGTCCCGCCTGGGTGCGCTCAAGCGGAGCCGCCCCCAGGTCCAATGGATGGGAGGCCTGCGATTCGTTCAGGACGGCAGGATCACCACCACGGCCGGTGTGTCCTCCGGCATCCCCGGCGCCCTGAAAGTCTTGGAGGACCTGGCCGGCACGGCCGAAGCCGAGCGAGTCGGCCGGCTGATGAATTACCCGGGTTGGCACGTGGCGGCGGCAGCCCAGATACCTGACCAGTCCTTCGCCGCCTCGGATATTCCCGTCGGGCTCAACGCCCTCCTCCCCTGGTTCCGGCCGACGATCGCCGTCGGCCTCTTCAACGGGGTGGGTGAAATCGACGTCGCCAGCGAATTCGAGGTCTACAACATGTCATTCGCTGCCCGGACGGTGGCGGTTGCCGCCACGGAAACGGTCACCACCAAACACGGGATGATTCTCCTGACCGTCCCGGAACACGAGGCACCTCCGGTGGACAACGTCATTGCCCCTGGCGCGGCTGGGGACGAGGGCATTGATCCGCAATTGCGCGGCTGGGCCGCGTCCCGCGACATTCCCGTGGATGCTTTTGCTGGCGCCGGCGGGGTGCTCGGGTTCGACGGCGCCATCACGTATCTGGCGCAGCACACCGACCGTACAACCGCTGTATCGGCAGCTAAGATGATCGACTACCCGACGGCGCACCTCAACCTTCCGGCCGGAGAAGCTTCTGGCCGGGTTCCCGGACTGATCGCGCTCGGCCTCCTGCTCGCCACCTTGATCGGTTCAATCCCAGCGGTCATTCGAAGCGCCATCCGGCGCCGAAGGGAAGGGCGCGGCTAGCGGGTCCCGTAATTGCCTCGGATTCACGAATATGCTCTCCACAGCCACCACAAGACGGCGTGCATCGCACGGCGCAACACGCGTTGCTGCCCAGGACTCGACAAGGGGATGGATCCAGATGCTGTTGGACCAGCTTTCCGCAATACTCGCCTGCGCACTCTTGGCCGGCCTGGCTGTTTTCCAGGTGGCGCTGATCGCGGGAGCACCGCTGGGGAGAATGGCATGGGGCGGACAACACCGCGTCCTCCCGGCCAAACTCAGAATCGGGAGCGCAGCATCCATACCCCTGTACGCCCTCTTCGCTTATGCGGCGCTGGCCAAGTCCGGCTTTGTCCCGCTGTTGGTCAGCGAATCATTTACTGCGATCACCGTGTGGGTGCTGACGGCATACTTCGTGCTCGGAGTCCTCATGAACGCAATCTCCCGGAGCAAACCCGAACGCTTCGTCATGACCCCCACCACGATGGCCCTGGCAGCCCTCTACCTGGTCCTCGCACTCCACTGATCTCGTGCCAGCAGCTCCAGGAGCGGCAACCTGGCAGTACTGGCCGCACGCCAACAACGCCACCATCGCCATGACCCAAGGACCCTCATGCATTCCACGACCGGTACAGTCCGGAGCATGACCGACGCAGGAACACTGCACACCCCGCAACACTGCCGGGTGTGGCCTTGACGTCGCCGGTTTCGTCGGACGAAGCGCTTCGGCTGGGCGGATGGCGCCCTGGTCCGCGTATGACAGACGTCCTGGCCGCCATCGCATACACAGGGCCGGCCCTGGCAGCAGCCGTTGCCATTCCCACTGCCGACGGCCCAGCGTTGGTTCTGCCATTGATGGCGGCGGTGGTTTCCGGCACCGCACTGCTGTTCCGCCGGCAGGCTCCGATGTCTTCTTTGGCCGCCACAGCCGGCATCATGCTCATCACGTTCTCGGTTCCGGCCAGCTTCGCAGCGGTGGCGACAGCCATGGCGCTCTACGCCGTCGGCGTTTACCGGTCCGCACGGCACGCCGTCCTTGCCCTTCTGGCCATCAGCGCAATTCTCCTTGCCGCCGCGGTCCAGCAACCCCGGTCGATGGTGGACCTTGGCCAAGCCGTCCAGGCGATTGCCGTACTAGTGATCGCGACCCTGCTCGGGCTGAACGTACGCATGCGCCGCAACTACGTGTCCGCCCTGGTGGACCGTGCCGACCGGCTGATGCATGAACGCAAGTATCTGGCCAGCATTGCGGCCGCCGCCGAGCGCAACGCGATCGCCCGGGAGATGCACGACATCGTCGCTCATGGATTGGCGGTGATGATTTCCTTGGCCCATGGTTCGGCGGAAATCGCCCCGACCGACCCTGCCCGCGCCGTCCAAGCCATGCGCCAGGTCGCCGAGACAGGCCGCGTTGCGGTGACGGACATGCGCCGGATGCTCGGAGTCTTGAACGAGGACAACACCGGCGAATTGGCCGGCGCGGCAGCACCATCGCCGGGGGTGGGGGATGTTCCCGCGCTGGTGGAGCTTTTCCGCTCTGCGGGGCTTCCCGTGGTTCTGCAGTCGGCCGGAGTCGCTCCCGCTGACCCCGGGATCCAGCTGGCCGTATATCGGGTCATCCAGGAAGGGCTCACCAACGCGCTCAAATACGCGCGCGCCGCAACAGCGGTCACGGTTCGCTCGCAGTTCACCGGCCAGGAGATCATGGTCTCGGTGACCGACGACGGCCAGCCCGTGGACGCCCCTGCCGACCGTGCTGGACACGGCGTGGCGGGAATGCGCCAGCGCGTCGCACTCTACGGCGGTACATTGCGCGCGGGACCCCTGACCAACGGTGGATGGTCCGTGACCGCACGGTTCCCGCTGCCGGAAGGAGCCATTTGGAAGCCGTAGCTGCCCCGTCCACGCGCCCGATCCGGGTGCTGCTCGTCGATGACCAAACACTCGTCCGGGCGGGCTTCCGCATGGTCCTGGAAGCCCAGGACGGCGTGGAAGTTGCCGGTGAAGCCGCTGACGGCAGCAGTGGCGTCGACATGTGTCGAACTCTGGCACCGGACGTCGTGCTGATGGATGTGCGAATGCCCGGCACGGATGGGATTGCCGCGACCCGGCGCATTGTCGAGGAGTGCCCGCACTCACGGGTCATTGTCCTCACGACGTTCGATCTCGACGAGTATGCCTTCGCGGCCCTCCGGGCCGGTGCCAGTGGTTTTCTGCTCAAGGATGTGGGGCCAGCTGAGTTGCTCGCTTGCCTTCGGGCCGTCGCCGGAGGAGACGCCGCCATTTCCTCCCGGGTCAGCCGCCGGATGCTGGACCTCTTCAGCCAAAGGCTTCCCTCCGGTCCCCCGGCCGCGGGTGATGAAGCGGTGGCATCACTGACACAGAGGGAACGGGAAATACTCTCGGCCATTGCCCTGGGACTCACAAACACCGAGATCGGGGAACGACTGACCGTAGCGGAATCAACAGTCAAAACCCACGTGGGCCGCATCCTCATGAAACTCGGGCTGCGCGACCGTGTGCACGCCGTCATCTTCGCCTACGAACATGGCCTGGCCAGCTACCGGCGGCCGAACTGACCGGTGGTCCGAGGGCGGGAAATGCACCTATAGGACGCAGCGGGACGGTCAGGCTTGGCTCAGCGCCTTGGCCTTGACGGCGTCGAATTCGGCCTGGGTCAGGGTGCCGGCGTCGAGGAGTTCCTTGGCCTTTGCGATTTCCTGGGAGGGGGACGCCTTGGCCACGGAGCGGATGTATTCCGTTGTTGCGGCTTCGGACTGCTGGGCACTGCGGGCCTGGCGCTCGGCCATGCTGCGGCCCCGCGCGATCAGGTACACGAGAACCGTGAGGAACGGCACAAAGACCAGGAAGATGATCCACACAGCCTTGAGCCAACCGCTGAGTTCGTGGTCCCGGAAAATATCCGAGATAACTGCAAACAGCGCGAAAAGATACGCGATGAACGCGAATGACCAAAAGAACAGCCAAATGAAGTTCCAGAATTGCTCCACGGGAGCCATCCTTCCGTTCTGAGGAGGCCCTGCTGGCATCCTTAAGCGCCAAACTAGCCCCCCGGGCCGTGCCCCGTTAGGACCAAAGGGCCCGAATTCGGCGCGGGAGCGCCTCTCTGCGGGGTCAGCAGAAGGAACTGTGGAGCAGGCGCGGGATGGCGGAACCGGAAGCGGCGGGCCTAGAAGAAGTGCAGCTCACTGGCCGCGTCCGGCGAGGGGTGCACCACGGGAGCCTGGCCAAGTTCGAGCAGGATGTCGTTAATGCTCAGCTGGCCGTCCAGCTGAGGATCCAGCTGCACCGTAACACCAGCCTCCGGAACGGCGTCGCTACTCATGCCACGATCATATGTGCGGACAGTCCCTGGGCCGGGGGGCCACGCCGACCGGGGTCACGGACAGGGGCACCGGACGCCACGCGGACCAGGGGCGTCATGCGCCGTCGTAGGCCTCCTGCAAGGCGGCGATGTCCAGCTTGCGCATGGCGAGCATTGCCTGCATGGCACGCCGGGCGCCGTCGGGGTCGGGGCCGGCGATCAGTTGTCCCAGCACGGCCGGCACAACCTGCCACGAGACCCCGTACCGGTCCTTGAGCCAGCCGCACTGACTTTCCTGGCCGCCGTCGGTCAGGGCCGACCAGTACCGGTCCACTTCTTCCTGCGACGCGCAGTCGATCACAAAGGACACCGCCTCATTGAAAGTGAAGGCCGGACCCCCGTTCAATGCCGTGAAGGTCCGCCCGTCAAGCAGGAACTGAACGGTGATGGCCTGGCCGGCAGGCCCGGGACCGCCGTCGCCATACCGCGAGACATCGAGGATTTTGCCGCCGTCGAAGATGGAGACGTAGTACTCGGCGGCTTCCTCGGCCTGGCTGTCGAACCACAGGCAGGTGGTGATCTTTTCGCTCACAGCGCTCCCCTTGCGTTTGCCGCGCCGCCGGCAGACTCCGGCGGCGATCAGCGGCATGGGGCCGAGCCTAGCCCGGAGGTGACTTCACACACAACGGTCCCCGCCCGGAGCCCATCCTGACGGGACTAGGCTTGGATGTATGCCTTCTCCAACCCCCAAACTCCCCCGCCCGTCCGCCCAGGACGCTCCCCATTCCGGCCTCCGGCCCGCGCAGACAGCAGCCCTGGCAGCATGCGCGGATGCACTCCTGATTCTGCTGTTCGCGGCGATCGGGCGCGACGCGCACCAGCGCGGGGAAATTATCACCGGCGTCTTTGCGACGGCGTGGCCGTTCCTGGCAGGCGCGGCACTGGCATGGCTGGCCCTGCGGCTGTGGCATGACCCCCTGCGGGTGTGGCCCGCCGGCGTCGCTGTCTGGCTCGGAACCGTCGGCATGGGGATGATCCTGCGGGCCCTCACCGGGCAGACGGTGGTGCTGCCCTTCATCATCGTGGCCCTGCTGAGCCTGGCCGTTTTCCTCCTGGGCTACCGCCTTGTGGCCGCGGGCGTTCGGCGGCTGCGTTCACGCAGCCGCCAGGCCTAATGCACTAGGCTTGCAGAAGATGGCAGCGCCCGTGCAAGGGCCGCCGACAGGCCCGCAAACGGCGCAACCGATCCGGAAAGGTTCACACGTGGTCACCGCATTCGTCCTGATCAAGACAAACGCTTCACGCATCCCGGAGACCGCCGAGGAAATCTCCGCCATCGCCGGCATCAGCGAGGTCTATTCCGTAACGGGCGAGTGGGACCTGATCGCCATCGCCCGGGTCGCCAAGCACGAGGACCTGGCGGACGTCATCGCGGACAAGCTCTCGAAGGTTCCCGGCGTCGCGCACACCACAACGCAGATCGCATTCCGCGCTTACTCCCAGCACGACCTCGATGCGGCCTTTGCCCTCGGATTCGAGCAGTAGCGAACAACCGAATTACGAACAGCTCACATGAGACGGGCCCGGCAGAAATCTGCCGGGCCCGTCTCATGTGATCTTTAGGCTGTCTGCGACAGGGCGACCCACCTGTCCAGCACCGCGGCCGCGGCTCCGGATTCAATGGACTGCTCGGCGCGGTTGAACGCGGCGGCCATGCGCTCCGCCAGCGGACCCACGGCGTCGAGGTCGAACGCCACCAGCCCGGCCGCGGCGTTGAGCAGCGCCGCATCGCGGGCCGGCCCCGGCGCACCGCTGAGGACAGCCCGGACGACGGCGGCATTGGCCACCGCGTCCCCGCCGCGCAGTTCCTCCAGCGTGGCCGTCCGGATGCCCAGATCGCGCGGATCAAACATCGCTTCAGTTACCTCACCGTTGCGGATCTCCCACACCCGCGACGGGCCGGTGGTGGTGAGCTCATCCAGGCCGTCATTGCCGCGGAAAACCAGGCCGCGGCTGCCTCGCTTGGCCAGCACTCCGGCCACCAGCGGGGCCATTTGCTCATTGGCGACGCCCACCGCCGACGCCTGGACATGTGCCGGGTTGATCATGGGGCCCAGGAAGTTGAACGCCGTCGGAACGCCGAGTTCGCGGCGGGCGACGGCGGCATGCCGCATGGAGGGGTGGAAAACCTGGGCGAAGCAAAACGTGATTCCCGCCTCTTCGGCGTTGAGTGCCACGCGGGGAATGGGGAGATCAAGCCGGACGCCGAGGGCCTCCAGGACATCGGCGGATCCCGACGAGGACGACGACGCCCGGTTGCCGTGCTTGACCACCCGGGCACCCGCTCCCGCGGCGATAAGGGCGGCCATCGTGGAGATGTTGACAGTGTTCTGCTGGTCGCCGCCCGTGCCCACGATGTCCAGCTTCTCACCGGCAATGTCAATGGGGTTCGCGTTGGCGATCATCGCCTCCACCAGGCCGGCCAGCTCATCCACGGTCTCGCCCTTGGCACGCAGCGCCACCAGGAAACCCGCCACCTGGGCCGGCGTCGCCTCACCGGACATGATGGAATTCATGGCCCACTCAGTGCTCCCGGCTGTGAGGTCGGCGCCGCTGATGAGTGCGTTGATGAGCCGCGGCCAGGTGTTGCCTGCCGCCTGTGCAGATGCCTGTGAAGTCACCTCCCGATGCTATCGAGGTCGGCCCCGCAAAGACCAATGTGAACCCCGCCGGGAACTTTTCCGCGCGAATTCGCGTCTTTGTAGAAAAAGTCCTCCGAAAACGCGGTTTGCGTTGGGCAGGACGGACTTTTATAGACATAATGTCTATGTGACATCTGCGACCCATGCCCCCAGTACCCCGGCGCACCCGACGCTGAACCGCCCGAACATGGTTTCTGTTGGAACCGTTGTGTGGCTGTCCAGTGAGTTGATGTTCTTCGCCGGTCTCTTCGCCATGTACTTCACACTCCGTTCGACTTCCGGACTGATGTGGGCCGAAGAGACAGCCAAGCTCAACTTCCCGTTTGCGCTCGTTAACACGATCGTCCTCGTGGCAAGTTCCTTTACTTGCCAGATGGGCGTCTTCGCTGCCG
Organism: Arthrobacter sp. 01N444; assembly: GCF_056399305.1. Taxonomy (NCBI): domain Bacteria; kingdom Bacillati; phylum Actinomycetota; class Actinomycetes; order Micrococcales; family Micrococcaceae; genus Arthrobacter; species Arthrobacter sp. 01N444. The sequence goes on from NZ_JBFTRB010000004.1 coordinate 180,323, forward strand.
AGCGGCTCCAGCCGCGCCGGACCGGCGGACGCTTCAGCTTCACCCAGTGGGGGATGAACGGATGGTTCATCCTGACGTTCCTCATGGGTGCCTTCTTCGTGGCCGGCCAGGCGACCGAGTACGCCATGCTCGTTTCCGAGCATGTCTCGCTGTCCTCCAACGCCTACGGTTCGGCCTTCTACATAACGACGGGCTTCCACGGCCTGCACGTCATCGGCGGTCTGATTGCCTTCCTGCTCATCATGGGCCGCTCCTTCGCCGCGAAGAAGTTCGGACACTTTGAGGCAACTTCAGCGATCGTCACCTCGTACTACTGGCACTTCGTGGACGTCGTCTGGATTGGCCTCTTCCTGGTCATCTACGTCCTTAAGTAGTCAGCTTGACTCTTTTTCTACAAGAGGCAGAATTTCAAGAAGCGGCTCCCGGAGCCACCGCAGGATCGAATAAAGGAACCACCACGTGAAGGCACTCTCGCAGAAGCGACGTCACCCACTGGCAGCAATTGCACTGCTGCTGATGGGCCTCTTGGTCACGGGTGGGCTGTACGCCGTTGCCACCACCGTCAACCAGGCCAAGGCCGATACCACCACCTATAGCGCAAGCGACGTAAAGGAGGGCGGCAAGCTCTTTGCCGCCAACTGCGCCACCTGCCACGGCATGGGTGCCAGCGGTTCGCAGGCCGGACCGTCCCTTGTGGGCGTCGGCGCCGCCGCTGTTGACTTCCAGGTCGGCACCGGCCGCATGCCCATGCAGATGAATGGCCCGCAGGCCTACAAGAAGCCCGCCCAGTTCAACGAGGAACAGACCAAGCAGCTGGCTGCTTATGTTGCCTCCCTCGGCCCCGGCCCGGCCATCCCCGAGGCAGGCGTGCTCGATGAGAAGGGCGACGCCGCCAACGGTGGAGAGCTGTTCCGCACCAACTGCGCCATGTGCCACAACGCCGCCGCTGCAGGCGGCGCACTGACCCGGGGCAAGTTTGCCCCTGCCCTCGCGGGTGTCTCCGGGCAGCACATCTACGAAGCAATGGTCACCGGCCCCCAGAACATGCCGGTTTTCAGTGACGCGAACATCTCCCCCGAGGGGAAGCGCGACATCATCACCTACCTGAAGCAGATTGAGGCCAACGGTTCACCCGGCGGCGCCGATCTTGGTGCTTTGGGACCGGTCTCCGAAGGTCTCTTTGTCTGGATCGCCGGGCTGGGCGTCATCATCGCGTTCACCATTTGGCTGACTTCCCGCACTTCATAAGCGGACCTTGCACCTGTAAGAATTTTCTGCTGACCCGTCAGCAGTTTGAATTGAAACCTAACTCGGCACTCGCCGAGACGAGAGAAGGATGAGGCGAATTATGGGCAACCATAGTGACGGCGGTCCGAACGACTCGGGCACCGTAGCTACGGCTGGTCAGAATGAGGTGGAGAAGTTCCAGGATCCTGGAATTCCCCCGCACCGTTTGCGCCTGGCTGACACGGACCCGAAGGCCGCAAAAAAGGCAGAACGGCAGGTAGCCCTTCTGTTCGGCATCTCGGTCGTTGGCACCTTGATATTCCTGGTGGCGTATTTCGCGATCGATCTGGGGCAAGACTCCGCGATCGCCACGATCCGCCTCCAGAATGCCCTGCTGGGCATCGGCACCGCTTTCGCGATGCTGGGCATCGGCACCGGTATCGTCCACTGGGCCAAGGCCCTTATGCCGGACCACGAGGTCTCGGAAGAGCGCCACGCGATCCGCACTGAGGAAGACCGCCAGGCTGCCGTGCGCATCGTCGATGACATCGTCGAGGAAACCGGCATTAAGCGCCGGCCGCTGATCCGCAACACCCTGCTCGGCGCCGTCGCCCTCGCCCCCCTGCCGGCCCTGGCCATCTTCGGTGACCTCGGTCCCCGTCCGGACGACAAGCTGGCCCACACTCTGTGGGCCCCGGCCCCGGACGGCAGGCTCAAGCGGCTGGCCCGCGACCCGGATGGCACCCCCATCAAGGCCGCGGACGTCACCATGGGCTCCGCGTTCCACGTCATCCCCGAAGGGCTGAACGAACTGAGCGAAGGAAAGCTGAACGAGAAGGCCAAATCGGTCGTTCTGCTCATGCGCCTGGACCCGGCACTGCTCAACCCCTCCCCCGAGCGCGCAGATTGGGCCTACAACGGAATCGTTGCATACTCCAAGATCTGCACCCACGTTGGCTGCCCTGTTGCCCTGTACGAACAGCAGACCCACCACCTTCTGTGCCCGTGCCACCAGTCAACCTTCGACCTGACCCAGCAGTGCAAGGTTATCTTCGGCCCGGCCAGCCGCCCCCTCCCCCAGCTGCCTATCGCAGTCGACGCTGAGGGCTACCTCGTCGCCACGAGCGACTTCCATGAACCCGTTGGACCGACCTACTGGGAGCGTGAGCAGCATGTCCTCAACAACAACGCCTGATGCCCCTGTTTTCGTCGCCAAAACCACAGGCGGCCGCATCACCGACTTCGTCGACCAGCGTGTTGGCGGCTCCGGAATCCTCCGTGAATTCGGCCGGAAGGTCTTCCCGGACCACTGGTCGTTCATGTTCGGCGAAGTGGCGCTGTACTCCTTCGTCATCCTGCTGCTCTCGGGCACGTTCCTGACGTTCTTCTTCGATCCGTCCATGGCGGAGACGCATTATGCGGGCTCGTACACGCCGCTGAAGAACGTTGAAATGTCGGTGGCCTACAGCTCCTCCCTGAACATCTCCTTCGATGTCCGCGGCGGCTTGTTCATGCGCCAGGTACACCACTGGGCTGCCCTGCTGTTCGTCGCATCTGTCTCCGTGCACATGCTCCGCGTGTTCTTCACCGGCGCATTCCGGAAGCCCCGCGAACTGAACTGGGTGGTGGGCAGCGTTCTGCTCATCCTGTCCATGGCCGCAGGCTTCACCGGCTACTCGCTCCCCGATGACCTGCTCTCCGGCAACGGCCTGCGCATCATCGACGGCGTCATCAAGTCCATCCCGGTCATCGGCACCTACACCTCGTTCTTCCTCTTCGGCGGCGAGTTCCCGGGCACGATGATCATCAGCCGCCTGTACATGCTCCACATCCTCCTGGTTCCCGCGCTCATCCTGCTGATGATCGTGATGCACCTCTTCATGGTGGTTGTGCACAAGCACACGCAGTACCCCGGCCCGGGCCGCAACGACGGCAACGTCGTCGGCTACCCCCTGGGACCGGTTTACGCGGCAAAGGCCGGCGGCTTCTTCTTCATCGTGTTCGGTGTCGTTGCCATCATGGCGGCGTTCTTCACCATCAACCCGATCTGGAACTACGGCCCGTACGACCCCTCCCCGGTTTCTGCGGGCACCCAGCCTGACTGGTACATCGGCTTCGTTGACGGCGCCCTCCGCCTGATGCCGGGCACGGTCGGCGACTGGAAGGTTGAGCAGATCTGGTTCGGCCACATGTTCACGTTCAACGTGCTGCTGCCGGCACTCGTCCCGGCGGGCATCCTCTTCACGGTCATGTTCGCCTACCCGTGGATTGAACGCTGGATCACCAAGGACAACCGCGAGCACCACGTCCTGGACCGCCCCCGCAACGCTCCTACCCGTACGGCAATCGGCATGGCCGGTTTCGTCTGGTACTGCGTGATGTGGGCAGCGGCCGGCTCGGACCTCATCGCCACCCACTTCCACGTGGCCCTGAACGATGTCACCTACTGGCTGCGCGCACTGTTCTTCATCGGCCCGGTCATCGCGTTCATCGTCACCAAGCGCGTCGCCCTGGCGCTCCAGCGCAAGGACCGCGAGATTGCCCTGCACGGCCGTGAAACCGGCCGCATCGTGCGTCTGCCGCACGGCGAGTTCATCGAGGTCCACGCCCCGCTGGATGAATACAAGCGCTACAAGCTGGTCGGCTTCGAGTCACCGGCCCCGCTGCCAGCGGTGCCGAACGAGCACGGCGTCGTTGACCGCAAGGAAAAGCGCCGCGCGAAGCTGTCCCGCTGGTTCTTCGAGGACCGGGTTGCCCCGGCCACTCCGGCAGAGCTGGAGGCCGCTCACGGCCACCACGGCGCCCACGAAGCGATCGAAACCGCTGAGTCGAAGTCGCTGAGCCACTAGGCTGCACCAAGCAATACAAAAGAAGGCCCGGTCCCTTGGGACCGGGCCTTCCTGCGTCCCCCCGAAGCTGCAGAAACAAGAGGCAACGCGGGGTCACGTCGCGCCCATCAACCCCTTCGGGATGGACGCGACGTGACCCCGCGTTGCTGTGGTTAGGGGCGGTACCCCGAGGCGTAGTTCCGGGTGGGCCGGACGCCAGGGCGCTGCAGGGGCACCCAGAGCTTGTAGCGGTCAGCCCGGTAGTAGGACACGGAGTAGTCCACCATGGCGCGGGCCACGAACGCGTGGCGCTGGATCTTGAGCAGCGGGGTTCCGACCTCGACGTTCAGGAGACGGGCCGTGGACGGCGACGCAGCCGTCGCCTCGATCATGTCCTCGCCCCATTCCATCACCAGCCCGTAGCGTTCGCTCAGCACGTTGTAGAGCGATGTGGGCGGTTCGCCGTCCAGCAGGCCTGGAACCCGGTGGGCCGGGATGAAGTTTTCGTCCACGCTCATGGGTTCGTTGTCGGCCAGCAGGAGGCGCCGGAACCTGACAAGGGGTGTCCCCTCCTCCAACTGCAGCTCACGGGCCAGGAACGCGCTGGCGCCAATTTGTTCGAAGCTCAGGACCTTGGCGGCCGGGACCATGCCGCGGCGCTGCATCTCTTCGCTGTAGGAAGTCAGCTTTACCTGGAGATCCAGTTTGGGTTTGCGCACAAACGTGCCCAGGCCCACGACGCGTTCAATCACTTCCTCACCCACGAGGGCATCGATGGCCTGGCGCACGGTCATCCGGGCGAGGCCGAAGCGCTGGGCGAGGTCCCGTTCGGAGGGCAGCGCAGATCCGGGCGGGCACGCGGCGGCGATGTGCGCGCGGAGGATCTCGCGCAACTGCACGTAGATTGGCACCCCGCTCTGACGGTCGATCTCGCCAATCATCTTGGACGCGTTAGTGGACGCCATGGTTCAGCCTCCGGTTGCGGCCCGGCGCGGGAAATACACTCATATCTCAAGGGTAAGCCCGTGACCCGGCAGGTCTAGACCACGCCGTCGACTCAAGTCGTGCCGGGTACTCCCCCGCCGCTACCCTTGTAGGTACAGGCCAGAGCCGGGGCAATGCCGCCCGCCCGGTCTGACGGACTGCCTGCCGGACGCCCTCCATCTGGGTCACCGTTCGCGTGGCCGGCCCGTGCAGCAGCAACACGTACAGCACAACACCAGCATGAGGGAGTCCCGTTGCCAGTTCGCAAGGCAATCGTCACGGCCGCCATCGGCCTCCACGCCCGGCCCGCGGCAGTATTTGTCCGGGCTGTCACGGCGACCGGCCTCCCGGTGACCATCAGCAAGGACGGCAGGCCAGGCGTCGACGCCCGCTCGCTGCTGGAGGTCATGACCGAGGACTTCGAGTGCGGCTGTGAGGTGGAGCTGGCCGTCGCTGCGGACGCCCTCCCGGCCTCCTGCAGCCCCGCAGAGGCAGAGGGTGCGCTGGAGGAACTCCGGATCCTCTTGGAATCGGCAGCCGCCGCCTGAGGGCCTCCCCGCTCCAATTCGGCGGCCCGCAGTGCGGTGCCGCCCTCCAGGAGGGACGCTGCGCAGGCGGGCTGGGCGTGCAGGGACGCGCCGCACGCGGCCGGCAGGAACTCAAGAACCAAGACACAACGACGGCGGGCCCCACCAATGGTGGGGCCCGCCGTCGTGCGTTCTGAACTTTTAGTCCGGGTGGGCGCTAGTGCGCGTGGTCACCGCGGCTGTACTCGTAGACCCAGCCGACCAGTGCGACCACTGCCATCCCGCCGGCGATGAAGACGATCCACCAGCCTACGGCCAGGCCGAGGAACCCTGCGGCGCAGGACAGGCCCAGCATCAGCGGCCACCAGCTCCAGGGGCTGAAGTGTCCCTGCTCGCCGGCGCCTTCGTGGATCTCGGCGTCGTTGCGGTCCTCGGGGCGCATGCCCACGCGGCGGCCGGTGAAGCCGAGGTAAGCGCCGATCATGCCGGCGAGTCCGCCAACCAGCAGGATGGCCAGTGCGCCCACCCATTCAGTCCAGTTGGTCAGGTATCCGTAGATGAATGCAACGGGCACGAAGAAGAAGACGCCGAAGCCAAAGATCCTTGATTCGATTTTCACTTGGCGGTGTCCTTCTGGTCGGCGTTACCGAGAGCCGCTGCTGCCGGAGCAGGCGAATCCGCGGTGTAGGACTGGGAGAGCTCCGGGTGGTGCAGGTCCAGGGCAGGACGCTCGGAGCGGATGCGGGGCAGGGAGGTGAAGTTGTGGCGCGGCGGCGGGCAGGACGTGGCCCATTCCAGCGAGGCACCGAAGCCCCACGGGTCGTCAACTTCCACACGCTCGTTGCTGCGCCAGGTGATGTAGACGTTCCAGAAGAACGGAATCAGCGAGGCGCCGAGGACGAACGAGGCGATGGTGGAGAACTGGTTCATCCACGTGAAGTTGTCCTGCGGCATGTAGTCGGCGTAACGGCGGGGCATGCCCTCGACGCCGAGCCAGTGCTGGATCAGGAAGGTGCCGTGGAAGCCCAGGAACAGCATCCAGAAGTGGATCTTGCCGAGGCGCTCGTTGAGCATCTTGCCGGTCCACTTAGGCCACCAGAAGTAGAACCCGGCGAACATGGCGAACACGACGGTGCCGAAGACCACGTAGTGGAAGTGCGCCACAACGAAGTAGGAGTCCGAGACGTGGAAGTCCAGCGGCGGCGAGGCCAGGATGATGCCGGTGAGGCCGCCGAAAAGGAACGTCGCCAGGAAGCCGATGCTCCACAGCATGGGGGTCTCGAACGTGATGGAACCGCGCCACATGGTGCCGATCCAGTTGAAGAACTTCACACCGGTCGGAACGGCGATGAGCATCGTCATGAAGGAGAAGAACGGCAGCAGGACCGAGCCGGTGACGTACATGTGGTGGGCCCACACAGTCACGGACAGGGCGGCGATGGAGATGGTCGCGTAGACCAGGCCCTTGTAGCCGAAGATCGGCTTGCGGCTGAAGACCGGGAAGATCTCCGAGACGATGCCGAAGAACGGCAGCGCGATGATGTACACCTCAGGGTGGCCGAAGAACCAGAACAGGTGCTGCCAGAGGACGGCGCCGCCGTTCTCGGGATCGAAGATGTGCGCACCGAACCGGCGGTCGGCGCCGAGGGCAAACAGCGCGGCGGCCAGCGGCGGGAAGGCCATCAGGACCAGGATGGAGGTCACGAGGGCGTTCCAGGTGAAGATCGGCATCCGCCACATGGTCATGCCCGGGGCGCGCATGCAGATGATGGTGGTGATGAAGTTGACGGCGCCGAGGATGGTGCCGAAGCCGGAGAGCGCCAGGCCGAAGACCCAGAGGTCACCGCCCACGCCGGGGCTGAACGTCGTGTTGGACAGCGGCGCGTACGCGAACCAGCCGAACGACGCGGCACCCTGCGGGGTGATGAACCCGGAGACGGCGATCGTGGAGCCGAAGAGGAAGAACCAGAAGGCCAGCGCGTTCAATCGCGGGAAGGCGACGTCGGGGGCACCGATCTGCAGCGGCATGATGACGTTGGTGAAGCCGGCGAACAGCGGCGTCGCGAACATCAGGAGCATGACGGTGCCGTGCATGGTGAAGAGCTGGTTGTACTGCTCTTTGGTCTGCAGGATCTGCATGCCGGGCTCGAAGAGCTCGGCACGGATCAGCAGCGCCATGATGCCGCCGAAGCAGAAGAAGATGAACGACGCGATCAGGTACATGTACCCGATCGTTTTGTGGTCGGTCGAGGTGATCCAGTTGACGACGATGCGTCCCTTGGACTTCGGTACTACGGGAGCCTCGAGGATCCCGGCGGATTGAGTGTAAGTTGCCACGTCGCTCCCCTTACTTGGTTTCGGCCGGGGCCGGGTTGCGGTCGTACTCTTCACCGAGCAGGCCGGTGTTCCCGTCCTGGCGCAGCTGGTTCATGTGCGCCTGGAACTCCGACTCGGAGACAACCTTCACGCGGAACAGCATTTCGGAGTGGTACTCGCCACAGAGTTCGGCGCACTTACCGTCGTAGGTGCCCTCCCTGGTGGGCGTCAACCGGATGTAGTTGGTCTTGCCGGGAATCATGTCGCGCTTCTGCAGGAAGGCAGGAACCCAGAAGGAGTGGATGACGTCGCGCGCGTTGAGCTCGAGGTCAACCGACTTGTTGACCGGCAGGTACAGGGTGGGCAGCTTGTTCTTGTCCACGTCGTTACCGGTCAGGTGCGCCTGGACGCCCGCTTCGTGAACGTCCTCGGTGACGACGTTGCCCTTCAAGTAGTTGAAGTCCCACGCCCACTGCTTGCCGCGGACGTCGACGACGACGTCGGCCGGCGTTGAGCGGTCATCGATCGACTGCTGGTCGCGGTCGGTGAAGTAGAAGAACACCAGGACCATGAACAGCGGGATCGTCAGGTAGAACACTTCAAGCGGAAGGTTGAAGCTGTTCTGGCGCGGGAAGCCCACGGTGCCCTTGCGGCGCCGGTAAGCGACGATGCACCAGATCATCAGGCCCCAGGTGATGATGCCGACGACCAGCGCGGCAATCCATGAGTTGACCCAGAGGTCCATGATGAGGTCAGTGTGATTGGTGGTGCCACGCTCGGTGGGCAACCAGCCCTTCTGTACCTCTGGTGAACATCCAGTCAAAGCCAACGCGCCGGCTAGTGCCAAGCCAGTGATCGTAGTGATCTGTTTGCGTCGGCTGCCGGTTCGGTTCTGCGAACTCACAGACGGCCCTTCCTACTTGTTGCTGTTGCCCCGCAAATTACGGGCAGGGCAAACGAAAAGTTTTACTACTCGGTGTAGAGCTTACCGCTCCCCGGGAGTTTTCGCCCACATGTCCACACCGTGCGTCGGGAGCTTTTTGTAGGCGCCGCTCGTTGAGGATCCTGCGGCACTAAGGCCGGGCGAAATGCCCGGCCTTAGTGGAAGGAATTAGTGGAAAGAATCTCCGCAGGCGCAGGACCCGCCGGCATTCGGGTTATCGATCGTGAAGCCCTGCTTGGCGATTGTGTCCTCGAAATCGATGCTGGCACCGCTGAGGTAAGGAACGCTCATCTTGTCGACGACGACTTCGACCCCGTCGTAGTCTCGCACTGCATCCCCGTCGAGCAGCCGCTCGTCGAAGTAGAGCTGGTAAATCAGGCCGGAGCAACCGCCGGGCTGCACGGCAACGCGGAGGCGCAGATCGGTGCGGCCTTCCTGCTCCAGCAGGCTGCGGACCTTTCCAGCCGCGACGTCGGTCAGCATGACCTCGTGCGTGGCCAGCTCGCCGGCCTCGGCGGCAGAGTTGCCGGCGCTGTTTTCATTGGTTGTAGTGCTCATGGCCTACCTTCTTGCAACGGTGGTGGCGGCCCCGCTCGCACGGTGCCCGCCCCTACTTAAACGGTATGGGCTATAGCTACATGCTACTTCGCGCAGCCCTGTAGCTCTAACTTCTGACGTAACCGTGGGAGACGGCTGGATGTTCCCCGGGACCCGCCGGGCGCGGGGGCTAGAGCGCGCCTTCGTTGTTCAGGCGCGCGAGCAGCAGGGCCTCGGCGACAATTGCGTTCCGGAAGTCGCCCAGGTGCAGCGATTCGTTGGCGCTGTGGGCTCGGGAATCGGGATCCTCGACGCCGGTGACCAGGATCTGCACGTCCGGGTAGAGCTCGGTGAGGTCCGCGATGAAGGGGATCGATCCGCCGATTCCCATTTCGACGGCGGGCACGCCCCAGGCCTCGCCCAGGGCCCACATGGCCACGGACGCGGCCTTCGAGCTCGTGTCCGTCAGGAATGAGTTGCCGCTCTCCCCCGGGGTGAACACCACGTCAGCGCCGAACGGGGCGTGGGTTTCGACGTGCTGGCGGACAGCCTCCATGGCGGCTGCCGGGTCCTGCCCCGGGGCCAGGCGCAGGCTGAACTTGGCCCGGGCCCGCGGCAGCAGGGTGTTGGAAGCTACGTCCACGGCCGGGGCGTCAAAGCCGATGATGGACAGGGCGGGCTTGGTCCACATGCGTGAGGCAATGCTGCCGGTCCCGGCGAGCTTCACGCCGTCGAGCACGGAGGCGTCGGCGCGGTACTCCTCCTCGGTGAGGTCGACAACCACGTCATCGCGGCTCACCAGGCCCTTGATCGCAACGCTGCCCTCGTCGTCGTGGAGGGTCGCGATCAGGCGGGACAGCAGGGTCGGGGCGTCGAGCACGGGGCCGCCGAACATGCCCGAATGCACGGCGTGGTCCAGGACCTTGACCTCGATGGTGCCGTCCACCAGGCCGCGCAGGCTGGTGGTGAGGGCCGGAATGCCGACCTTCCAGTTGCTGGAGTCCGCCACGACGATCACGTCGGCGCGGAGCAGTTCGCGGTGGGTTTCCAGGAACTGCCGGAACGTTGGCGAGCCGGCTTCCTCTTCGCCCTCGAAGAAGAACGTCACGCCCAGGCCCAGTTCGTCACCGAGCACCCGCGTGACCGCAGAGTAGGCGGCGATGTGCGCCAGGATGCCGGCCTTGTCATCGGCGGCACCGCGGCCGAAGAGCCTGCCGTCGCGCTCGACGGCGGTAAAGGGGTCGGTTTCCCACAGTGCCAGGTCGCCAGTGGGCTGGACGTCGTGGTGGGCGTACAGCAGGACTGTCGGCTTGCCCTCCGCGGCCGGGCGGCGGGCGACGACGGCGGGCCCGCCGGGCGTCCCGTCTTCCTTGTCGCAACGGAGGATCCGGACGTCGTCGAAGCCGCTGGCCCGCACGAGGCTGGCGACGGCGTCGGCGCTGCGGTTCAACGGGGCAGGATCAAAGCTCGGCCAGGCGATGCCCGGTATGGCGACAAGGTCCGTCAGCTGGCCGATCGTCTCGTCGAACGATTCGGCAACGGCCTGGCGGAGGGCCTCGGCATCGATGGTGCCCTCGTGGTCCATGGTGGTCTGCGGGTTCCCCGCGGTAGATGAAGTCATGGCCAAAACACTACCCGTGCTCTGAATCACTACAAACAGCGTCACGCCCGGGCCTGCGCCGTGTGGGCTGGGTCTCGGGCCTGTGTCTGCGGGGTATTCTTTAGGGGTGTTTGGACGTAAAAAGGAAGCGCCATCGGCGCAGGACGTAGTTGACCAGCAGGCATCCGAGGCAGCAGCCCGTAGCGCCGTGACCGGCAAGGGCGCACCCACGCCCAAGCGCAGCGCCCAGGAGGCGGCCCGCAAGCGGCCCCTCGTGCCGGAGGACCGCAAGGCTTCCAAGGCGGCCGAGCGCGCCGCCGTCACGGAGCAGCGGCTCAAGATGCGGCAGGCCATGGACACCGGTGACGAGAAGTTCCTGCCGCTGCGGGACAAGGGTCCGCAGAAGCGGTTCGCCCGCGATTTCGTCGATGCCCGCTTCAGCCTTGGCGAGTTCCTCATGTTCGGCGCCCTGCTGTTTGTCATCATCTCCTTGCTCGTGCCGGCCTCCAGCGCACAGATGGTCTACGTCCTGGGCGCATTCTGGGTCATGTTCCTCGCGGTCTTCGTGGACGTCTTCATCCTCTCCCGCAAGCTCAAGAAACGGCTCGGCGAAAAGTTCGGCGACGTCGAGCGCGGCACGGTCTGGTACGGCTCCATGCGCTCCCTGCAGTTCCGCCGCCTGCGCCTGCCCAAGCCCCAGGTCCGGCGCGGCGAGTTCCCCGCCTGACCTTCCCTTCCACGATTCTTCAACCAAGAAGCCCCCGGCAGTCACCTGCCGGGGGCTTTCTTGGTTGCGGCGACCGGTCCGGGCCCGATCGCAGCGTAAGGTCTAGCGCCGGCTCGGGTGGGTGGCCAGCAGCCGGTTGATGCGGGCGGCCCAGAAAGGCCCCTCGTAAAGGAACGCCGTGTAGCCCTGGACGAGGGTGGCGCCGGCGTCCAGCCGTTCCTGCACATCCTGTGCCGTTTCGACGCCGCCCACCGAGACCAGGGTCAGCGCCCCGCCGGTTACGGACTTGAGCCGGGCCAGGACCTCCAGGGACCGTTTCTTCAGGGGCGCCCCGGAAAGACCTCCTGCTCCGCACGCCTCGACGTTGTCGGGGCTGGAGGCGAGCCCGGTGCGGGCGATCGTGGTGTTGGTGGCGATGATGCCGTCCAGCTTCAGGTCAAGCGCCAGGCGCGCGACGTCGTCGATGTCCTCATCACTGAGGTCGGGCGCGATCTTGACCAGGAGGGGAACGTGGCGGCCGGCGGCCTTGTCCGCCTCCTCCCCCACTGCGGCCAGCAGCGGACGCAGGGTCTCCACGTCCTGCAGCAGCCGAAGCCCGGGGGTGTTGGGCGAGCTGACGTTCACCACGAGATAATCCGCTGCGGGGGCCAGGCTGCGCGCGCTGATCAGGTAATCGGACACCGCATCCTCGAGCCCGACCACCTTGCTCTTGCCGATGTTCACCCCGATCACCGGCCGGACGCCGGGGTGCTGGCGCTGCAGGGCGGCGCGGGCGGACTTCAGGCGCGGGGCCACCGCCGCGGCGCCGTCGTTGTTGAATCCCATGCGGTTGATGACGGCCCTGTCCTCCACGAGGCGGAACAGCCGCGGCGCCGGGTTCCCGGGCTGGGCCTGGCCGGTGATGGTGCCGACCTCCACATGGCCGAAGCCGAGCTCCGCCAGCGCCTCGATGCCGTGACCTTCCTTGTCGAAGCCGGCCGCAAGGCCGAACGGGGACGGGAAGGTCAGGCCTAACGCCTGGGTCTGCAGCGACGCCGCGGGGGCGGTGAACTTCTGCAGCAACCGCCCGGCACCGCAGCTGTGGGCGAGACGAATGGCCTTGAACCCGATCTTATGGGCGCGTTCGGCGTCCATCCATGAGAAGGCCAGCCGGAAAAATGTGGGATATACGCGCATGCCTCTAGTTTTCCGGTTCGGGCCGCGCAGACCAAACCAGCGCGCGCGCCGGCACGGTTGTGACTGCCGTTGTGACTGCCCGTTGTGACTGCGGTTGTGACTGCGGCGCCCCGCGCCCCGGGCCCGGCGGCGGAAGTGCTCCGACGCGAGTTAGCATGAAGCCATGACCAGCAATGAGGGTGTCGGAACGGGCGGCCGTGGGGCTTCGGGTCGCGGGATCGAGGCCGACGTGGTGGTGGTCGGCGCCGGCCTGGCAGGGCTCGTGGCCGCGGCCCAGGCCTATGCGGCCGGCCGCCGGGTGGCGGTGCTCGATCAGGAACCCGAGGCCTCCGTCGGCGGCCAGGCGCACTGGTCCTTCGGCGGCCTCTTCATGGTCAACACTCCGGAACAGCGGCGGCTAGGGGTGCGGGACAGCGAAGATCTGGCCCTCGCCGACTGGCATGCGTCCGCGGGATTCGACCGGCCGCAGGACGCCCTGGCAAAGGAGTGGGCGGCGGCGTACGTGAACTTCGCCGCCGGTGAGAAGCGTGCCTGGCTCGCCTCGCTGGGCGTCGGGCTGTTTCCCCTGGTGCAGTGGGCCGAACGCGGCGGCTACGGCCCGGACGGCCACGGCAACACTGTCCCGCGCTTCCATGTCGCGTGGGGCACGGGCCCTGCGCTGGTGGCCCCCTTCCTTGCCAAACTGCGCGAAGGCGAAGCCGCCGGCCGCGTGTCCTTCCATTTCCGCCACCGCGCCACCGGGCTCGTGAAAACCGCGGGCCGGGTGAGCGGCGTGCGCGGCGAACTGCTCGAAGCCAGTGGCGCAGGCCGGGGCGAAAGCTCTTCCCGACGCCCGGACGGTACTTTCGAGGCTGCGGCCGCGGCCGTGGTGGTGACATCCGGCGGCATCGGCGGCAACCACGATGTGGTCCGCAAGCAATGGCCGGGCGGCGCGGCGCCGGAGCGGATGTTGAGTGGCGTTCCGGCATCCGTGGACGGGGACTTCCTCCCGGCCGTGGGCCGCGCCGGCGGACACCTCATCAACGGGGACCGGATGTGGCATTACCCGGAGGGTATCCACAACCATGCCCCGGTCTGGCCGCGGCACGGCATCCGGATCCTGCCCGGACCGTCGGCCCTGTGGCTGGACGCGACGGGGCGGATGCTCCCGCCTCCCCTGTTTCCGGGTTTCGATTCGCTCGGCGCCCTGCGCCACATCCTGGCCACGGGACATGCCCATTCATGGTTCGTCTTGAACCGCAGCATCGCGCTGAAGGAGTTCGCGCTGTCAGGATCCGAGCAGAACCCGGATCTCACGGGCAAGGACGTCCGTCGGCTGGTCTCACGGCTGAAGCCCGGCAGCGATACACCGCTGCAGCGGTTCCTGGACCGCGGGGTCGACTTCCTGCAGGCAGCGGACCCCGCCGGGCTCGCCGGGCAGATGAACGATCTGACGGGCGGGCAGCTCATCGACCCCGCTGCCCTGGAGCAGCTGATCCGCGACCGGGACCGGCAGTTTGCCAGCGGGATGGGCAAGGATCCGCAGCTGGCGGCGATCCGGGCAGCGCGGCGTTTCGCCACCGACAAGATCATGAGGGTCGCCCCGCCGCACCGGCTGCTGGATCCGCGGCACGGTCCCCTGCTCGCCGTCCGGCTCTCGGTCCTGACGCGCAAGAGCCTTGGCGGTGTGCAGACGGACCTGCAGTCGCGGGTCCTGGATGCCGCCGGGCAGCCCGTGCCCGGGCTGTTCGCGGCCGGTGAAGCCGCAGGGTTTGGCGGCGGCGGAATCCACGGCTACCGGGCCCTCGAGGGAACGTTCCTGGGCGGATGCCTCTTCTCCGGACGTTCCGCGGGCCGGGCCGCTGCGTCCGCGTCCTAGTCCGGGCAGGCTCTCAGCAACACAGGAGGAAAGTCGATGCAGTGGCGGACCGACATTCTCGGGGATGATTTCCAGGCGTGCACCTTTGAGGCCGTCAGCCCTGACGGTGTGCTGCGCACTGCCACCCTGGTCCGCCATACCCCGCTCCCGCCGGCACCATCGGCGCTGCCGGCCCGGGCGGTGCTGTTCCTGCACGGCTGGAGTGACTACTTCTTCAATGAGGAGCTCGCGGAATTCTGGGCGGGGCAGGGGTTTGAGTTTTTCGCCCTCGACATGCACAACCATGGCCGCAGCCTGCGTCCGGGCACCCACGGCGGCTACGTCGCGGACCTGGACAACTACGACGCCGAGATCACTGCAGCGCTCGGGATCATCGGTTCCCTCAGGCCGGACGGTGCGGCGCCGCAGGTGACGCTGATGGGACACTCCACCGGCGGCCTGATCGCGGCGCTGTGGGCCGACCGGCATCCGGGGATGGTGTCACAACTGGTCCTGGACAGCCCATGGCTGGAAGTCCACGGCAGCCCCGCCCTGCGCCGGGCCGCGCGGACCATGGTGGAGCCGTTCGCCCGGTTCTGGCCGGAGTCGGTGATCCGGCTGCCTGAGCGGGCCTTCTACTGGCGCAGCATCAGCAGCGCCGCGGAAGGCGAATGGGCCCTGGACGATGCCTACCGTCCGCCGCACGCCTTTCCGGTCCGCGCCGGCTGGCTCAGCGCCGTGCTCGCCGGGCAGTCCAAGGTGGCGCGTGGCCTGAACATCGATGTGCCCATCCTGGTGCTCATCTCGGGCGCCAGCGCCAACGGGATGTTCTGGAAGGAGTCCATGCGCCGCACGGACGCGGTCCTGGACGTGAACACAATCGCCCTCCGCGCGCTCAGCCTGGGCCGCACCGTGACGCTGGAGCGGATTGACGGCGCCCTGCATGACGTCTTCCTCTCCGCCCCGCGGGTCCGCGCGGACGCCTATGCCCGGCTGTCCCGGTGGATCAGGGCGTACGTCTACGACTGACGCGGATCAGCTGACCTGGCCGCCCGCGGCGGGAGCGGCGTCGATGGCTCCACCGTAGCGGCGGTCCCGCTGTGCATAGATCTCGACGGCATCCCACAGCGTCCGCCGGTCCACGTCCGGCCACAGGGTGTCCATGAACACGAACTCGGCATAGGCCGACTGCCAGAGCATGAAGTTGGAGAGCCGCTGTTCCCCGGAACTGCGCAGGAACAGGTCCACGTCGGGCAGGTCCGGCTCGTCGAGGAACTTCTGGATGGTCCGCTCGGTGATGGCCCCCGGCTTCAGCCGGCCCTGGGCCACTTCCTCCGCGATCGCGGAGACGGCGTCGGCGATCTCGGCCCGTCCGCCGTAGTTGACGCACATGTTCAAGGTGCAGGTGCTGTTGCCCCGGGTGTAGTCCTCGGCCTCTTCGAGTTCGCGGATCACCGAGCCCCACAGCTTCGGGCGCCGCCCGGACCAGCGGATCCGTACCCCCCATTCATCGAGCTGGTTCCGCTGCCGGCGCAGGACGTCCTTGTTGAAGCCCATCAGGAAGCGCACCTCCTCAGGGGACCGCCGCCAGTTCTCGGTGGAGAAGGCGTACACACTGACGTATTCGATCCCCAGCTCGATCGCGCCGGCCATGACGTCCAGCAGGGCAGGCTCCCCTGCTTTGTGGCCCTCGATCCGGGGCAGGCCGCGCTGGTTCGCCCAGCGCCCGTTGCCGTCCATGACGATCGCCACATGCCGCGGGATGAACTCCGCGGGAATCGCGGGCGGAACAGCGCCGGACGGATGCGGGTAGGGAGCCACCACCGGGGTGGTCCGCCGCGGACCGTTGGACTGTTTCGTCTGGCTTTTCTCCAGGTTCTTTCCCAGGCTTCTTCCCAATGCCACTTTTACGTTCGCTCCACATGTTTGAGGGATTTCAGGACTCGTTCCAGGTGCCACTGGAGGTAGCTGGCTACCAGGCCTGCCGCTTCCCGGCGGTGGACGGACGCGGAGGCATCCGCCGTCGTCCAGTTTCCGGTGAGCAGGGCACCCATGAGGAGCACTGTCTCCGGGGCTGGCGCGGGCGATCCCGGCGGCCGGCACCCGTGGCAGACCATGCCGCCGAGCGGCGCGGAAAAGGCGGTGTGCGGCCCGGGCACACCGCACCGGGCGCAGTCGGTGAAGCTGGGCGCCCAGCCGCCGGTCGCGAGGGCGCGGAGCAGGTAGGAATCCAGGATGAGTTCGGGGGCGTGGTCGCCCCGGCTCAGGGACGCGAGGGCCCCCACCAGCAGGTTGTACTGGGCGGTGCCGGCTTCGCCGTCGACGTCGGTGAGCTTCTCCGCCGTCTCGGTCATGGCGGCCGCCACCGTGTACCGGCCATAGTCCGCGGCGATGTTCCCGCCGTAGGCGCCCTTGGCCACGGCCTGCGTGACGACGTCCAGGGTGCGTCCGGAAATCAGCTGGAGATCGGCCACCATGAACGGTTCCAGCCTGGCGCCGAACCGGCTGCTGGTGCGCCGGACCCCCTTGGCCACCGCCCGCACCTGGCCGTGGTGCTTGGTCAGCAGGGTGATGATCCGGTCGGCCTCGCCCAGCTTATGGGTGCGCAGCACGACGGCGTCATCACGGTAGGCACGCGCTGCAAAGGATTGTTGGACCACAGTTAATCTTCGCACTGTCTTTACGGAATCACGGCATGGGCAGCGCCGCCGAGGCAGAACGGTAAAAGACTGAGATAAAAGACTGAGGCAAAATACTGCGCCGCCGGAGTGTTCCGGCGGCGCAGTCATGCATTGGTTCGCCAGTGCCTGCCCGTCCGGGGACGGATCAGGCGCGGACGGATCAGGCGCGGGCGTCCCGGATGGCGCGGTTCACGGCCGAGATGACGGCCTTGAGGGCTGACGTGCTCGTGTTGGCATCGATCCCCACGCCCCAGAGCACGCGCTCCCCCACGGCGCATTCGACATACGCGGCGGCCAGGGCACTGCCACCCTCGGAGAGTGCGTGTTCGCTGTAGTCCAGGACCCGGACGTCCACGCCGTCCTCGCGCAGGATGCTCAGCAGGGCCGCGATGGGGCCGTTCCCGGTCCCGGTCCGGCGGACCTGGGTCCCGTCGATCTTCAGGGCGGCGGTCAGGGTCATGTCGCCGTCTTCGTCCGTCTCCGTGCTGATCGAACCGAGGGCGTAGCGGCCCCACTGCGTGTCGGCAGAGCCCGAGGGCAGGTATTCGTCCTGGAAGACCTGCCACAGCTGGGGTCCGCTGACTTCTCCGCCGACCGTGTCGGTCCGTTTCTGGATGACGCCGGAGAACTCGATCTGGGCGCGGCGCGGCAGGTCCAGGCTGTGCTCGTTCTTGAGCAGGTAGGCGACGCCGCCCTTGCCGGACTGCGAGTTGACCCGGATGACCGCCTCGTAGCTCCGGCCGAGGTCCTTCGGGTCCACCGGCAGGTACGGGACTTGCCACGTGTAGTCGGCCACGTCCTTGCCCGCCGCGGCCGCGTCCTTTTCGAGGGCCTCCAGGCCCTTCTTGATCGCGTCCTGGTGCGAACCGGAGAACGCCGTGAAGACGAGGTCTCCGCCGTACGGGGACCGCTCGGCCACCGGCAGCTGGTTGCAGTACTCCACCGTGCGGCGGATTTCGTCGATGTCGGAGAAGTCGATCATCGGGTCGATGCCCTGGACGAACATGTTCAGGCCCAGGGTCACCAGGTCCACGTTGCCGGTCCGCTCGCCGTTGCCGAAGAGACAGCCCTCGATCCGGTCTGCCCCGGCCAGGTAGCCCAGCTCGGCGGCGGCGACGCCGGTGCCGCGGTCGTTATGCGGGTGCAGGGACAGGATGATGCCTTCGCGCGGGTGCAGATTCCGGCTCATCCACTCGATGGAGTCGGCGTAGACATTGGGGGTGGCCATTTCCACGGTGGCAGGCAGGTTGATGATGACCTGACGGTCCGCCGAGGCCTCGAAGACGTCGGCGATCGCGTTGCAGACCCTGATGGCGTACTCCAGCTCGGTGCCGGTGAAGGACTCGGGCGAGTATTCGTAGGTGATGTGCGTATCGGCGAGGGTTTCCTCGTACTTCTTGCACAACCGCGCACCCTGCAGGGCGATGTCGAGGATGCCGTCCTCGTCCTGGTTGAAGACCACACGGCGCTGCAGGACGGACGTGGAGTTGTAGAGGTGGACGATTGCCTGCTTCGCCCCGACCAGGGACTCATAGGTCCGCTCGATCAGGTGTTCGCGGGCCTGGGTCAGCACCTGGATCGTGACGTCGTCCGGGATGTGGTTGCCCTCGATCAGCTGCCGGACGAAGTCGAAGTCCGTCTGCGATGCCGAGGGGAACCCGACCTCGATCTCCTTGTAGCCCATCCGGACCAGCAGGTCGAACATCTTCAGCTTGCGGGCCGGGCTCATGGGATCGATGAGGGCCTGGTTGCCGTCGCGCAGGTCCACGGCGCACCAGCGCGGGGCCTTGGTGATGACTTTGTCCGGCCAGGTGCGGTCCGGCAGTTCAACGGTGATCTGGTCCTGGAACGGGATGTAACGGTGGACCGGCATTCCTGAGGGCTTCTGTGCGTTTCGCATTACAATCGGGGCCTTTTCTGTGATTCTTGGTGAAAGGGTGGCCGGGCAACACAAACTCCGCAGCGAGGGTGGGCCTTGCGCTAGATCGCGTCTGAGGCCTCGCCGCGGCAGCTAAGAAGGAGCAGTTCTGCGCGCACCTTTTCACAGTAACACGGGTGCGTAAGATGAAGGAGCCAGACCACCGTAACGTCCACCATGCAGACCGCGCGCCGGCAAACGCTCCGGGCCGGACTGCCTCTCAAAGGAGCATCCGTGCCACTTTCGGGGATCGATCTGTCCACCATCGACGCCAGCGTCCGCCCGCAGGATGACCTGTACCAGCATGTGAATGGCGGCTGGCTCAACACTACGGTCATCCCGGACGACCGACCGCTGGAGGGCACCTTCACCGCCTTGCGCGACGCGTCGGAGCTCGCGGTGAAGGAGATCATCGAGCAGGCCGCCGCACGCGGTGCGGAGGCGACCGGCATCGAGCGCAAGATCGGGGACCTGTACAACAGCTTCATGGACGAAGCGGCGGTCGAGGCCAAGGGCCTGGACCCGCTCCGGGCGCGGCTGGCGCAGGTGTTCGCGACGACGTCGGTGCCCGAACTCGTGGCGCTGGCCGGACGGCTGTTCCGCGCCGATGTGTCCGGGCTCTTTTATATTTACCCCGCCCCGGATGCCGGAAACCCGGACCGGGTCCTGCTCTACACGGGCCAGGGCGGCCTCGGCCTGCCGGATGAGTCTTATTACCGGGAAGCGAAGTTCGCCCCGATGGTCCAGGCCTACCGTGCACACGTGGGGGCCATGCTGGGCCTCGCGGAGGTTGCCGACCCTGAGGGGGCTGCCGGACGCGTGGTGGCTCTGGAAACTGCGCTGGCTTCGCACCACTGGGACAACGTGACATTGCGGAATCCGCAAAAGACGTACAACTTGAAGTCCGCCGCAGAAGCCGCGGAGCTGTTCCCCCTGCTGGCGGACTGGTTCGACGCGGCCGGCATCGAGCCGGAGAAGCGCGCCGAGCTGGTGGTGAGCACCCCCGACTTCTTCTCCGGCGCGGCCTCGCTGCTGGATTCCGAACCGCTGGCGATCTGGCAGGAATGGCTCGCCATGCGCGTGGTCAGCGCGGCCGCCCCGTACCTGTCTTCCGAGTTCGTGGACGCGAACTTCGCGTTCTATGGCACCACCCTGAGCGGTACGCCGCGGATCAAGGACCGCTGGAAGCGCGGCGTCGCGGTGGTCGAGGCGGCCCTGGGTGAGGCGGTCGGGCAGATCTACGTGGCCGGACACTTCCCGGAGGGGCACAAGGCGCGCATGCAGACCCTCGTGGCCAACCTGATCGAGGCGTACCGCGAGTCCATCACCGGGCTGACCTGGATGGGCGAGGCAACCAAGCTCGAGGCCCTGAAGAAGCTGGACTCCTTCCGCGCCAAGATCGGCTTCCCGGATAAGTGGATCGACTACTCCGCGGTGGAGATCGACCCCGCCGATCTGCTGGGGAACGTGGAGCGCGCGCACAGCGCCGACGTCGACCGCCACCTCGACGAGGTCGGCAAGCCCGTGGACCGCGAGAAGTGGCTGATGACGCCCCAGACAGTCAACGCCTACTACCATCCGCTCCTGAACGAGATCGTGTTCCCTGCGGCCATGCTGCAGCCCCCGTTCTTCACTGCCGACGCCGATGACGCCGTCAACTACGGCGGCATCGGTGCCGTGATCGGCCATGAAATCGGCCACGGCTTCGATGACCAGGGCTCGCAGTACGACGGCAGCGGCCTGCTGCGCAACTGGTGGACGGAGGATGACCGCACCGCGTTCGAGGCTCTGGCCGCCCGGCTCGTGGCGCAGTTCGATGCCCTTTCCCCCACGGCAGCCCCCGGCCACACAGTCAACGGCAAGCTGACCTTGGGCGAGAACATCGGCGACCTGGGCGGGCTCACCATCGGCTACAAGGCCTACCTGATCAGCCTCGACGGGCAGGAACCGCCGGTGCTCGATGGCCTGACCGGGGTGCAGCGTTTCTTCGCGTCCTGGGCCGCGGGGTGGCGGCAGGTCATCCGGACCGAAGAGGCCATCCGCCGGCTGGCGACGGATCCGCACTCCCCAAACGAGTTCCGCACGAACGCCATCGCCAAGAACCTCGACGCCTTCCATGCAGCATTCGGCGTCACGGACCGGGACGGCATGTGGATGGCACCGCAGGAGCGCGTCAGCATCTGGTGACCGGGGGCCCGGTCACTGGCACCGACCCAGCCGGGGAGGGCTGTGCGTACACGCTTGCGTGAATACATCGACAGCTGTACTTTCGATTGATGGAGACTCTTACGCATGCCCCGGTGCTGGCACGGTTCGGTTATGCCGTGTCAGATCCGACACGGGCAGAAATCCTGCTTGCCCTCACGGCTGCGCCGTCCTATCCCTCTGAGCTGGCGGATTCCCTCGGGGTATCCCGGCAGAGCATGTCGAACCACCTGACGTGCCTGCGGGGATGCGGGCTGGTCGTTGCCGTGCCGGAGGGGCGACGGACCCGCTATGAGCTCGCCGATCAGCGCCTCGGCCATGCCCTGAAAGATCTTCTGGGCGTCGTGCTGGCGGTGGACCCGGCCTGCTGCGCACCCGACGGGACGTGCACGCTGTGATGGCTTCCCTCCAACTGTCGCCGGGCCCGGCCCGCAGCGCCGTCCTCAGCCGCCGGATCCGCTTGTTCGCGGCGGCCACCATCAGCTATAACCTCATCGAGGCCGTTGTGGCTTTGTGGGCCGGGGGTACGGCGGACTCGTCGGCGCTCCTCGGCTTTGGCCTGGATTCCATCATTGAGGTCGCGTCGGCGCTGGCCCTGTCGTGGCAGTTTTCCACCAAGGACCCTGAACGGCGTGAACACCTCACCTTGCGGATTATCGCTGTCTCATTCTTCGCGCTGGCGGCCTTTGTCTCCGCCGAGGCAATCAGGTCACTTCTCGGCGCCGGCGAGGCACAGCACTCGACCCCGGGCATCGTGATTGCCGCACTGAGCCTGGTGATCATGCCGGTCCTGTCCTGGCTCCAGCGCCGGGCCGGCCGGGAGCTCGGATCACGCACGGCGGTGGCTGACTCCAAACAGACCCTGCTCTGCACGTATCTGTCGGCAGTCCTGCTCGCGGGTTTGGTGCTGAACAGCACCCTTGGCTGGTGGTGGGCCGATGCCGGCGCTGCGCTGGTCATCGCCGCGATCGCCCTCCGGGAGGGCATCAACGCCTGGCGCGGCGACATCTGCTGCACGGTCCCCCATACGGCGGCAGACACCCTTCCGACGGCCACGGAGCCGGCCTGCTGTGACGGATGCGGTGCCGATTCAACACCCCCAAAGGCGCTCTTCCTACCTGAGGTGGGGGTGGGACAGTCCGCCGCCGATGAGCAGCATGCGTAGTCGGTAGTGCTTCCGGTTGCGGAAGCCGCGGTGTCAGCAGCACTCATCTGGCACAGCGGGTCAAGGAGCTCGTCGCCGCTGCCGGCCGCTTGATTTCTTACTGGAGCGACAGCTCACGGCACGCTAATGTGGGGGCACCCCAAAGCAGAGGAGTGCCCCGTGGGCAAGGTGGTCATGTACAGCTCGGTGTCGGTGGACGGCTTCGTCGCGGACGAGAATGACCAGCCCGGACCGCTGTTCGACTGGTTGTCCAACGGTGACGTCCCGTTGGACGAGAGCGGCGGGGTGAAGGTGTCCCAGGCCTCCTACGACTACACCCGGCCGTACTGGGACCAGATCGGGGCGACCCTCGTCGGCCGCCACGTCTTCGACCTGACGGACGGCTGGGACGGGAAACCCCCGAGCGGGATCGATCACGTGGTCGTCGTGACGCACCGGCCGCAGCCCGAGGGCTGGGACCCCGAGGCGCCGTTTCACTTCGTCGACGGCGTCGAGGCTGCCATGGCCAAGGCGCAAGAGCTTGCGGGTGACCGCATCGTCGAGGTCGCCGCTGGTGACGTCGGTGGCCAGATGCTTGCCGCGGGCCTGGTCGACGAGGTGCGCATGGACGTCGTACCCGTCGTGCTCGGGTCCGGCAAGCGCTACTTCGGGTCGGTCCACGCACAGCACCTGTTGGAGGATCCCGACGTGGTGATTCAGGGCAACCGGGTGCTTCACCTGCGCTATCGGGTGCGCCGTTGAGGTCCACGCCGTGTGCCACGACCCAGCAGGACGTGGAAGAACTTCCAAAGGCCGCCGTCCAACATCCATGACAAAAAGAAGGCCCCCGTTCAGGAAAATCTGAACGGGGGCCTTCCTGGCTGCCGGGTCAGCGGGTGATCAGTGCCGGGTTGGCCTGCTGGCAAACGGTGTCGCCGGCTGTCTGGTTGACGATGTCCTTGGGCAGCTGCGGGGCAGCGGCGGCGGCGGTCGGCGTCCCGTTCGCGAAGTCACTGCCCAGGTAGACCTGGACACCGGCAACTCCGGCGGCCGGGAGCACCCGGTCCGGCGCCACACCGAGCAGGGCCGCGACGTCCCCGGCCACGTCAGCGTAATCCGCACCGTAGTAGACCGCCGTCGCGGCGACGGGCGGAGCAGTCAACTGGCCCACCTGGGTGAAGCCGGCGCCCTTGATGGCCTGCATGATCTCCTGGGTCCGGGCCGGAACACCCGAGCCGTTGGCCACAGTGACGGGCTGCAGGGTCTTGTCATAGGTCGGGGCGGTGGGGCTGGGCGTCGGCGTGGCGCTGGCGCTCGGGGAAGCGCTCGGCTTCGCGGTCGGATCCGTCAGGTCCACGTCGTTGCGCATGGCGGCGAACAGCTGGGATGCCGCGGGCTCGGCCAGCTGCAGCCGGTTGATGTCCGTTTCGGCCGGGACTGTCGGCGTGGCCACGAAGGCTACCTTGCCGACGTCGATGTTCTTGAGCCGGTTGCCCACGGTCAGCAGCGTCGGCACCGAGGCCAGGCCGTCGTCGATGGTCAGGTTCTTGGTGATCGCGTCCGCGATGCCGAGCATCCGGGCCGGGTTGGTGAGGGTGCCGTCGTCCTTGATTTTCCGGGTCAGCGCGGACAGGAAGCCCTGCTGGGCCTTGATCCGGCCGAGGTCGCCGCCGTCGCCGAAGGCGTGCCTGGTGCGCACGAACGACAATGCCTGCTCGCCCTGGACGGTGGAGGTGCCCTTGGGCAGGCGCAGCTTCGAGTCGGGGTCATACACGGCGTCGCTGACACACACTGACACGCCGCCCACGGCGTTGGAGAGTTCCTTGACGGCGTTGAAGTCGGCCATCATGAAGTGGTCGATCTCCAGGCCAGTGAGCTTGTTGACGGTGTCCACGGCGCAGCCGATGCCGGCCTCGGACATCGCCGAGTTAATCATGACGCCGGTCTGGGCCGGATACTCCTTGTTGGTTTTCGGGTCCTTGCACTTGGGGATGTCGACCAGCAGGTCGCGGGGGAAGCTGACGACGTTGACCCGCTTGTTGTCCGCGGAGATGTCCATCAGCATCATCACGTCCGAGTGCCCATATCCGGTCGCGTCATCGCTGGTGCCGTACTGCGAGTTCTTCCCGTCGCGCGTGTCCGAGCCGAGGATCAGGATCTGCATCCGGTCCGTCGAATCGTTCACGGCACCCTCGGTCTTGATGCTGCCGGCGCTCAGTGGGGCCTTGGTGAGGTTGCCCTGGAGCCGGATGGTCCAGTAGGCGCCAAAAGCGATCACGCCGACCAAGAGCACGGCCACCACGCCCGTGAAGATTTTCAGCCAGGTGGGGGTCCGGCGGGCGGAGCCGAGGTGGCGGGCCGGGCCAACGGCGGGATCGGCCGTGTGCCGGGCAGCGGCTGTTGACCGGGCCGGCGGGGCGGATCCGTCGGCACGGTTGTCACGGGGTCGAACCACTTGTTGAGCCTTCCTAAACGAACGGGGAGTCAGCCCATTTTAGAGTCCGAATCTGAGAAAACGCCGATGGCCCTCTCTTGGGAGCGGCGGGAAGGGCCAACGGTCAAAATAGCGGCCTAAGAACAGCGCGTCTCAGAAGCCCAGTTTGACGAGCTGCTTCGGGTCGCGCTGCCAGTCCTTGGCGACCTTGACGTGCAGGTCAAGGTAGATCCGGGCACCGAGCAGCGCCTCGATCGCCTTGCGCGCGTTGGTGCCGACCTCGCGGAGCCGGGCGCCGCCCTTGCCGATGATGATGGCCTTCTGGGAGGGCCGCTCGACGTACAGGTTGACGCGGACGTCCAGGAACGGGCGGTCCTCGGGCCGGCCTTCCCGCGGAACGATTTCATCGACGACGACGGCCAGGGAGTGCGGCAATTCGTCGCGGACGCCTTCGAGGGCTGCTTCCCGGATGAGTTCGGCGATCATCACCGCTTCCGGCTCGTCCGTCAGGTGACCGTCCGGATACAGCGGCGGCGACGCCGGCATGTGACCGATCAGGACGTCGGCAAGGGTCTCGACCTGGAAGCCGTCCGTGGCGGAGACCGGGACGATGTCCTTCCAGCCGTCCTCGCCGAGGACCTCGCGGCCCAGGGCGGCGACGGCGAGCAACTGCTCGGTGAGGGCCTGCCGGTCGACGGTGTCGGCCTTGGTCACGATCGCGATGATGGGCTTGTTGGGGATGGCGGCGAGCTGGGCGGCAATGAACTTGTCCCCCGGGCCGATTTTTTCGTTGGCCGGCAGGCAGAAGCCGATCGCGTCGACCTCGGCGAGGGTATCGGCGACCAGTTCGTTCAGCCGCTTCCCCAGCAGCGTGCGCGGGCGGTGCAGGCCCGGGGTGTCAACGAGGATCAACTGGGCGTCGTCCCGGTGCACGATGCCACGGATTGTGTGGCGCGTGGTCTGGGGCTTGGCCGAGGTGATCGCGACTTTTTGGCCGACCAGGGCGTTGGTGAGGGTGGACTTGCCCGCATTGGGCCGTCCGACCAGCACCGAGAAACCGGCGCGGTAGCCGCCGTAGGCTGCGTCGCCGTCGGACTTATTCTGCTTGCTCACGTGAGACTCCCTGTTGGATTGGTGCGGCCTCGTCGAGAAGGTCTTCAAGGTCAGTTTGTTCTTTTGCTACGGCGGCCGCAATGATGTGGCTGACGCGGTTCCGCCGGCCCTCCAGCCTGTCGGCGCGGAGGGACAGTCCGTGGACCTGGACGGTGCTGCCGACAATCGGCACCCGCCCGAGGGCCTTGGCGAGCAGGCCGCCCACGGTGTCTACTTCGTCGTCGTCGAGCTCGAGGTCGAAGAGTTCGCCGAGGTCATCGATGCTCATGCGGGCGCTGACCCGGTAGCTTCCGTCCCCCAGTGCCACGGCCTCGGCGCTTTCGGTGTCGTATTCGTCCACGATTTCGCCGACGATCTCCTCGATGAGGTCCTCGAGCGTGACCAGCCCCGCCGTTCCGCCGTATTCGTCGATGACGATCGCAACATGCGTGGATTCCTTCTGGAGTTCGCGGAGCAGGTCGCTGACGAGCTTCGAGTCCGGCACGTAGCGGACCTCGCGGGCCACCTCGTCCACCACCGGCGGTTCCTCGTGCGGGCCGAGGTTGTGGAGCGAGGCGGCAACGTCCTTCAGGTACACAATGCCCAGGATCTGGTCCGTGTTTTCGCCGATGACCGGAATCCGCGAGTACCCGGAGCGCAGGAACAGCGACATCGCCCGGTGCAGGCTGGATCCGGAGTCAATCGTGAGGATGTCGGTCCTGGGCACCATAACGGAGCGGACCAGGGTGTCCCCGAAGTCGAAGACCGACTGGATCAGCTCGGCCTCGTTGTCCTCGATCACGTCGGACTCGGTGGCCCGGTCCACGAGTTCGCGGAATTCTTCCTCGCTGAAGAATGCCTCGCTGTCGGCCGGCGCGCCGGGAGCTACGACGCTGCCGAGCCGCACCAGCCAGCCCGGAATCGGGCCGAGCACGGCGTAGAGGGACCGGACGAGCGGGGCGCTGAACCGGACCAGGGCGGCGGAGTGGACCCGGCCGAGCTGCCGCGGGGACACCCCCACGATCACGAAGCCGAGCAGCGCCATGATGCCGGTGGCCGCCAGCCCGGCCAGCCAGACGTTGTCCAGCATGCTGTAAAGGAGCACGGTCACGGCGACGGCGGCGGCCATCTCGAACCAGACCCGCCAGAACCGCAGGGCGCGCATGTGCCCCACGGGCTGGGCCAGGATGCGTTTGAGTGAGGTGCCTCTGCTATTCAGGACCGCTTGCTCGGCGTCGTGCCGGGGCAGGAAGTTGAACGCGGACTCGGCAGCGGTCAGCACTGCGGCAAAGCTAAGGAACACCAGCGCCATGCCGGCAAGGATCAGTGGGGTCACTGAACCGTCTCGGACGGGGCCGCTTTGCCGGTGAAGGCGGTCAGGAGTTCGCGCTGCAGCCCGAACATCTCTTCCTTCTCTTCCGGCTCGGCGTGGTCATAACCCAGCAGGTGCAGGATGCCGTGCGTGGTCAGCAGCAGCATCTCGTCCTGGGTGGAGTGGCCGGCGTTGCGGGCCTGGACCTCGGCCACCTGGGGGCAGATGGCGATGTCGCCGAGCATGCCCTGCGGCGTCGGCTTGTCCGGCGTGCCCGGGGTCAGCTCGTCCATGGGGACGGAGAGGACGTCGGTGGAGCCTGGCTCGTCCATCAGTTCGAGGTGCAGCTTTTCCATGGCCGGTTCGTCCACGAGCAGGATGGACAGCTCCGCCTGCGGGTGGATGTAAAGGCTTTCGAAGATGAAACGCGACAGCGCCACGAGCCCGGCCTCGTCCACGACGACGCCGGATTCGTTGTTGACCTCAATGCTCATGCGTGTTCTCCCGCGTTTCCCGGGCAACGGAGTGCTTGACCCGGTTCCTTTGGACTTCGTCCCAGATGCTGTAGGCGTTGACGATATCCCCCACCAGGCGGTGCCGGACGACGTCGGAGGCATCCAGGATCGAGAAGTTGACGTCCTCGATCCCCTGCAGGATCTCCTCGACGATCCTGAGCCCCGAGCGGGTGCCGAAGGGTAGGTCCACCTGGGTGATGTCACCGGTGACCACCATCTTGGAGCCGAAGCCCAGACGGGTCAGGAACATCTTCATCTGTTCCGGCGTGGTGTTCTGCGCCTCATCGAGGATGATGAAGGCATCGTTAAGCGTGCGGCCCCGCATGTAGGCCAGCGGGGCGACCTCGATGGTGCCGGCGGCCATGAGGCGGGGAATGGATTCGGGGTCCATCATGTCGTGCAGGGCGTCGTACAGGGGCCGCAGATAGGGGTCGATCTTGTCACTCAGGGTGCCCGGCAGGAAGCCGAGCCGCTCCCCCGCCTCGACGGCGGGACGGGTCAGGATGATGCGGCTGACTTCCTTCTGCTGCAGGGCCTGGACGGCCTTGGCCATTGCCAGGTAGGTCTTGCCGGTACCGGCCGGACCGATCCCGAAGATCACGGTGTTGGCGTCGATCGCGTCCACATAGTTCTTCTGGTTCAGCGTCTTGGGCCGGATGGTCTTCCCGCGGGTGGAGAGGATGTTGGTGGTCAGCACTTCCACGGGGTTCTGCAGCGACTGGCTGCGCAGCAGGGAGACGAGCTGCTGCAGCACGGCCGGGGTGATGACGGTGCCTCGGGCCACCAGCCCGCGCACCTCGTTGAGCAGCCGCATGATCCGCGGCACGTCGGCGGCAGGACCGCTGATCGCGAGCTCGTTGCCCCGGACGTGGAAATCGACGGCGGGGAACTGGTTTTCGATGAACCTTAAGGCTTCGTCATGGCTGCCCAGCGACTGGACCATCTGCTCTGAGTCGTCGAACAAGACCACCTCCGTCCGCAGCCCTGGTAGGGAGTGGGGAAATTCCCCTGCGGTGCGTTCTCGGGCGCTGAACCGGGCCTTGCCGTTCGCTGCTTCAGTCATGGTGTTGGCCCGCGGGCCTCTGGTCCCCTCCAGTATGAATATGGTCTGTCGCCGTGATCCGTGCCGACGGCGGTTCGCACCGCCCGCGGCCAGGGTCTACGGGTGCTTCCATCTTACGCCAGCGCGGCGCGGCCGACGCCGGAGGGCAGCCGGCGCCGGCTGTTACGGGTAGGCGTTTCCGAAGACGACCCACCCCTCCAGCCAGTGGGCGCCTGTTGCCGGGCACGGCTGTTCCGCTTTGCCGGGTTCCCGCTCCGGCTTCGGCTCCCGCTCCGGCTTCGGTTCCGCCTTCGGTTCCGACACGGTCAGGCCGCGCTCTCCAGCGCGCCGGCGCGGGACCCGACGCCGGCGTAGCGTCCCTTGTAGAAGAGCAGGGGCTCAGCGTCGGGGCGGGCGCCCAGGGCGCGGACGGCGCCGAGGACGATCGTGTGGTCGCCGCCGTCGTACTCCTGGTGGAGTTCGCAATCAACCCAGGCCAGGGCGTTATCCAGGACGGGGTTGCCCAGCGGCGAGGGCGAATGGCCGACGCCGGCGAACTTGTCCGTCCCCGAGCGCGCGAACTGCCCCGCCAGAAGCTGGTGCTCTGCGGCCAGGATGTTCACGGTAAACCGTCCCGCCGCACGCAACTGCGGCCAGGTGCTCGATGTCCGTGCGGGGCTGAATGTGACCAGGGCCGGCTCCAGGGACAGGGAGGCGAAGGACTGGCATGTGAAACCGGCCGGCCCGTGCTGGGTTGCTGCAGTGATCACCGTCAGGCCGGTGGCGAAGTGTCCGAGAATGTGGCGGAGTTCCTTCGGGCTGGGGTCAGAATGTTCCGTCATGGCGGGTCCTTTCGAGCGCTGGTAGCCCCAATCAACCACCGCGGACGCGGGTTCCCAAGCCCGGCTGCAACGCACAGTCGCGCAACGACACAACGCGTCACGGACCCGTTGCATGACGTAAGAATTCGGCACCAGGCGTTCGCCGGCCATGGCCGTTAGGCTCGGTTGATGGCAACCCAGGAAAATTTGATGGACGTCAGATCCGCGTACGACACAGTGGCCGAGACCTATTCAGCGGTGATCCCGGATACCAGTTTCGAGGCCCCGCTGGATATGGCCATGATGGACCATTTCATCGCCCACATGCGCGGCACGGCGGACCGGACGGTGATCGACGTCGGATGCGGTGCCGGACGAATGAGCAGTTATCTCGGCCAGGCGGGGCTGAACGTCAGCGGAGTCGACCTGTCGCCCGAAATGGTCCGGATCGCGCAACAACTGCATCCCGGGCTGTTGTTCGAGCTGGGAGAGCTGACGGACCTGCCCCAAGCGGACGCAGCTGCGGACGGCGTCCTCGCCTGGTATTCGATCATCCACTCTCCCCCGACGGCGCTGCCGGCGATCGCGCGCGAGTTCTGGAGGGCGCTCCGCCCTGGCGGTTCGGCGCTCGTCGCCTTCCACGCCGGCAGCGGCCACCGCACGATTGACCGTGCCTACGGACACGACGTCCAGCTCCGGGCGGAACTGCACGCACCCGAAGAGGTGGCGCTCCGGTTCACCGAACAAGGCTTTGTGATGCGCGCCCAGTTGGTGCGTTCACCGAGGGCCAAGGAAAAACATCCACAGGCCGCCATCCTCGTCGACAAACCCTTCGTGTCTTCAACACTTAGTCCCTCATAGCGGACGTTGGCGTGTTCGCAGGGTCGAACCAGCGGTGAACTGCTCTTCACGGGAGTAGTCGAGATAGTGCTTGAGGGACGGATCGCCGGTTCCCGGCATGGCTCCGGCCGCTGCCGCCTTCACCAGCCAGTCCACCTGATGCGGGATGGTCTGAGCGTATGTCCCAACAGGTTCATAGGCGAGGTTAAGGGAGGCCTTGGTGCTCAGTACCAGCGGAGGCCGGAAATCCCACGGATGGTCACCGAGGCCCGTGGGTGCGCTGTCATCCAGAAGCACCTCTTCCCAGTGGTGGCCCAGGTAGCGGGCAATTGCTGCGGCGATCTGCCGGGCATTCGGCGCATCTGGATCGGCGCTGTTGAGGATTCGTGCCGCGGGCACGGCGGCAACCCGTTCCACGAGGGCCGCCGTGTTCACCGCTGCCGTCGTGTGGTCCGCGCCCTGCCCAGCATGGGCCAGGAACACGGCCCGGCGCCGGTCGAGCACCCGTTTGACGAACATCCATTCCCGGGGCAGGGCCGCGCCCTCACCATGTACCTTGGACGCCCGGATCACCGTCACGGGATGGCCGCTGCCCAGGAGGGTGTTCTCTGCAGCCACCTTGTTGGCGCCATAGCCTTCCCGGGATTGGTAGTCCCCGGTTCCCGGCCGCATGGTCGGATTGTTCTCGAGGATCGGCGCATCAAAGCGGGGCGCTACCTCGGAATTGACGTGGTTGCCGGCGGCGTCAACGTACACAGCCTTGCTCGAGAGCATGACGGCAGAGGTCACCGCGGCCAGGTGCGGCAGGAGTTGCCGGGCGTCGGCCTCGGTGTAGCACACCGCGTCCACGAGGAGATCGGCACCACCGGCCATCACCCCGGCCAGTGCGGCGTCGTCACGACGTTCGGCGGCGATAAATCGGGCACCGGCGGCAGCCAGGTCAGCCGGCATCTTGGTCCGGTCCCGGCCCGTCACGTCCACGGCCCAGCCGGCACGGATCAGCCGCCACGCAATCGCGCGGCCGAGAACGCCAGTGCCTCCAAGGATCACAGCCCGTTTCATTTGTCCGACTCTAACGGACGGGTGCGTCAGGCGAAGGCGATGCCGGGACCAAGAAGCCTCGGGTATTTCCACTCCTTGGAGAGCGCGGGAACCGCGGCGGCCGTGCGGGGAAGCCGGACGACGAGCCGGTCACCGAGCGTGAGCATGACGTTGTCCGTCCCGCTGGATGACACCGGCTTCAGACGGAGCCCGGCCCACCCCGGAAACTGATCCGCGATCATGAGGCCGACCTGGTTTGTGTCGATGTCAGGCTCAGCGTCGTGCCGCTTCTTCGAGGTCGCCCTGCGGACCTTCAGTGGGAGGCGGGCGCCCCGCCAAAGTAGGGTACTTCCATGTTCATCATTCGCGAAGGGCGCCCAGACGATGTGCCCAGCCTTGCGACGCTAAGGGCCACGTGGGCGGCGGAACAGGACCCCGCGCCCATGGACGATCCCACCTTCGACGCCGTCTTCATGGAGTGGATGAATGCCAGTCCCCGAAAGTTCTTTGTGGCCGACTACGGCGGCGAACTCGTCGGGATGCTCAACCTGATGATTTTCGAGCGGATGCCCAAACCCGGAACGGAATCGTCCCGGTGGGTCTATCTGGGCAACGCCTACGTGCTCCCGGAGTTTCGGAACGCCGGAATCGGAGGCCGGCTCGTGGAGGCATCGATCCAGTTCGCGCAAGGCATCAAGGCCGTACGGATGGTGCTTTCCCCCTCCGATGCAGCACGCGGCTTTTATGCACGGCTTGGTTTCGAACCGGCCGCGGAATTGAACATTCTCAGGTTTTGACCCACGGCCCGCCAGGCCGCTGCGCCGGCTCCGGCATGATGGACACATGGAATTGCAGACTGATCGTCTCCTGCTGCGCGAGTACACCCTGGATGATTTCGCTGCGGTACATTCATTCGCTTCCGACTTGAGGATCGCCGAATACGTGGACTGGGGACCGAATACAACCGGCGAAACGCTGGAATTCCTTAAAATGTGCTCGGCGGCGCAACGCGGTTCGAACCGGACAAACTTCACTCTTGCTGTCACTTTTCCCAGGGGCGAACCCTTTGGTTCTGTCGGACTCGGCATTGATCGTGGCCGGGGCGAGCTGGGGTACGTGATTGATGCTGACCACTGGGGGCGCGGATATGCCACTGAGGCCGCAGCCGCCCTCCTCAGGTTCGGCCAAGGAACTCTCAAACTGCAGGACATTACCGCAACCTGCAGACCTGAAAACACCGCTTCTGCGAGGGTGCTGGAAAAGATCGGATTGGTCCCGGTAGGAGTGCGGAGGGCGGACAAACTCATTCGTGGACAGTGGCAGGATTCGCTCGTCTTTTCGTCGGTCAGCACCACCTGATAACGCACGAAACGAAGGGTGACCTCAGCCGACGTTTAGCGTGGCCCCTGCCCGGCTAAATGTCGGAGCGGACCATCCGTATTTCAGGTAGTTCCTCCCACTCGGGTGAAAGCAACTTACGCGTCCCATCGGGCTGAAAACCGTTCTTGACGTAAAAGGCCTGAGCGCGCACGTTGGCCTCAAGGACCCACAGGTAGGCGGGTAAATCGCCGAGGGCGGCTTTCAACAGGGCGACCCCGAGCCCAGTGCCATGGGTGCGCCTCAGAGTGTAAATGGAGTAAAGCTCAAGTTCGCCGGGCAGGTCATCGTCACGCCCCGTGCCTGCGTCGGCAAATCCAACTATTTCATTGCTCTCGTCCATGGCGATGATTCGCGGCTGGGCGCTGTCCAGATACGGCCGGCGTTTTTCCACGCGCAGCGGCATGCTGGCACGGCGGGCATCGAAGAACGCCGGGGACAATAGGTGCCCGTAGCATTCCTCATGGGCCAGGGTGTGCATCCTAACCACGGCATCAGCGTCCTCGACCGCGGCCTGGCGGATCTGATATTCCATCGTCCCAGCCTAACTTTGACTTGAGGGCTTCCCAGGGTCATTTTGCGGCCGGCCGGCGGAACGCCGCACCGGGGAGGAAGCGACGCCGTCACCAGCCGCCGCGTGTCGGCGTATGTCCCTTTCGGGCATCGTCGGGCATTGCCATTTCGGCCCGCAGGCCCAGGAGCCGGATCGGACGGTCTGCTTCGATTCCGGCTGCGAGGTCCAACGCCTGCGCGAGGATTTCGTTCCGGTCGAATGTCTCGGGAAGCTTCCTCGCGTGGGTCTTGGTGACGAACGGCGCGTACCGGACCTTGAGGGTCAGCCCAACCACGGGCCGACCTTCGGCCACAACATCCTCCAGGACGCGCGCTGTCAGCTCCCTCACGGCGTCGTCGACCTGGGCGGGTTCAGTCAGGTCGCGCTGGAAGGTGGTCTCCCGGCTATGCCCGCGGGCAACCCACGGGGTGTCGTCCACAACGCTGGCGCCGTCCCCGCGTCCGAGCTCCGCGTACCAAGGTCCCATCCTGGGGCCGAACTCCGGGACCAGGTCCCGGGGGTCGGACGCGGCTAGCTCGGCCACTGTGTTGATGCCGAGTTTGGCCAGCCTGCCCGACACCTTGGTTCCGACGCCCCAGAGCTCCTTGGTGGGCCGACTGCCCATGACGTCGAGCCAGTTCGCGGCAGTGAGACGGAAGACGCCGGCCGGTTTGCCGAAACCGGTGGCGACCTTGGCTCGTACCAGGGTGTCGCCGATGCCCACGCTGCAGTGCAGCTGCGTTCGCTCCAGGACAGCGGCCTGCACCTGCCGGGCGTAGGCTTCCGGATTCTCTGTCTCGGTGCCTACAAAAGCTTCATCCCACCCCAGCACCTGCACTGTGGCGCCGGGCTGCGCGCGCAGGGTAGCCATGACCGTTTCGGACGCCGCGAGGTAAGCCTCCTGATCGACGGGCAGGATCACAGCATCGGGCACTTTCCGGGCCGCAATGCGTAAGGGCATTCCGGAACCCACGCCGAATGCCCTCGCTTCGTAGGATGCCGTCGACACCACGGCGCGTTCCGTGGGGTCGCCCCGACCGCCGACAATGATCGGCTTGCCAGCAAGCTCCGGCCGCCGGAGCACTTCGACCGCCGCGATGAACTGGTCGAGATCGACGTGCAGCACCCATGGGATTCCGCTCACGCCACCAGTGTGCCCTAAACATCCCTTGCAAGCATCGGCCCTCCACCAAGCCTGGCCGGACTCGCCGTCGTCGACGCGCCCTCCCGTGACGAAGCATTGGAGCGGGCCGCCAAGATCGCCGCCGCTTGCCGCTGTGCGCGGGAGGTCCGCGGGTTCGTGCCTGACCCCACGGGATAATTTGTGTGCTGGATGCCCCCGTGATCGACTGATGCGATGACCCACCGCATTGCCGTCGGCGTACTCTTCGGGCCACGAGGCGTTCTGATGTGCCGCCGGGTCCCGACATCGAAATGGTACCCGGGTATGTGGGACTTCCCGGGCGGCCACATCGAGGACGGCGAATCAGCCGGCGAGGCGCTGGCCAGGGAGCTCCTCGAAGAAATCGCAGTCAACGTCGTCCCGCCTACGAACGCTCCCACGTTTAGGGTCCAGGACAACGAGGGCTCACCTGAGGGGTTGGCGCTCTCGGGGTGGGTCCTGGAAATGTGGACCGGCGATCCTGCCAACTTGGCCAGGGATGAGCACTCCGAAATACGCTGGTTCAGCCCTAACGATGCCCTCGGACTGGACCTCGCGCACGCCCATTACACCGAAGTACTTCAACACCTTTGAAGTTTAAGAAACGGCGGCGCCTGAAGAGGACAGACTTACACGCATTCTGATAAAGGCCGGCCCGCGGATGGGTTCTGATAGGTGTCGGCCTTCGGAGCACCTTGGCATATGGAACCAGACCGTCCGGCTCGAGGAAACGCGTGCCGGGTGCGCATCGGGGGTATAGTCGGCGCATGCAACTTTCGCGTCGATTTATATGCCCCCGGCCGGTCCCCGGCCGCGAGGGCTCTGAGGCGCGCGCCTAGGTCCTGGCGCCGGGTTTGAGTCGGGGGAAGTCAACCCACCACTCGAAATCCGAAAACAAGGACCTGCAATGCCCTCATATCTCAGTCCCTCCGAGCTCCACGACGCTTTGACCATCCGCGATCTTTCAGATCCGGACGGCGGGCCCCATGCAATGCAGCCGCTGTTGCAGGGCATCCTCGACGCGCTCAGCCGCGAATGGAGAGTGCCACAACGAATCGTCCGCCACAGCCCGCTGGTGAGCGTGGCCGACAATTACGACCGCTTGGGGTTCAAGGAATCAGATGTGACGCGGGATCAAAGGTATTCCCGCTATCTCAGCCCGACGGTCATGCTCCGAAGCCACACGTCGGCTTCCATCCCGCAGCTGCTGCGTGCACTGCACGCGGACCAATCCATGGACGAGCTCTGGGCGGTCCCAGGTCTGGTCTACCGGCGCGATTGCATCGACCGCACCCATGTGGGAACTCCCCACCAGGTCGACCTATGGCGCGTCAGCTCACGGGGGCAACTCGACGCCGGCAACCTGCAGGAAATGGTCGGATCGCTGGTGCAGGCGGTGCTTCCAGGAGCACCCTGGCGCGCAGTTCCGGCAGATCACCCCTACACCGAAGAAGGCTTGCAGGTCGATGTCCTCGCGGACGGGGAGTGGCTCGAACTCGCCGAGTGCGGGCTCATCGCGCCGCATCTGTTCTCCGGGGCCGGCCTGGATCCCACCAAGTGGTCGGGACTGGCTCTGGGCATGGGATTGGACCGCGCCCTCATGCTCCGCAAGGGCATCCCCGACATCAGGCTGCTTCGGTCCACAGACCGGAAGATGGACCAGCAGATGCTGGACCTGTCCCGGTGGAATCCAGTTTCCCAGATGCCCTCCATCCGCCGGGACATCTCCATCGTCATTCCCGCTGACCTGGATACCGAAGTGCTTGGAGACCGGGTGCGAACAGCGTTGGGCGCAAAGGCCGACGATCTGGAAAGTGTCGAACTCCTGGCCCTGACGCCCTGCGCTGACCTCCCCGCAGCGGCGAGGAAACGACTCCGCCTCAGCGATGGGCAGGCCAATGCACTGATACGCCTGGTGCTGCGTCCCCTCGCCCGGACCATGACAGACCCGGAGGCGAATCGGATCCGGGACGACGTCTACCTGGCCCTGCACGAGGGGCCCGTCAAGGAACTCATCGCAGGATAGTGCCTGCCGTGCCAGTTCACCATCGGGCTGCTGGCACGGCAGGCATGGAGACGCGGCCGGACCATGTCAGTGCCAGGAACCACAAGCGGACGCCATTAGGTATCAACTTTGTATCGGCCTCATATCGTTCCCGTTGCAGTTCCGACGCCAGGGCCCAAACCCGGCTGCCGCGCCGCGCCCGTGTGCCATGCTGGAATCCGGCTGTCCCGGGATCGCCGGGCCGGTCTCCGGCCGGTGAGGGATGGGGCGGCCGTCGACGGCCGACGACGGCTACAAACGGATCATCACCGCGGAACGCGGGGCGTACGACGAAGGGACAGCGGCATCAGGAAGCGTGGAGTTCAGCAGCCATCGGCGGGGCGCGTCCGCCGCGTCGCGCTGGCGTTGGCGCTGCCTGCCGTGCTCGTCCTGTCCGGCTGCGTGGCGACGCCGCAGAGCGGCATCACGAATTCCAGCAGCCCATCAGAGCTCATTCCCGCCCCGGCGTCGGGCGCCCCCACCACGAGCGCACCGCTGGAGACTGCCCAGACGTCGAACAAGGCTCCGGTGTATTGGATCGGCCGTGGCAATGACAACGCGTTTCTCTACCGCGAGTTCCGCGACGTTCCGGATCAGGACAATCCCGTCACCCGCGCCCTGCGGGTCATGATGTCGCAGAAGCCACTGGACCCGGATTTTTTCACGCCCTGGCAAAATCCGAAGAAGCTGGCGACGTCGATTTCCGGCAAGAACGTCATCACGGTGGATGTCTCCGCTGATGCCTTCAACAGCAACGTGGATGCGGCCATGGCCGAGCGCGCCATCCAGCAGCTCGTCTACACGGCGACAGCTGCCGCGGCCAGCGCCGGCCTCATCGATGCCGGACAGCAGGTCCAGGTGGTTGTGCTGGTGGACGGTCACACCGACTACGTCGCCTTCAACCATGTCCGCCTGGGCGAGCCGACCTCCCGCAGCGCCGGGATGGTGGCACCAGTGTGGATCATTGATCCGCAGGAGGGCACGTCCGTGGCCGACGGTTCGGTCAAGATCAGCGGCCGCAGCACCGTCCAGGGCGGGAAGCTCCGCTGGGCGATCCTCAAGGTCGACGGCGACGGCGACAACGCCAAGACCGCGTATCTCAACGGCAGCGCCACCGCCTCCGCCAATGCAGCCCGGCCCGGGCTGTTCACCTTGTCCGTGAACCTCGGCCCGGGCAATTACGAGGTCCGGGTGTCCCAGGTGGACGCATCCGACAGCGCCAAGGAAGTATTCCAGGACACCCGCGGGTTCACGGTCAAGTAGCCGTCACCTCAACAAGGCATCACGTCACCTGCGGCGGCGGCTGCCGCAGGTCACCAGCGGCCGAGGATGTCACTGGCCAGCACAGTGGCGGCGGGCCCGGCCGTGGACGAACGCAGCACATGGTGCCCCAAAAGGGCCGTAACTGCGCCGGCGTCGCAAAGCCGGGTCACCTCCCGCGGGCTGATGCCGCCTTCCGGACCCACGATCAGCAGGACCTCACGGGATCCGGCATCATCTGCCACCACATCGCCGGGCCCAACACTTTCCAGCCAGGCCTCGAGTACCTGCCGCAGCGGGCGCACGGCGTCTTCGTGCAGGATGACGGCGAGGTCTGCCGCCGTTACGGCCGCCTGCAACCCGGCGCCGTCGACGGCGGCCCGGACCTCGG
The DNA here is from genome assembly GCF_056399305.1 of Arthrobacter sp. 01N444. Classification (NCBI taxonomy): domain Bacteria; kingdom Bacillati; phylum Actinomycetota; class Actinomycetes; order Micrococcales; family Micrococcaceae; genus Arthrobacter; species Arthrobacter sp. 01N444. Next base: position 218,857 of record NZ_JBFTRB010000004.1, read on the forward strand.
GAATCCATGCCCGGCGCGCCTGTTTGGCGGCTGCCGTCACCACCGACTGCCACTTGGCATGCGCCTTCGCGGCCCGCTCAGCCTTCCACCGCACAATGGACCGCTCGGCCTGCCAGGGAATGACGGCGTCGATGCCCAACTCGGTCGCGGTCTCGGCCGCCAGTTCATCGCGGTCGCCCTTCGCCAGGGCCTGGACCAGGACCAGCCGTGTTCCTGGCCGTGGTTCCTCAGCCAGGTCCACGCATTCGACGCTCAGCTCCCCGGCAGCGACGGCTGTCACGGTGCCGGTCAGGCGCTTGCCTGCGCCGTCCGCGATGTCGACCGCTTCGCCGACGCCGATCCGTTTGACGGTGACGGCGTGGCGGGCCTCGGTTCCCTCGAGGACGAAGGCCGAGCCGGGGACCTGCTGGTCCAGGGTGCCTGGGGCGGTGAAGAAGACCGGGTTACTCACCGCTACAGGTTACCGAGCCGGTCCCGCAGTTTGGCGAAGACGCCGCCGCTGGCCGCAAGCTTTCCTTCCGTGAGGTGCTCGCCACGGTGCTTGGCCAGCTGGCGGAGAAGTTCCTCCTGGACGTGATCGAGCTTGACCGGTGTTTCCACCTGCAGGTGCACCTTCAGATCGCCGCGGCCGTGGCCGCGCAGGTGCGTGACGCCAAGACCGCGAAGGGTGATGATCTCGCCGGACTGGGTGCCGGCCTTGACGTCGATCTCCTGCTGTCCGTCGAAGGTGTCGAGGGATATTTCGGTGCCGAGGGCGGCCGCCGTCATGGGAATGTTGAGGCTCGCGTGCAGGTCATCGCCCTCGCGCACGTAAGTGGCGTCGTTGTTGACCCTGATCTCCACGTACAGGTCCCCGGCGGGGCCGCCGGCAGGGCCGGCCTCGCCCTGGCCGGACAGCTGGATGCGGGTGCCGGTGGCCACGCCGGCCGGGACCTTGACGGTCAGCGAGCGGCGGCTGCGGATCCGGCCCTGGCCGCTGCATTCGTTGCACGGGTCCTTGATGACGGTGCCGAAGCCCTCGCAAGACCCGCAGGGGGCGGACGTCATGACCTGGCCCAGGATGGACCGCACGGCGCGCTGGACCTGACCGCTGCCGCCACAGATGTCGCAGCGGACCGGGTGGGTGCCCTCCCGGCAGCAGGATCCCTCGCAGGTGGGGCAGATGACGGCCGTGTCGACCTCGAGCTTTTTGTTCACGCCGAACACCGCATCGCGGAGGTCGATCCGGACGCTGATCAGCGCGTCCTGGCCGCGGCGGACCCGGGACGCCGGGCCGCCCTGGCCGCCACCGGCGCCGAAGAAGGTCTCGAAGATGTCCTGGAAGGCGAAGCCCTGGCCCGAGTAGCTGCCGCCGCCGAACCCGTTGTCGGTGCCGTTCTCGTTGCCGGTGGTGTCATAGACCCGGCGCTTCTGCGGATCGGAGAGGACCTCGTAGGCGTGCGTGACGGCCTTGAACCTGTCCGAGGCGTCCTCCCCGGGGTTCACGTCCGGGTGCAGGGTCCGGGCCAGTTTCCGGTAGGCCTTCTTGATCTCCTCCCCCGATGCGTCGCGGGAGACTCCAAGAACGTCGTAGTGGCTGCTCAAAGTGTGTATCTCTTCCTTGTTGTACTGCCTGTGGGGTACTGCCTGTGGGGCACTGCCTGTGGGGCAAGAAGTCGTATTCGGTCCCGGACCCGTCAGGGCCCCAGGATCCTCGAAAGGTAGCGGGCCACCGCTCGGACGGCGGCCATGGTGGTGGGATAGTCCATCCGGGTGGGCCCAAGCACTCCGACCTTGGCCGTGGCGTCCGGCCCGTAGGCGGTGGCCACGACCGAGGCCTCGGCGAGACCGTCGTAGGGGTTTTCCCGGCCGATGCTGACGGTCACGCCGCGCGGGTCTTCGGCCATTTCGCTGAGCAGGCGGAGCATGACCACCTGTTCCTCGAGGGCCTCCAGCACGGGGCCGATGCTGAGCGGGAAGTCCACATTGGAGCGGGCCAGGTTGGCGGTGCCGGCCATGACCATGCGCTCTTCACGGCTGCTCGTGGCCAGGGCCTCAAGGCCGCGGGCCAGCGCCTGGGCTGCTCCGCGCCGCGCGGGCGGGCCACCGGCAACGACGGCGGGCAGCAGCTGCGGCATCAGGCTCAGCGGCGTACCGGAGAGGCTGGCCAGAAAGCTGCTCCGCAATTCCGACAGCGCGTCGTCGGGAATGTCCTGCCCGACGTCGATCACGCGCTGCTCCACCTTGCCGGTGTCAGCGATCAGAACAGCCAGCACTTTCCTGGGCGCCAGCAGCACGAACTCAATGTGCCGCACCCGGGCGCGGCTGAGCAGCGGATACTGCACGACGGCGACCTGGTTGGTCAGGTGCGAGAGGAGCCTCACGGTCCGGTCAAGGATGTCGTCAAGGTCCTCGGATCCTTCCAGCAGCGCCTGAATGGCCCGACGCTCGGCCTGGGACAACGGCTTCACCGCTGAGATCTGGTCGACGAACAACCGGTAGCCCTTGTCAGTGGGGATCCGGCCTGCACTCGTGTGCGGTGCCGTGATCAGGCCCTCGTCTTCCAGCGCCGCCATGTCATTTCGGATCGTGGCGCTCGAGACGCCGAGATGGTGCCGTTCAACGAGCGCTTTGGAACCAACGGGCTCACGCGAATGGACGTAGTCCTCCACGATGGCGCGCAGCACTTCGAGTTTGCGCGGTTCGCTCACGCTCCACCTCCAATCGACTGTCCCGCAGCCGGTGCCACCCCCCGCGTCCGGTCCGGGTACACCAGTGGTGCACGGACGGCCCGCCACAGGACAAGGGTTAGCACTCGACATGCCTAAGTGCTAACCAGTCTAATATGAGTCGCCGCGTTGTTAGCATTGGATTCGCTCCAGGCGTGGCCCGCGGGAACGCGATTCCCGTCACGCCGGCGCCGAGACCGTGGCAGATGCTGCCGTTGCCGCGCCGTCGCGGTCCGGTTCCGGCCCCCGGAGAGTTCCACCGACCGCCGTACATTCCGAGTGCAAAGTAAGCGTGAAGAGATGTCGTACCAGAACTGGGGACCCCAGGACCTGTCCGCCCCCGCCAAGACCCAGTTGCCGGAAGTCCCGGTGGAACGCGGGATGGTCCTCGAGGAGGTCCAGTCCGGCTGGGTGGGCGCCGTAACCCGGGTGGAGAAGTCCGGCGGCATGCACGTGGTGGCGCTGGAGGACCGGCGGGGCAAGTCGCGATCCTTCCGCCTCGGCTTCGGCTTCCTCTTGGACGGCCAGCCCATCCGCCTGATGCCGCCGGCCCCGAAAAAGACGGCACCGGCCGCCGGTGCCGGCCGCACGGCGTCGGGCTCGGTGCGGGTGGCCGGGCAGCGCGCACAGGTGGCCAAGGCCAGCCGCATCTGGGTGGAAGGAAAGCACGACGCCGAGCTGGTGGAGAAGGTCTGGGGCGATGACCTCCGGGTGGAGGGCATCGTCGTCGAGCCCCTGCACGGCATTGACGACCTCGCGGCCGCCGTGGCGGACTTCCGCCCGGGCCCTGGCCGGCGCCTCGGCGTGCTCGTAGACCACTTGGTGGCCGACTCCAAGGAGTCGCGGATCGCCGACGCCGTCATGGCCTCACCGGGCGCCGCAGGCAACGTCCTGATTGTGGGGCACCCCTACGTGGACGTGTGGCAGGCCATCCGGCCCTCGGTCCTGGGGATCGAGCAGTGGCCCGTGATCCCCCGCGGCACGGACTGGAAGACCGGGATCCTCATGGCTTTCGGGTGGCCCCACTCCACGAAGGAGGACATCGGCCTCGGCTGGCAGAAACTCCTGGGGGCTGTCCGCAGCTACGCTGATCTGGAGGCGTCGCTGCTTGGCCGCGTGGAAGAGGTCATTGACTTCCTCACCGTGCCCTAGTCCGCCGCGGCGGCCGCCCCTGATCTCCATTTCCTTGCCCGAGCAAGTATTCTTGAAACGGCGGCCGCGCTTCCAGCGCGGTCCCGGCTATTTCAGGCACAACCCAGGCAGCAACGCATCACCGCAATCCGAAGGGCTACACCGTGGCAGATAACGCACGCGAACACACGGGCAATCAGGCTGGCCATGGCCAGCCCCCGTACCATGGCGTTCCGGCAAACGCGCTGCCGCTGACGGCCAGCGAGGACCGCCAGTGGGCCACGCTCGCGCACTTCGGCGGCATCCTGGGCTGCGTGCCGTCGCTGCTGATCTACCTCATCTTCAAGGACCGCGGCCCGTTCACGGCACAGGAATCCAAGGAAGCCCTCAATTTCACGCTGCCGCCGACCCTGGCCGCAGTGCTGGCCAATCTGCTGGTCTTCATCCCGGTGGTGGGCAACCTCTTCGCCGTGCTCGCCACGGTGATCTGGATCGCCGTGACGTGCTTCTCGGTGGCGGCAGGCATCCACGTCAACCGCGGCCAGCCGCACCGCTACGAGGTCAACCTGCGCTGGATCAAATAGCCGGCCCGGACCCAAGCACGAGAGCCGGCCGCCGCCCGTCAGGGGCAGCGGCCGGCTCTGTTTTGTGCGGCAGGGTGTTGTGGCCGCTGGTGCGGGCAGCCAAGTCGTGGAAGTTTTGGCGGCAGACTAGTCCGGCAGGATCCTGCGGACGACGGCGTCGGCCAGCAGCCGGCCCTTAAGGGTGAGAATGAGCCGGCCTTTGAAAGCCGCCGCGGGGTCCACGAGGCCGTCCGCGATCAGCCCCGCCACAGCGTGCCTGCCGGTGTCCCCCAGGCCGCCGAGGCTTGGGATGTCGAGCCCGGAATTGAGCCGGGCCTCGAGCATGACCCGTTCCACGTTGCGGGTTTCAGAGTCCAGCGTTTCGCGTCCGGCGGCGGGTGAGGCGCCGGCGCCGAGGCGGTTGGCGTAGGCGGTGGGGTGCTTGACGTTCCACCAGCGGACGCCGCCCACGTGCGAGTGCGCCCCCGGCCCGATGCCCCACCAGTCGTCCCCGCGCCAGTAAGCGAGGTTGTGCCGGCAGGCCTGTTCGGGGGTGCGGGACCAGTTGCTGACCTCGTACCAGTTGAGCCCGGCGGCGGAAATCAGTTCGTCGGCGAGTTCGTATTTGGCGGCGTGGTCGTCGTCGTCGATTTCCGGCACTTCGCCACGGCGGATCTGCGCGGCAAGCTTTGTGCCGTCTTCAACGATCAGGGCATAGGCGCTGATGTGGTCGGGGGCGTAGGACAGTGCGGTCTCGAGCGAGTAGCGCCAGTCCTCCAACGACTCCCCCGGCGTCCCGTAAATGAGGTCGAGGCTGACCGAGAGCCCGGCATTACGCGCCCACTGCACCACCTCGGGCACCCGGCTGGGCGTGTGGGTGCGGTCCAGGACCTTCAGGACGTGCGGCACAGCCGACTGCATGCCGAACGAAACGCGGGTGAACCCGGCGTCGGCTAGCAGCTGCAGGGATGCGGGCGTGACGGAATCGGGGTTCGCCTCGGTGGTCACCTCGGCGCCGGGCCGCAGTCCCCAGGCGTCGATCGCGGCGCTGAGGATGCGCGCCAGATCCTCCGCCGGCAGCAGGGTGGGGGTGCCGCCGCCGAAGAAGACCGTGCTGAGGGGGCGGCCGGGCAGGCCGCTGCCCTTCAGGGCCGCGGCGGCGAACTCCACTTCCGCGATCGCGGTGGCGGCGTAGGCGTCCTGGGAGGCCCCGCCGCCCAGCTCGGTGGCGGTGTAGGTGTTGAAGTCGCAGTACCCGCAGCGGACCGCGCAGAACGGGATGTGCACGTACAGCCCGAATGCTCGCTGATCGGCGCCCTCGCCCGCCTGGGCGGGCAGCAGCCCGTCCGCCGGCGCCGGGTCGCCGAGGGGAAGAACGCTAGGCACGGGCCCGGCCTGCCGATACTGCAGCAACAATCATTACCTGCACCGTTACTTCTTGGCCTTGTCCTTGGACTCGTCCGTTGTCAGCGCGGCGATGAAAGCCTCCTGCGGCACCTCGACGCGGCCCACCATCTTCATGCGCTTCTTGCCTTCCTTCTGCTTTTCCAGCAGCTTGCGCTTTCGGGTGATGTCACCGCCGTAGCACTTGGCAAGGACGTCCTTGCGGATGGCGCGGATGCTTTCGCGGGCGATGATCCTGGAGCCGATGGCGGCCTGGATGGGCACCTCGAACTGCTGGCGCGGGATGAGTTCGCGCAGCTTGCCGGTCATCATCACGCCGTAGGCGTAGGCCTTGTCGCGGTGGGTGATGGCGGAGAACGCATCAACCTGTTCGCCCTGGAGCATGATGTCCACCTTGACCAGGTCGGCCACCTGCTCGCCGTCGGCCTTCCAGTCCAGTGACCCGTAGCCGCGGGTCTTGGATTTGAGGATGTCGAAGAAATCGAAGACGATTTCGGCCAGCGGCAGGCGGTAGCGGATTTCCACCCGGTCCTCGGAGAGGTAGTCCATGCCGCCCATGACGCCGCGCCGGCTCTGGCACAGCTCCATGATGGCGCCGACAAACTCGTTCGGCGCAAGGATGGTGGCGGACACCATCGGCTCACGGACCTCAGCGATCTTGCCGGTGGGGTATTCGCTGGGGTTGGTGACGTGGACGACCTTCTTGTCCTCCAGCGTGACCTCGTATTCCACGTTGGGCGCGGTGGAAATGAGGTCCAGGTTGTATTCGCGTTCGAGCCGCTCGCGGGTGATTTCCAGGTGCAGCAGGCCCAGGAATCCCACCCGGAAGCCGAAGCCCAGCGCGGCCGACGTTTCGGGCTCGTACACCAGTGCGGCGTCGTTGAGCATCAGCTTCTCCAGCGCATCGCGGAGCACCGGATAGTCCGTGCCATCGAGCGGATACAGGCCGGAGAACACCATCGGCTTGGCGTCCGCGTAGCCGGGGAGGGACTCGGTGGCGGGCTTGGCCAGGTTGGTGACGGTGTCGCCCACCTTGGACAGGCGGACGTCCTTCACACCGGTGATGAGGTAGCCGACCTCGCCGACGCCAAGGCCCTTGGAGGGGGTGGGTTCCGGGGAGCTCACACCAATCTCAAGGAGCTCGTGCGTGGCACGGGTGGACATCATCTGGATGCGTTCACGCGGGTGCAGCATGCCGTCGACGACGCGGACGTAGGTGACCACACCGCGGTAGGTGTCGTAGACCGAGTCGAAGATCATGGCCCGGGCGGGGGCGTTCGGGTCGCCCACCGGTGCCGGCAGGTCGCGGACGATCTTGTCCAGCAGGACCTCGACGCCCATGCCGGTCTTGCCGGAGACGCGGAGCACGTCGTCGGGGTCGCCGCCGATCAGGTTGGCGAGTTCCGCCGCGTATTTCTCGGGCTGGGCTGCCGGGAGGTCGATCTTGTTCAGGACCGGGATGATGGTGAGGTTGTTTTCCATCGCCAGGTAGAGGTTGGCGAGAGTCTGGGCCTCGATGCCCTGGGCCGCGTCCACCAGCAGGATCGCGCCTTCGCAGGCCGCGAGCGAGCGGGAGACCTCGTACGTGAAGTCGACGTGCCCGGGGGTGTCGATCATGTTCAGCGCGTAGCTGGTGCCGTCGAGTTCCCAGGGCATGCGGACGGCCTGGGATTTGATGGTGATGCCGCGTTCGCGCTCAATGTCCATGCGGTCCAGGTACTGGGCCTTCATGTCACGGGACTGGACAACACCGGTGAACTGGAGCATCCGGTCGGCCAGTGTGGATTTGCCGTGGTCAATGTGCGCAATGATGCAGAAGTTCCGGATGATGGCCGGATCTGTTGCGGCGGGCACCGGGGCGGTGCGGGCCATGGGAGACACGCAGGGTCCTTACTGTTGGCATTACGGTTGGCTTTTCCACGGCTCGGTGCGGATGCTCGTATGCCATCCTGCGACGTGGCGCATTTCTGTCCCTATAGTCTCCCACGTCCGGGCCAGTGGCAGTGCATCCCTGCGTTGCGTTGCGGACTCTCCTGGGTCCGGTGGACTCTCGGAGGGATTCCGCCCGCGGATCTGGCTTCGGCTCGGCTGCGGTTCCGCGCGCGGATCTGGCTGCGTGCTGCGCCGTGCCTGGGTCCGCCCCTGCCTGCCCGCCGGCCGACTGCGGCCACCCTCTGCCCCACCTATCCCCCGCTCATTCCCTGCCCCTTTCTCTGCAGGGGTGCCGGTATGGTTTCCCCATGGCTTGGAACTTACGATCGATCAGCGGCGCGGTCCGCGATGCCCTGCGCTTCCTGGATAAACTTGGCGGCTCCGCACCGGGAACCACCCGTGGGCCGGCGGCAAAACCCGCCCGAAAGCCTGCGGCGAAGCGGCGGCCGGGCCAGGCGCGTCCCGGCACCCCGGCCCGCTCCACAGGGGGCACCCCGGCCGCCGGACTGACCGGAACATATCCCGGCGACTTCCAGGGGCGGGCCGCCGTCCGCTATGCCCCCGCACCCAACGGCCTGCCCGAGCCCGGCGAAATCGTCTGGACCTGGGTGCCCTACGAAGAGGACCACTCCCAGGGCAAGGACCGCCCGGTGCTGCTGGTGGGCACCAGCGGCCGGTATTTGTTGGGCCTGATGCTGACGAGCAAGGACCACGACGGCGACTCCCGCCGGTCGGATGACTACGTGGACATCGGCACGGGACCCTGGGACCGCCAGTGGCGGCCCAGCGAAGCGAAGCTGGACCGGGTTCTGCAGATCAACGCGAAGGACATCCGGCGCGAAGGAGCGATCCTGGACGCAGGCCGCTTCAACCACATCGCGGCCGCGCTGCGGCAGCGGCACGGCTGGAGCTGACCCGGCGGACACCGTGCGCGGCGGCGGATCGCCACGCGCACTCGTGCCTGTACGTTGATCTCTGCTATTATTTACAGCTGTGTGTCCGTGCAGGTCGACGGCCACAGATGGTTGGTCGCCATAGGTATCCCCACGCCGCTCAGTCAATGGCCAATCTGAAAGCCCTCTAGACCATTTTCCGCATTGAAAAAGAGAGTTCACACGTGGCTAATATCAAGTCCCAGAAGAAGCGCATCCTGACCAACGAAAAGGCTCGCCTGCGCAACAACGCAGTCAAGTCTGAGCTGAAGACGGCCATCCGCGCCGTCAACACCGCCGTTGAGTCCACCGACAAGGATGCTGCGGCTGTTGCACTGCTTTCTGCCAGCCGCAAGCTGGACAAGGCCGTCAGCAAGGGTGTTCTCCACAAGAACAACGCTGCAAACCGCAAGTCGGCCATCTCCAAGAAGGTCAACGCGCTCTAAGGTTTCCAGTTCACTTGAACTGATGATTGTGGCCGGCACCCCCTGGGGTGCCGGCCACATCCAGTTAAACCGGTTCCGCAAGGGGCCGACTCCGCACCCGTTCTCGTACTACTCCGGTACCCCGCCGGCTGCCCGCTGCCGGGTCCGCGCCAGCAGGGCCGACACGCCGCACCTGGTCCGGCCGGACTCGCAGGGCCAACACGCCGGGCCCCGGTCCGGCCGGACCCGCAGGGCCGACACGCCGGGCCCCTGGGTTCGAACGCGGGTGTCAGGAACTCCTGGCCGAGGTGGCAATCACCGTTACCGCATGTTCCACGGCATAGACAGGATCCCGGGAGAGGCCCTTGACCTGGGCGTCGGCCTCGGCGGTGACCTGGATCGAGCGGACCAGCCCCTCGGGCGTCCAGCGCCGGACTTCCCGCTGGGCCTGTTCGACGAGCCAGGGCTGCATACCCAGTTGCTTGGCGATCTGCGACGACGACCCCTGCGCGCCGGCCACCTTGGCCAGGGAACGCAACTTCGACGCCAGGGCAGCCACGATCGGCACCGGGTCCGCGCCGGTGGCCAGGGCGTGGCGAAGTGTGGACAGGGCCAGCGGGCCGTTGCCGGCCATCGCGGCGTCGGCGACCTTGAAACCCGTTGCCTCGACCCGGCCGCCGTAGTACTTGTCCACCATGGCCGCGTCCACGCCGGTGGTGGCGTCAGCGATCAGCTGGCTGCAGGCGGCGGCGAGTTCCGCGAGCTGCGCGCCAACCGCATTGACCAGGGCGTGCACGGCGTCGGGGTCGATACGCCGGGAGGCCGCCCGGAACTCGGCCGTGACGAAGGCGATCTTCTCGGCGTCTTTCTTGAGCGGCTGGCAGTCGACAACGGGCCAGCCCGCGGCCTTGATGGCGTCCAGCAGCTTCTTGCCGCGGACTCCCCCGCCGTGGCGGAGCACCAGGAAGGCCTCCGGTTCGGGCTGGACCACATACTTCAGGGCATCGGCGAGGAAGGCATCGTTCATCGCCTCGAGCCCGTCGACCTCGATGAGCTTTTGTTCGCCGAACAGCGAAGGGCTGACGTTCATGGCCAGGGACCCGGCCGTGTAGCTGCCGGCATTGAGCCGCGTAATTTCGACGTCGGGCGCCACCGCGCGGACCTGCGCGCGGATACGGTCCATGGCCCGGGCACCTATGTAGTCTTCCGGACCGCCCACCAGGACGACGGCAGCAGGTGTCACATCACGCCAGGTGGCGGTGTTCGACGCCGAGGTCCTGGGCCGTTGGGTCTGGGCAGCAGCCACTCTCGATTCCTCCCGGAAGTTGGTTTGCGGACTCTAAGCGTCCCACGCCCGGACCGGTGCTCCAAGCCGCGGCTGACGGCCCGCAGGACGGCTGACCGTGCCGCCGCATGCGAGCGTCCGTCGAGGACGGCGACCACCCGTACGTGTGCCGCGAGGACGCCACGGGCGGCCGCGGCAGGGTGCAGGGCGAGCCACGCCGCCGCCAGCACAGCCGCGGAAAACATTCCCATGGTGGCTGCACCGAAGACTCCTTCCGGCCACGGCAGGGCGGCGCCCGGGAGTGCCGCGAAGAACCGGGCGACCCCCGCCACCGCGCCTGCGAAGGCAGCAGCGGCGGCCATGAGGAGGCCCGCTGCGGCCGGGAGAGCGGGCAGGAGCACCACGGCGGCAGTGCCGAGGAGTGTAACTGGCGCCACGAGCGCTGCGGCGGCCACATTCGCGGGCAGGGTGTAGGCGCCGAACTGCGGCTGCAACAACACGATCGCCGGGGCGCAGAAGAGCTGGGCGGACAGGGGTACGGCGACGCCGGCTGCCGCCCAGCGCGGCACCGAAGGCGGCAGCCAGTCCATGATGCGGCGTCCGGCGACTACGATTCCCAGCGTGGCCAGGACCGAGAGCAGGAATCCGAAGCTGGCAGCCAGGACCGGCTGCGCCAGCAGTAGGCCGATGACGGCAACACAGAGCAGGCTGAGTCCGCGCCCCGCCCGGCCAAGAGCTACGGACGCGAGGCCGATGCTGCCCATGAGTGCGGCCCGCAGCACACTCGGATCCGGTCCCACCATGACGACGAACAGCGCCAGCCCCGCGAGGCTGGCCGCGGCGGCGGCCGCGCGCGGAAGGCGGAGCGTGCGGGCGGCGAGCAGCAGCGTCCCGAGGATCAGGCTGCAGTTGGCCCCGCTGACGGCGGTCAGATGCGTCATCCCGACGGTCTTCATGGCGGCTTCCAACTCGGGGTCCAGGGCGCTGGTGTCGCCGGTGACCATGCCGGGCAGCAGCCCGCCGGCGTCGCCCCCGAACCTTGCCGCCGCGGCGGTGAAGGCGCGGAGAAGCTCCCCGGGACCCTGCTGCCAGGGCCCGGGTCCCCGCAGCAGGGTTGGCGCAGACGTCGCTGCCAGGAGTCCGGCCTCCGGCTCCCCTGGCGCGGCGGGACGGAGTTTGCCTGTGGCGCGCAGGAGCTGGCCCGGAACGGCGTCTCCCCAGGTGGCCCCGCCCATGACCACGATCCGTGCGTCCCCGGCGACCCTGTGGCCGCCGAAGGTCATCGCCGTCAGGATCACGGGAACTGCCCAGCGGTCCGGCAGGCCACCGGCACCGGGAATCCTGAGCGGCCGTGGGGCGCCTGCAATTTCCAGTTCCGCGACGACGGCCGCGCGGGCGGCCACAGCTTCTGCTATGGCGCCGTCGTGCCGCCGGGAGGCCTCGACGGCGGCGTGTGAGCCTGCCGCGAAGGACAACAGCAGCGCCGCTGCCACTGTGGCGCGAATGCTGCGCGGAACCGCCTGCCCGGCGCTGCGGCCGCGCCCGTGGCCACCCCGCCCAATCCTGGCGCCCCGCTCCCTCGCCGGGCGGAGCCCAGAACGGCCGAGGATGACGCGACCGGCCAGGAAGAGCATGCCTCCGGCCGCCGCCAGCGCCGTGCAGAGACCGGCCAGCCCTGCAGGGGACAGCCAGTTTCCGGCAACGGCGGTCCCCCAGACAAGAAGTGCCGGGAGCACCAGACGAAGGTCCGTCCGTCGTGTCCGTTCGATCGGGCGCCGACGCGCGGCGGTGTCTCGCGCGGGTTTACCGGATCCGCGGATCCGGCCGGAGGCCACCGGATCCTCGTGCTCCGCAGGCGCCGGGGAATCGACGGCCGCATCGACGTAGCGCTGCCAGCGACTCTGCGGGACCGCCACAGAACCCAGCGGGCCGGTCCGGTCCACGCCACGCCGTGCAGTGCCAGGCTGTGCAGTGTCAGGCTTTTCCATCTCAGGATTTGCCACGTCAGATACCCACCAACGGGAGCAGGGCCTCGAGCAACTTCGGACCGATCCCGTCGACGGCGTCGAGCTCCTGCACTGTCTTGAACCGCCCGTGCTGCTGGCGCCAATCCACGATCCGCTGCGCCAGCACCGGCCCGACGCGCGGGAGGGTCCCGAGTTCCTCGAGGCCGGCGGTGTTGAGGTTGACCTTCCCGCCTCCGCCGACTGGCCCCGTGCCGCCCGGACCGGAACCGGGCGCAGGTGGGCCGTCCGTGGGCGTATCGGCCTGACCGGGTTCGCCGCGGATGGGCACCAGGACCTTCTGCCCATCCTCCAGCACGGCGGCCAGGTTGAGCCGGTCCGGATCCCCGAGGACCGTGGGTCCGCCCGCCGCTGCAATCGCCTCATGCAGCCGGCTTCCCGCCGGCAGTTGAACCACCCCCGGGCTGGCCACGGCACCGGCAACATGGACCTCGATCCTTTCGGGCGCCGCGGTGGCCTCATCTCCCGGCGGCGCGGTTGACCCGTCATCCGCCGGATCGGGTGCTTCCTCGGCGGCCGGGGCGGAGTCGCTGAGAGCCACCACCTGCGCGCCGCCGGTTCCGGCCTGCCACCAGAAGCAGCCGCCCAGCACAACGGCAAGGACGCCCAGCAGGGCAGCGGCCTTAACCCCTGTCCTGGCCCGAAATCGCATAGCCAGCGTCGGCCTTCTTCCCCGGCGGTACCCGCGGGTTTCATCCGCATGGTGTGAAGGGCCGCCCCCGACGCATCGTCCAGCAGCGAGGACGCCATCAGCCCGGACCGGGACAGGGCTGCCGGGCGCCGGAACCTGCAACTCCAGCAGCCCCGCTGAGTCGCCCGGTTCCCGGCCCGGAGCCGGGGATTCGCCCGGCTCCGCAGTATCTTCCGCACCCCGGGCAGCCCAGCGCGTCGCTGCCAGGCGATCACGGGCAACCCTGACGCCTGTGGCGGATTCAGTTCCCGGGTTGCGGCGTGGCATGGAACGACTCTAGGCAGCCCTCACCCCCGCTGATACCGGGGACCGGGCGTATGTGGATATACCTGAGTAATACGCGTAGATCCGCGGCATCAGGCAAGTATTCCCTACGCTGGTGCCCGCCCGGACCCGGTGGTAACGTCTGCATCCAATCGAGAAGACTTTGCCGGCTGGGGGCAACCCTGATCGCCTGGAGGTAAATTTCAGGCGTCGAAAGCTGGTGTGCAATGAAGTGGTTGTTTGGGCCCGCGGCGGTGCTGGCGCTTGGCGGCACCATGCTGCCAGCCCCACCGGTCGTGGCAGACACAACGCAAGCCACCTCAACCCAGGTGGTCAATTTTTCTCTGGAAAGCAGTTTCTGCCCCCAGTACGGTCTGTACGGCATAGCGCATGTTTCGGTCGACGGCACGGCCGGAATGACTGCCGACCAGAATTTCATCTGGACCACCCAAACAGCCGCCACCTCGATCCATGCAGTTCCGCCGCAGGGCGCCGTCGCCAATGTCACGATTGTCTACCACTGCAACGTACAGGTGCTCTGGTGGCTGGAGCCCGGAAGTGCCCGCCGGGTGCAGGCCGCCCTGTGGGTCAACGGCTCAGGCCAGCAGCCCAGCTACACTATCGGGCCGAATCAGCCAGCCCCCGGGCCAACCCCGCCGCCAACGACTCCGCCTCCCACAGCCCCGCCGGCCTCCCTAACGCCAACGACTCCACCAACGTCAGTGTCGGTACCCGCGCCCACGACGCCAACCGTCATACCGACCACCGAGCCAACGTCCGCGCCAGTCACCGTGCCGACGGTCCCGGAAACACCCGCCGCGCCAACGTCCGAGCCGGCCGCCGCACCAACGTCCGAGCCGGCCGCGCCACCGACGGTCCCGGAAACGCCCGCCGCGCCAACGTCCGAGCCGGCCGCCCCACCGACGGTCCCGGAAACGCCCGCCCCGCCAACGTCCGAGCCGGCCGCCCCACCGACGGTCCCGGAAACGCCCGCCCCGCCAACGTCCGAGCCGGCCGCCCCACCAACCATCCCGCCGACGTCCGTGTCAGCGACAACGCCAGAGACAGCGCCAACGGAACCAGCCACACCCGCGCGTACAGCATCGCCCACGCCCGGACGGACATCGCCCGTGCCCACCCCCTGAAATGCAGCTACAGTCGGGGGTTCACTTCTGGTAGGTGATGTATGCCTCGTACTGCACCCGCCATTTGTCCGCGGCCTTGGGATCCGGGACCGTGGTGGTGAGGAATTGAACGCTGGTCACTTGGCCTTTGAGGTATTTCAGCCACTTGGTCACCTCTTCGGCAACGTCGCGATCGAACTGGACTACGTGGTGCACCTGCATTGCCATGGCGGCCTCCGGATTCGCTGGTTCGCTGGGTTCGGTGGAGTGACTTTACCGCCGCCGCCCGTTCACGGCCAGAGTCCGGCGTCCGAGCGGATGGACCCGCCGCGCTAGTCGCCGGTTTCCGTCGCTTCGGCCGCCGCCCTGCCAGGGTGCGCTTCCCCGCTGTCCGGGCTGGCGATGTCCCCGGCGAAGGCATCGGGCTTCGCTGCAGCAGGGGTGCTGCCCTCCCCCACGATCACGGCGAGCACACCGAGCCCGGCGTGGGCCGCCAGGACTGCCGGGAGAGCGCTGATCTGGGCCGGCGGACATGCCGGTAATGCCACGGCCAGGCGCCGGGCAAGGTCTTCGGCCTCGGCCTGGTTGCCAAAGTGGTGCACAGCCAGCCGCGCCTGCCCGGCAGGGCGGCCGGAGGCGTCCGCGGCCACGATTTCTTCCAGGCGTGCGATGGCCTTCGCCGCTGACCGGACCTTTTCCAGCGGGATGATCCGGCCGTCTTCCACCGCCAGGATGGGTTTGATGGAGAACATGGTCCCCCAGAGCGAGGCCGCCGCCCCGATCCGGCCGCCCCGGCGCAACTGTTCCAGGGTCGGGACATAGAAGTACACTTTGGTCCGGTCCAGCCGGTCCTGCGCGAAGGCCAAGACGTCGGCCGCGCTCCTGCCGTCGGCGGCCGCGACCACCGCGCCCTGCACGCCCATCCCCTGGGCCATTCCGACCGTCCGGGAGTCGAGGACCTCTACGGGTATGCCGACCCGTTGGGCTGCCAGGCGGGCGGCGTCGGCTGTCCCGGACAGCCCCGCCGAGATGTGAATGGAGACCACCGACTGGAAGCCACGCTCGCTGGCCTCCCGGTAGGCGTGTTCAAACTGTCCCGGTGACGGACGCGAGGTCTTGACGGGCTTGCCGCTGGCCAGGGCCACGGCGATGGTCTCCGCAATGTCGTCCTCACCCTCGCCGTAGATTTCGGCGCCGATCATCACGGGCATCGGGACCACGGTGAGCCGGCCGTCAGCAGCGAAAGCCCGGACCCAGTCCGCGGGCAGCGCGGCGGCAGAGTCCGTGACCACCGCAACCTGCACGACGGCGGCGGGAGCCGCTTCGGGGATGCTGTCCCGGGAACCCTGCCGCAGGCGAACAAGCCGCTCGCGCAGCCATGGCCAGCCTGACGGCTCGCGGTGTGGCACGAAGGACCTCCTGCTGTGGGGACGCGTGGACTTGCTTCTCCGGCGGGGGCACTTGTGCCCGTCCCATTGTCTGCGCTGGTTGTCTGCACTGGCCGCCGGGATCAGCCGGCGGCCAGTGTCAAGCTGGTACGTCCGGCTAGGCCGGGACGATGTTGACCAGTTTAGGCGCCCGTACGATCACCGTGCGCAGGGCACGGCCATCGAGGGCGCGCTGGACATTTTCCGATGCCAGCGCCAGTTCGCGCAGGTCCTCCTCGGAGATGTCCGGGGAAACCTCCAGCCGGTCCCGCACCTTGCCCTGCACCTGGACGACGGCGGTGACCGTGTCCTCCACGAGCAGTGCGTCGTCGTGCGTGGGCCAGCCGGCGTTGGCGACCGATGCCGGGTGCCCCAGGACGTTCCACAGATCCTCGGCGGTATACGGTGCAAACAGGCTCAGGATTACGGCTACGGCCTCGACGGCCTCGCGGACTGCTGGGTCCGCACCGCCGGCACCGCTGGCTGCATCTATGGTCTTGCGGGTCGCGTTGACCAGTTCCATCAGCTTTGCGACAACCACGTTGAACTTGTTGTTGTCCAGCAGGGCCTGCGCATCGGCGATCGTGCGGTGGGTGACGGTGCGCAGCGCACGGTCACCGGTGGCGGCATCGACGCCGGGTGCGCTTGTGACGTCCTGCCCGAGGCGCCAGGCCCGGGCCAGGAACTTGGCGGAGCCCGACGGCGATACGTCCGCCCAGTCGACGTCGTCCTCCGGCGGGGAGGCGAAGATCATGGTCAGGCGGACAGCGTCCACACCGAACTTGTCCAACTGCTCGCCGAGGTCGACGCCGTTGCCCAGGGACTTGCTCATGGCCTTGCCGCCGTTGAGCACCTGCCCCTGGTTCAGCAGTGCGCTGAACGGCTCGTCCGCCTCAATCATGCCGAGGTCGTGGATGACCTTGGTGAAGAACCGCGCATAGAGCAGGTGCAGGATGGCGTGCTCCACGCCGCCCACGTACTGTCCGACCGGCATCCAGTCGTTGATCTTCTCCGGATCGAACGGACCGCCGGTGTACTGCGGAGAGACGAAGCGCAGGAAGTACCAGGAGGAATCCACGAAGGTGTCCATCGTGTCCGTGTCCCGCTTGGCCGGGCCCTGGCAGTTGGGGCACTCGACATTGACCCAGCTTTCGACCGCGGCGAGCGGTGACGTGCCCTTCGGGGACAGGTCCTCGCCGCGCAGGTCCGCCGGCAGGGTCACGGGCAGCTGATCATCCGGGACCGGGACCTCCCCGCAGGCCGGGCAGTGGATGATGGGGATCGGTGTGCCCCAGAACCGCTGCCGGCTGAGCAGCCAGTCACGCAGCCGGAAGTTCACGAACTTCTCGCCGGTGCCCAACTCGCGCAGGATTTCGATGGCCGCCGGGATGGCCTCGGCCTTGGGCAGCCCGTCGAGGCCGCCGGAGTTGATCAGGGTCCCCTCGCCGGTGGTGGCGATGCCCGTGGCAGCCGGGTCTTCCTCGCCCGTGTCCAGGACTGCCCGGACGGGCAGGTCAAAGGTCTTGGCGAAGTCGAGGTCGCGCTGGTCATGGGCCGGGACGGCCATGATGGCGCCTGTGCCATAGTCGGCCAGGACATAGTCGGCGGCCCAGACGGGCAGCTTTTCGCCGTTGAGCGGGTTGGTCGCGTAGCGCCCGGTGAAGACGCCGGTCTTCTCGCGCTCGGTGGACTGGCGCTCGATTTCGGAGAGCGCCTTGACCTGCTCCCGGTAGGCGTCCAGGGCGGCGGCGTGCTCGTCGGTGACCAGTTCGACGGCGAGCGGCGCGTCGGCGGCGACGACGAAGAACGTGGCGCCGTAGAGGGTGTCCGGGCGCGTCGTGAAGACGGTGACGTCCTTGGCGGCCTTGCCGCCGTCGGCCTCGATCACGAAGTTGACGTGGGCACCCTCGGAACGGCCGATCCAGTTTTTCTGCATCGCCAGGACGCGTTCGGGCCAGTGCCCGCGCAGTTCGTCCATGTCATCGAGCAGGCGGTCAGCGTAGTCGGTGATCTTGAAGTACCACTGGTTCAGGGACTTCTTGGTCACGGGAGTGCCACACCGCTCGCAGGCGCCGTTGACCACCTGTTCGTTGGCCAGCACGGTCTGATCCTTGGGGCACCAGTTGACCGGCGAATTCTTGCGGTAGGCCAGTCCACGTTCGTAGAACCGCGTGAACAGCCACTGGGTCCAGCGGTAGTACTCCGGGTCCGAGGTGTGCAGCCGGCGGGACCAGTCCGCGGAGATTGCGTAGCGCTTGAACGACGCCGCCTGGGTGTCGATGTTGGCGTACGTCCACTCACTGGGGTGCGCGTTGCGTTTGATCGCCGCGTTTTCCGCGGGCAGGCCGAAGGAGTCCCAGCCGATCGGGTGCAGCACATCGTAGCCCTGCTGGCGCAGGTAGCGCGCCACAACGTCGCCCATCGCGAACGCCTCGGCGTGGCCCATGTGAAGGTCACCGGACGGATACGGGAACATGTCCAGCACGTAGCGGCGTTCCTTTGAGCCGTCGTCGAGCGGCGTGAAGACCTTCAGGTCTTCCCAGACCTGCGGCCATTTGGCTTCCATTGCCGCGAAGCTGTAGGCACCTTCCTCAGGCCCCTCCGCCGCGGCTGCTGGCGATCCGGTCTGTGTTTCCGGCTGAACGCTCACTGCTGGCCTCTTCTGTTCTGTGCGGCCTGTTACCCAGGCCTGTCTACCTTCAGGCCTGCCTGCCGCCAGGCCTGTTCACCATCAAGTCTGCACTGTCACGGCCGGCTGCCCGGTCCTGACTCCATACTGTCCGTACGTGGTACTCCTGCTGTAACTTCGTGCGTTGCGGACCGGAATTTACCCCGGACACACAAAAGCCCCTCGACATGGAGGGGCCGCCGCTCGGCAATCCGGGGACTCTTCGGAAACGAGGTCTCGCCGGGATGCCGGGCGGCTAGCTAAGCAGGAGCACGGCGCGCATAGGACCACTTTAGCCCCTCGGGCTGGTTCGTGCTGAACCGACGGGCCGGTTGCGGCCCGGTAGTCGCAGTCGACTCGCGCTCCGGCGGCCTGCGCGGGCTGCTATGTCCGCAATTGTTACAAACGACATACCTATGGAATAGCGGTACTTACTGCCAATTGCCCGACGTATCGGGCAAGTAACTACGACAGAAATTCGGGTAGCTCGGCGCGGAAAACAAGTAGAAAAACAACGAACACCCGGGTGGCCGGCCACGGGCGCCCGGGCCCTTCCGCGAAGTTTCTTCGGAGAGCGCATTGTGAGCCTCCAAGCTGGGAGAAACCCGTGAAAAACCGTGAAGCAGGCCTAAAATTTTGATCTTGCCAAACGATTCAAATGGGAACACTATTCGATAAAGATCAGCAAGAAATGGGATCTCTTGGGGGGATTCGCAAATGGTCTCGGGTTGAGGAGCCTGTCATGTATCAATTGCGCAATTCTTCCGTGCATTTGCCGAAATCCCCCGCCGGCCGCACCTGCGACGCCGGCTCCCTGGAACAGGGCTAGCCATGTTCGGCTGGATCACCCGTTTCAGTATGCAGTTCCGCATCCTGGTTCTCGCCATGGCGGCCGGACTCATTGCCTTCGGGGTAGTGAACGTCCCCCACGTCGCCATCGACAGCATGCCCGAGTTCGCCCCGGCCCACGTCGAGATCCAGACCGAGGCCCTGGGCCTCTCAGCTGCCGAAGTTGAACAGCTCATCACTGCTCCGATGGAAGCCGACCTCCTTAACGGGGTGGCGTGGCTCGATGAAATCCGGTCCAAATCAGTTCCCGGCCTGTCCTCGATCGAGCTCGTGTTCGAGCCGGGCACCGACCTTCTGCGGGCGCGCCAGCTCGTGGCCGAGCGCATGACCCAGGCCCACGCGCTGCCGAACGTCTCGGCGCCGCCGCTGATCATGCAGCCGTTGTCGTCAACCAGCCGCGTCCTTATGGTCCGGATGAGCTCCAAAGAGCTATCCGGGATCGAAATGTCGGTCCTGGCCCGGTGGAAGATCAAGCCGCGGCTGATCGGTATTCCCGGGGTCGCCAACGTTTCCATTTGGGGACAGCGCGAGCAGCAGCTCCAGGTAGAGGTGACCCCCACGCAGCTGCGTGACAAGGGCATCACGCTCGAACAGGTCATCAAGACCACCGGCAACGCAGTCTGGGTGTCGCCGCTGAGCTTCCTTGAGGCGTCCACCCCCGGCACCGGCGGGTTCGTGGAGTCGCCAAGCCAACGCCTGGGCATCCAGCACGTGCTGCCCATCCGAACACCGGAGGACCTCGCCAAGGTCAGTGTCGAAGACGCCGGATCTCCCATGCTCCTGGGTGACATTGCCCAGGTGAAGGAGGACCACCAGCCGCTGATCGGCGATGCCGTCGTCGGCCAGGATGCGGGCCTCCTGCTGGTCGTGGAGAAGTTCCCCGGAGCCAGCACGCTGCAGGTCACCAAGGACCTCGAGGCTGCGCTGAACGACATGCAGCCCGGGCTTTCCGGAATCCAGATGGATACGTCCGTCTTCCGGCCCGCCTCCTTCCTGCAGGATGCCGTGGACGGACTCGGCCTGGCGCTGCTCGTGAGCCTCCTGATCGCCGTCCTGCTCTTCTGGGCCCTGTTCCGTTCCTGGCGGGTGGCCGTGATCGCCCTCGTAGCGATCAGCACCACCGTCATGGCGGCGGGAGTGGTGCTCTACTTGCTCGACTCCACACTGAATATCTCAATCCTCGCCGGCATCTTGCTGGGCGTGTCTGTGATTGTCGGAGACATCGTGGAGGATGTGCAGGCGCAGCGGCGCCGGCCGTTGCGGACCACCGGGACCGAGACAGATGCCACCATCAGGTTCCGCATGGTCCAGCTTGTCCGCAGCGTCCGCACACCGCTGTTCCACGGGTCCCTCATCATGGCCCTCGCGCTCGTACCCACGCTGTTCGTCACGGGAGTCGGCGGCGCGTTCTTCCAGCCCCTCTTCTGGTCCCTGGCATTGGCGCTTGCCGTGTCAATGCTGGTGGGTTTGTCCGTGACACCGGTCCTGGCGTACCTCCTGCTTCCCGGTGAGAAAGCCCGGCGGGCGGACTCGCCCGGTGTTGTCCGGGCCAGGTCCACCTACGACAGGGCACTCGAGGGGGCACGTTCCCGCCGCACCCTCGGCATTGTCGCTGTCGCCGTCGTTGGACTGCTGGGGCTCGCCGCGGCATCGCAGCTGGTCGGGAACCGGGCGGTCGTGCCGACGATTCCGGACCGGACACTCCTGGTGCAGTGGGACTCGATGGCCGGCACGTCCAACGACGAGGTGCGTCGGGTGGCGTCCAAGGCGTCCGACGAACTGCGGACCCTGCCTGGTGTCTCGGGAGTTGGCGGCCACATCGGCCGCGCCATTTCCTCCGACCAGGTTGTCGGGAACAGCTCCGCGGAACTCTGGGTGTCCATCACCCCGGATGCCGACTTCAGCGAAACGGAGCAGGCGGTCCGTGACGTCGTCCAGGGCTACCCCGGCATCGCCCACAACGTGGTGAACTACTCCCAGCAGCAGATCGGCCAGGAGCGCAGCAGCATGGATCCCGGATTCGCCGTCCGCGTCTACGGAACAGACTTGCCCGTCCTGCGCGAGAAGGCTGAAGAGGTCCGCAAGGCCATCGAAAAGGTCGACGGCGTGAAGAACCCGACGATCAACGCCAGCGCCATGACGCCCATTGTCGAAGTCGAGGTCAACCTCGAGGCGGCGCAGAAGGTCGGCATCAAACCCGGCGACGCACGCCGCGCCGCCGCCGCCCTGATGCAAGGCATCGTCGTCGGCAACCTCTTCGAACAGCAGAAGGTCTTTGAAGTGGTGGTGCGCGGCGCGGTGGACGTCCGGGATGACCTGACCAGCATCCGTGAGCTCCTGCTGGACACGCCAAGCGGCGGCCAGGTCCAGCTGGGCCAAATCGCCGACATCCGGCTCGTTCCCAATGAAGTCGTGATTCTGCACGATGACACCTCACGCCGGATCGATGTGGTGGCCGAGGTCAGCGGACGTCCGCTCGCGGATATCCAGCGCGACATCAACGCGGCGATCGAGCAGATCCAGTTCCCGCTGGAATACCACGCCGAAATCCCCACCAAGTACAGTGAACAGCTCGCCGGGGACGCCATGGTTCTGTGGATCGGCGCGGCTGCCCTCTTGGGAATCCTGCTCCTTCTCCAGACAGCGGTGCGGAGCTGGAAGCTGGCGCTTGCCATCTTCCTGTCCCTGCCGGCCGCGCTGGCCGGGGCCGCCGTGGCAGCGTGGATCGCGGGAGGCGCCATCACTGTGCTGGCGCTCACGGCCTTTGCCGCGGTGCTGGCCGTTGCCGCCCGCAACGCGGCGCTGCTCTCCGCCCGGACGGATGAGCTGTGGCGGGCCGCCCCGCACGAATCCCCTGACAAGGTCATCATGATGGCGGCCCGGGACCGGGTCTCGCCCATTCTGAAGGCAGCCCTGATCACGGTGGCGGTCCTGATCCCGCCGGGACTCTTCGGCGGCGCCGTCGGCGGGTCCTTCCTGGGCCCGATGGCCCTGATCATCGTCTGCGGACTCATCACGACAACTCTCATCGGGATCTTCGTACTCCCCCTGCTCGCTCTCTGGTTCGGGCCCGGTTCCGCCCCGGAAGAGTGGGCCGAAGTGTACGAGGCCGAAGTTCCCGTCCAGCCCGTTACGCAGGAAAAGGTGGAAGCAAAATGACCAGCCAACAGCCCTCGCGGCGCCTGCCCCTGGCGGCCGCTTTATGCGCAGCACTTCTGTTCGCGTTGCCCGCATGTGCCCAGACGACGGCGGCGGCCCCCGCCGCCGTCTCGGCCAACGAACCCGCCAAGGTGGAGAAGAATGCCGCAACAGGCATCGCGAAACTGACGTTGACGGAGAAGGGAATCGAACGCCTCGACCTGAAGACCGACACCGTCAAGGCCGGAAAGGGCAAGGACGTCGTCGTGCCCTACTCAGCCCTGCTCTACGACGCCAGCGGAAAAACCTGGGTGTACACCAACCCGGCCCCGCGGGTCTACCAGCGGCAGTCGGTCACGGTAGCCAAGGTGGAGGACGGAGTGGTCACGGCCTCGGCCGGCCCCGCGGTCGGCACCGCAATCGTAACCGTCGGCGCGGCTGAACTCTTCGGCGCTGAATTCGATACGGCGCACTGACATGCGCCGGATTGTCGCTGCAAGCCTGAGGTTCCGGTCGATCATCATTGCGATGGCGGCCGCCCTCATGATCGTGGGCGGCGCGCAACTCAGCAGCGCTTCGGTGGATGTTTTCCCGGAGTTCGCACCGCCCCGCGTCGAGGTCCAGACGGCATGTCTGGGTCTCACTGCCTCCGAAGTCGAGGAACTCGTAACGGTTCCGATGGAGCAGGCCTTCAACGGCATAGACGGCCTGGACCAGATGCGGTCGAAGTCTGTGTCGCAGCTGTCCGCCATCGTGATGGAGTTCAAACCCGGGACCGATCTGCTCACCGCCCGGCAGCTGGTGTCGGAGCGGATGGCAACGGTCATACCGACTCTGCCGACCTGGGCCGCGCCGCCAATAATGCTCCAGCCGCTGTCCTCCACCAGCCGTGTCATGAAGATCGGGCTCTCCTCAGAGACCCGCTCCCTGATCGAAATGTCCATGGTTTCCTACTGGAACATCCGGGCACACCTGCTGCGGGTGCCTGGCGTGGCGAACGTTGCGATCTGGGGCGAACGGCTTCAGATGCTCCAGGTCCAGGTTGATCCGACCAAGCTGGCAGCCAACAACGTGACGCTGGAAAACGTCATGAACTCCACGTCCGACGCCTTGGACGCCGGCCTGCTCAAGTACTCCCCCGGTGCCTTGATCGGCACCGGAGGGGCGCTGGAAACACCCAGCCAGAGCATGTCCATCAGGCACGTACAACCCATCACGTCTCCGGCGGACCTTGCCCAGGTGCCACTGGAGGAACGCGAGGGACTGCCTCCCCTGAAGCTCGCCGACGTGGCAACCGTCGTGGAGGACCACCAGCAACTGATCGGTGACGCGGTTATCAATGGCGGCCCCGGACTGATGCTGATCGTCGAAAAGCTGCCGTGGGGCAACACCCTCGAAGTCACCCGCGGGGTCGAGGAAGCGCTCAAGGAACTGCAGCCCGGCCTGACCGGAATCGCAGTCGACACCACCCTGTTCCGGCCCGCCTCGTTCATCGAGGAGTCGCTCGGCAACTTGAGCCTCGCGCTGCTGCTGGGCTGCTTCCTGGTCGTCCTGGTGCTGAGCGTCTTCCTGTTCCAATGGCGGACAGCCCTGGTGAGCGTGACGGCGATCCCGTTGTCGCTGATGGCAGCGGCCCTGGTGCTGTATTGGACCGGAGGCACGATTAATACGATGGTGCTTGCGGGGCTGGTGATTGCCGTCGGGGTCGTGGTGGACGATGCCATCATCGACGTCGAGAACATCGTCAGGCGGCTCCGGCACCACCGCGCCAGCGGCGGGACCGAAAGCACCGCCCGCGTGGTCGTCAACGCCTCCCTGGAAGTCCGCGGCCCCATCGTCTACGCCACCCTGATTATCGTTGCCGCCACGGTGCCGATCTTCTTCCTGGACGGCCTGACGGGCGCCTTCTTCCGGCCCCTGGCGACCGCCTACACCCTGGCGGTTTTGGCGTCCATGCTGGTGGCCCTCACGGTCACGCCGGCCATGGCGTACATCTTCCTGCGCAATGCCAAGCTGGAAGACCGCGATCCGCCGGTGGTCCGGGTCCTCAAGCGCTGGTACGGCGCCGCCCTGCGTCCCATTGTGAAACGCCCGCTCCCGGGCTACCTCGCGGTGGGGGCACTCGGCGTCGTCGGAATCATAGCGGCCCCGCTCCTGGGCCAGTCACTGTTGCCCTCCTTCAAGGAACGTGACTTCCTCATGCACTGGGTCACGCAACCCGGCACCTCCAACGCCGAGGAAGTGCGCGTCAGCCAACTGGCCTGCCAGGAGCTGATGACCATTCCAGGCGTCAACAACTGCGGGTCCCACATCGGTCAGGCCTTCGCCGCCGATGAGGTGGTGGGAGTCAACTTTGGCGAGAACTGGATCAGCGTTGACCCCTCGGTCGACTACGACAAGACCCTGGCCTCCATCCAGCAAGTCGTGGACGGGTATCCCGGCATCCACCGGGACGTCCAGACCTACCTCAAGGAACGTGTCCGCGAGGTGCTCACCGGTACGGGCTACTCGATCGTGGTCCGCGTATACGGCGATGACCTGGACACGCTGAAGAAGCAGGCGGACAAGGTCAAGACTGCCCTGGCCGGCATCGAGGGTGCCATCGGAGCCAAAGTCGCACTCCAGGTCAACGTTCCGCAGGTGGACGTCGAGGTGAACCTGGACGCCGCCAACCGCTACGGCCTGAAGCCCGGTGACGTCCGCCGTGCCGCAGCCACCCTGGTATCCGGCGAAGAGGTCGGCGACGTCTACCGGGACGGCAAGGCCTATGACGTCCAGGTCTGGAGTCCTCCGGCGATCCGGACCAGCGTCACAAGCATCGAGAACCTCCCGCTGGACACTCCCAGCGGGCAGAAGATCCGGGTGGCCGATGTCGCCAAGATCACGGTAAAGCCCACCCCCAACGTCATTGAGCGTTCGGAAGGGTCCCGCCGCCTCGATGTCAGCGCCAACGTCAAGGAAGGCGATCTGGCCAAAGTCGTCGAGAAGCTCGAATCCGATCTCAAGTCCGTGGAGTTCCCCACCGGATACAGCGCCGAGATCCTGGGCGAATACGCGGAGCGGCAGGCCGCGTCGCAGCGGCTTCTCCTCTTCGCGATGGGCGCCCTGGTTGTGGTGTTCCTCCTGCTCCAGGCGGCATTCCGGAGCTGGCGGCTTGCCGTTCTGGGCATCCTGACGCTGCCGGTGGCACTGGTGGGCGGGGTGATCGCCGCGCACATGAGCGGCGGAATCCTGTCCCTCGGGTCGCTGGTCGGGTTCCTGACAGTGATGGGCATCGCCGCCCGCAACGGCATCCTGCTCATCAACCACTGCCAGCACCTGGAACAGTTCGAAGGCGTGCCGTTCGGCCGGGACCTGGTCCTGCGGGGCGCAGCCGAACGCCTGTCACCAATCCTGATGACCACGCTCGCCACCGCACTCGCCCTGGTCCCGCTGGTGGTGATGGGCAACCGCCCCGGCCATGAGATCGAGCACCCCATGGCCGTGGTGATCCTGGGCGGGCTGGTGACATCGAC
Source organism: Arthrobacter sp. 01N444 (assembly GCF_056399305.1). NCBI lineage: Bacteria > Bacillati > Actinomycetota > Actinomycetes > Micrococcales > Micrococcaceae > Arthrobacter > Arthrobacter sp. 01N444. The sequence continues at coordinate 244,937 of NZ_JBFTRB010000004.1, forward strand.
ACTGGTCAACCTGTTCATCGTTCCATCGCTCTACCTGCGGTTCGCCAAGAAGGGTCCGGCACGTCATGACCGTCAGCCCCGCGAGCCGGAACCTGTATCAGCCGTATAGCAACAACTACCAACAATGAGAGGCCAGTCAGATGACTCCACTATCTAAGAGATTTACCGCTTACGGCTCCGCGGTCTTGCTGGTGGTGGCGTCGCTGACGGCGGCGACGGCGGCCGCGGCGACGGCAGCCACCGCGCCGGCGGCCGCCCGTTCGCAGGAACTGTGCGGCCCCGGCTCGGCAATCAAATTCAACCGCAGCGCCTTCCCGTCCAGGCCGGAGATTGACAACAAGTGGTTCCCCCTCGAACCCGGCATGCAGTACACCACCACCGGCAAAGTAGTCTCCCCGGACGGGACAACCACCCGCAAGGTTGTCAGCACGGTCACGGGGCTGACCAAGGTGATCGACGGGGTGAAGACCATCGCGATTTGGGACCGGGACTACTCCGACGGTGAGCTCGCGGAATCGGAACTTGCCTTCTTCGCCGAGACACGGAAGGGCGACGTGTGGCTCTTCGGCGAATATCCGGAGGAGTACGAGAACGGGAAGCTTGTGGGTGCGCCAAGTACGTTCATCAGCGGCATCGACAAGGCCCAGGCGGGCATCGCCATGCAGAGCCACCCGCGCCTGAAGACCCCCGCCTACCCCCAGGCCTACGCACCCAGCGTGGACTTCCTGGACTGCGGTGATGTGTTCGCGAAGGACCAACGCGTCTGCGTCGCCACTGGTTGCTACAGCGATGTGCTGGTCATCGATGAGTTCAACCCGCTGGACCCGCCAAGCGCCGGCCACCAGCGAAAGTTCTATTCCAAGCACACGGGTCTGATCAAGGTCACGGCCGTGGGCGGAGAGGACCAGGAGTTCCTGAATCTCGTCAAGATCAAGAAGCTCAGCCGCTCCGAGCTGAAGAGCGTCAACGAGCAGGCACTGCAGATCGACCGCCGGGGCTACACGGTCAGCAAGGACGTCTACGCGAAGACGCCGCGCGCTGAGGTGGCACGTGGCTACGATGGCCACCACTACCACTAACGGCCCTGCCGCTCCCGGGCAATAGACAAAGGAGCCCCGGCCGGGATCTTCCCGGCCGGGGCTCCTTGTGCGCGCCTACTTCACGTCGTCGTCAACCCAGTCCATCGACTTGGTGACGGCCTTCTTCCAGAGACGCATCTGGCGTTCCCGCTCGGCCTGGTCCATTTGCGGCTCCCACCGCTTGTCCTCGGCCCAGTTGGCCGAGCACTCGCCCAGGTCCTTCCAGAATCCGACCGCCAGGCCGGCCGCGTAGGCTGCGCCCAGCGCCGTCGTCTCGACCACCTTCGGACGGATGACCGGCACGCCGAGGATGTCCGCCTGGAACTGCATCAGGGCGTCGTTGGCGACCATGCCGCCGTCGACCTTCAGCTCCGTCAGCGGTACGCCGGAGTCGGCGTTGACGGCGTCCAGCACCTCACGGGTCTGGAAGGCGGTGGCCTCCAGCGCCGCGCGGGCGATATGGGCCTTGGTAACATAGCGGGTCAGGCCCACAATGGCGCCGCGGGCGTCCGAGCGCCAGTACGGTGCGAAGAGGCCGGAGAATGCCGGCACAATGTACACACCGCCGTTGTCCTCCACCGAGGCCGCGAGGGTCTCGACCTCCGGGGCGCTGCTGATCATGCCGAGGTTGTCCCGCAGCCACTGGATCAAGGAACCGGTGACGGCAATGGAGCCCTCCAGCGCGTAGTGCGGCGCCGCGTCGCCGAGCTTGTAGCCGACGGTGGTCAGCAGCCCGTTCTTGGAATGGATAATTTCCTCGGCCGTGTTGAAGATCAGGAAGCAGCCCGTGCCGTAGGTGTTCTTGGCTTCCCCGGCATCGAACGCCGCCTGCCCGAACGTGGCCGCCTGCTGGTCGCCCAGGATCCCGGCCACAGGAACCTCGCGAAGCAGCTGGGAGGTGTGCACCGTGCCATAGACCTCGGAGGAGGACTTGATGGCCGGCATCATGGAGGCCGGGACGCCGAACGCGTCCAGAATCTCCTGGTCCCACGACAGCGTCTCAAGATCCATGAACATGGTCCGTGAGGCGTTGGTCACGTCGGTGACGTGCACTCCGCCGTCGGTCCCGCCGGTCAGGTTCCAGAGCACCCAGCAGTCGGTGTTGCCGAAGACGAGGTCGCCGGCCTCCGCCTTGGCCCGGGCGCCCTCGACGTTGTCCAGGATCCACTTGATCTTGGTGCCCGAGAAGTAGGTCGCCAGCGGCAGGCCCACCTTCTGCTTGAAGCGTTCTACGCCGCCGTCCTTCGCGAGTTCGTCCACGATCGGCTGGGTGCGGGTGTCCTGCCACACGATGGCGTTGTAGATCGCCTCGCCGGTGGTCTTGTCCCACACCACCGCTGTTTCGCGCTGGTTGGTGATGCCGACGGCGGCGATGTCGTGCCGGGTCAGGTTCGCCTTGGACAGGGCCGAGCCGATCACCTCGCGGGTGTTGTTCCAGATTTCAGCGGGGTTGTGCTCCACCCAGCCGGGCTGGGGGAAGATCTGCTCGTGCTCCATCTGGCCGGAGGAGACGATGCTGCCGCTGTGGTCGAACACGATGGCTCGGGTGCTCGTGGTCCCCTGGTCGATTGCAACTACGTACTGGTTCATAGTGACGTCCTTGTCTGTTTGGCGTGGCAGTTGTACTGACGGTTGAACGGGCAGTTAGTGAGGGATGACGGGGATGATGATCGGCACGACTGCTGCCACGAGGCCGCCGAGGCCGCCGCCAATGAGCGGACCGACCACCGGGATCCAGGAGTAGCTCCAGTCGCTGGAGCCCTTGCCCTTGATGGGGAGCAAGGCGTGCGCGATGCGGGGGCCCAGGTCACGGGCGGGGTTGATGGCGTAGCCGGTGGGGCCGCCGAGCGAAACACCGATACCGACGACCAGCAGGGCCACCGACAGCGGGCCGAGCCCGGAAGGCGTCCCGCCGAAGGTCAGGATAACGAACACGAGGACAAAGGTGCCGATGATCTCGGTGATCAGGTTCCACTGGTTGGAGCGGATCGCCGGGCCCGTGGAGAAGACGGCCAGCTGACTGGCGGGCTCCTGCTCGAGATCAAAGTGCTGCTTGTGGGCCAGCCACATCACGACGGCGCCGAGGAAGGCACCGGTCAGTTCACCGCCGAAGTACGTCAGGGTCGAGGCGAAGTCAACCGGAACACCGGGGGCGTACAACTTCTTGCCGTTGACCAGCAGGCCAAAAGTCACGGCCGGGTTCAGGTGCGCACCTGAGATGGAAGCAACATAGACACCGGAGAAGACGGCAAGGCCCCACCCCCAGGTGACCATGAGGAACCCGCCGTTATTGCCCTTGGTGCCTTTGAGCGCAACGTTGGCCACAACGCCGCAACCCAGCAGGGTCAGCATGGCGGTACCGAATAATTCGGATAGGAAAACTATTCCAAGAGACATCTTTGACTCCTCTATTTTCTGTTGTCGGCCTCCGCGAGTTTGGAAGCCGTTGGGCCGGCAGCATGTTCGTGCTGCCGGCCGGCCACTGCGCCGGCCGCCAGGGCGGACCGCGCAGTGCTTGCACCCGGGCTTCCCTGCCCGGGCACGCAAGCAATATCAGGCGACCAGGCTGTGGACCCGGACACCGTGGAACCGCTGTAGCACCTCCTGTGCGTGGCTGATCTCTGAGGCCCGGCGTGCCGCGTCCCAGCCGAGCGGTCCGGAAAGGATGTCCGCGACTTCGTTGAGCAGTTCCCCTGTCACCAGGCCGCGAAAAGCCAGGGACGTGCGGCGGATGAGGACGTCCACGAGGTGCCCGATCTGCTCATGGGCGGCCATGAACTCCAGTTCCCGGGTGCTCAGCTCGCGGGTGGAATGCAGCAGCCGGTCCGGCTCGCCGGCCGCGGCCCCGTCCAGGAAGCGGATGACTTCTTCGGCACGGGTCCCGTAGCGGGTCAGCAGCCCGGTGACGCGGGCGGCGTCGCGGCCGGCCGACATGTGGGCCTTGATCCAGCGCTGGACGCCGTCCTCGCTGTCCGGGAAGCCGGCGCCGCCGCCGATGGCGAGCTTCGCCGTCGAAACCTTCCGTTCCATACCGAGTTCGGCCAGGACGTCGTTGCTCAGGTGCTCGGCGAGGGCCCGGAACGTGGTCCACTTGCCGCCGACGAGGCTGAGGACGGCGCCGCCCGCCGCCGCACGGCGTTCGATCCGGTAGTCCCTGCTGACGAAGCCGGGCTGGGTCGCGTCGTGCTTCGGAAGCGGGCGAACACCGGAGAACGAGTAGACAATCTGGTCCCGGCCCACCGGGATGTCCGGGAACACGTGGCCGATCAGGTCAAAGAAGTAGTCGATTTCCGCTTCGGTGCACACGGCGTCCTGGGCCATGTCGGCGTCGACGTCGGTGGTGCCGACCAGGACGCGGTCCCCCATCGGGTAGATCAGTACGATCCGGCCGTCGGTGTGCTCGAAGAAGATTTCGCGGCCGTTGCACGCCGCGAGCAGCTCCGGATGGTCCAGCACGATGTGCGAACCCTTGGTTCCGCACATGAACGACGACGCCGCCCCCATGGCCTCGTTGGTCAGGTCGACCCAGGCGCCGGTGGTGTTCACGACAACGTCGGCAGTGAAGTCGAACACCTCACCGGTCAGTTCATCGCGCAGCTGGACAGTGGTTCCGGGGGTGCTGGGGGTTCCGGGGGTTCCGGAGCCGCCCAGCGAGACCAGGGAGACGTAGTTGCTGGCGCGGGCGTGGCCGTCCGCGCCGCCGGCCTTCTCGCCGTCCTGGAGCACGTCGAGGGTGAGGCGCTCGGGGTTGTGGACGGAGGCGTCGAAGTACGTGGCCGCGTACTTGATCCCGGGGTGCAGGCGGGGCAGCTCGGCGAGGGCGCGTTTGCGTCCGCGGAACTGGTGGCGCGGAACCGTGCCGCCGTCGCGGGAGAAGAAGTCGTACATGCTCAGGCCGAGCTTGATCAGGAACGCCCCGCGTTCGGTGTGCTTGCCCTGCTTGTGGGTCAGGAAGCGCATGGGGGCGGCCAGGACCCCGGAGAAGGTGCTGAAGATCGGGATCGTGGTCTGCAGCGGCTTGACGTAGTGCGGCGCGATCCGCAGAAGCCTGTTGCGCTCGGTCACCGACTCCTGGACCAGGCGGAACTCGCCGTTTTCGAGGTACCGGATACCGCCGTGGATCATGTGGGAAGAGGCGCCGCTGGCACCCTGGCAGTAATCGCCGCGCTCAACGAGCGCCACATCCACGCCCTGCAGCGCCAGGTCACGGAACGTTCCGACCCCGTTGATTCCGCCTCCGATGATCAGAACCTGCGCGTGCCGCCGCGTCCGCAGCTTCTGCACCGAGGCGCGATCGTTCGCCGGTGTGCCGACTGAGTCCTTCTGTCCCAAAATTGCTCCCTTGGGTTTGATTCTGTGCGGCACGCCCGTGGCGCGGCGCCGTTCAACACTATTCTTTGGACTAATGGAAAATGGAGTCAAGCACTATGCACAAACGTGCAGATGGGAAATGTCATGATGCAATCACGCCAGTCCGACGCCCTCCGCGCGGCCCAGCTGTATTACCTGCAGGACCTGACCATGGACGCCATCGCCCGCGAGCTCCGGACGTCCCGGTCCACGGTTTCCCGGCTGTTGTCCGCGGCGCGCGATTCGGGTCTCGTGCAGATCCAGATCCGCAGCCCGCTGGACACCGGGCCCGAACTCGAGGGCATGATCCGCGCCGAATACAAGGTGGATGTCCATGTCGTTCCGGTGGTGGACACCCTCAATGAGGCGGAAACACTGGACCGTGTGGCCATGCAGGCCGCCCGGACGATCGGACCGCTGGTGGACTCCAACGCCATCATCGGCGTCGCATGGGGCTCCACCTTGAGCGCCGTGAGCCGGCACCTGACGCGCAAGATCACCCACGACAGCGTGATCGTCCAGCTCAACGGCGCCGGGAACATGCAGACCACCGGCATCACCTATGCCTCGGACATCATGAGGCGGTTCGGCAGCGCCTACGGAGCACGGGTGGAACAGTTTCCCGTGCCGGCCTTCTTCGACCACGCCGCGACCAAAAGGGCCATGTGGAATGAGCGGAGTGTTCAGCGGATCCTGGAGCTGCAGGCCCGGATGAGCATCGCGATCTTTGGTGTCGGATCGGTCGACGCCGACTATCCCAGCCACGTTTACGCCGGCGGCTACCTCGATGAAGACGACTTGAACGTCCTGGCGAACTCCGATGTGGTGGGCGATGTTGCCACGGTGTTTTTCCGCGCCGACGGGTCCTCGGACGGCATCACGCTCAACGCGCGCTCCACCGGCCCGGACCTGGCCCAGCTCCGCCAGGTCCGGCGCCGCATCTGCGTGGTGTCCGGTGCTTCCAAAATCAACGGGCTCAGGGGCGCGCTGGCGGCAGGACTGGCCACCGACCTGATCCTGGACGAGGCCAGCGCCCGCAGGCTCGTCCGGTTCGACGGACTGGGCTGAGCGGTTGCGGGCACCGTGACCGGCGCGGCCGGCGGCAACGGCGGTCCGGCACTCGCCAGCGCCAGTGGGTAAAGTCTTTGTCATGAGACTCTCCCCCCGGCTGACCCTGAACAACGGCGTATTGATCGACCGGCTGGGGTTCGGGCTGTACAAGGTCCCCCCGGCCGACGCCGCCAGCCTGGTGACCATGGCGGTCGAGACCGGCTACCGGCACTTCGACACCGCCGCCATGTACGGCAACGAGACGGGCGTCGGCAAGGGAATCGGTGCCCTGTCCGGATTTGAGGGCACCGGCGGCGGGCCTGGGGAAACCGCACCCTACGTTTCCCGCGAGGACCTCTTCATCACCACCAAGGTCTGGAATGACGACCACGGCTACGACGCCACCATGCGTGCGTTCGACACCTCGATCTCCAACCTCGGCCTGGAATACATCGACCTCTACCTGATCCATTGGCCGTGCGCGCGCCGTGGCCTGTTCCCGGAAACGTACCGGGCCCTGGAGACGCTGTACCGCGAGGGCAAGGTCCGCGCAATCGGCGTCTCCAACTTCCAGCCGCAGCACCTGGACCGGCTCCTGGAAACGGCGGAGGTGGTGCCCGCCGTGAACCAGATCGAACTTCATCCCTGGCTGCAGCAGGATGAACTGCGGGAAAAGCACGAGCTGCTGGGTATCCGCACCGAGGCGTGGAGTCCTTTGGGCCGCGGCCAGGTCCTGAAGGACCCCGTGATCCTGGCCCTGGCGGCCGAACACGACCGCACGCCGGCACAGATCATCCTGCGCTGGCACCTGCAGCTGGGCAATATCGCCATCCCCAAGGCCAGCTCGTCCGGGCGGATCCGTGAAAACTTCGAGGTCTTCGACTTTGAGCTCTCCCCGCTGGATATGACGGAGGTCGGCGGCCTCGAACGCGGCTTCCGGACCGGCTCCCACCCCGACAACGTCGCATAGGATTCGAACCAATGGAACAAGTGGATACCGGGTCCTCACGCACGCCCCTCTTCAGCGGCGGACTCGACGCCCGCACCCGGGCCGCGTCCGTTGAGGTTGACGGTGCCCGGATCGCGTACTGGGTCTACGAACCCGCCGAGGTCACCCCCGAAACGCGCACCATCCTGGTGGTGCACGGGTTCCGCGGCGACCACCACGGCCTGCTCCGGGTAGCCGACCAGCTGACGGACATGCGCCTGATCATGCCGGACCTGCCGGGCTTCGGCAGCTCGGCCGCCTTCGCGGGAACCGGGCACAGCGTTGCCGGCTACAGCCAGTTCCTGGGCGGTTTCATGGCTGCTCTGGGACTGGGCGCGGACACGGTCCTGCTGGGGCATTCGTTCGGTTCGATCATTGCCAGCCATTTCGTGGCGGCCAACCCCGGTGCCGTGGCCGAGCTGATCCTTGTCAATCCCATCGCGGCGCCCGCCCTCGAAGGGCCCAAGGGCCTGATGACGAAGCTCGCGGTGCTCTACTACGAGGCCGCCGCACGCCTTCCCCAGCGGCTCGGGCTGGCCCTGCTGCGCAGCCAGGCGATCGTGCGGGTGATGAGCGTGACCATGGCCAAGACCGGGGACAAGGACATCCGCCGGTTCGTGCACGCCCAGCACAGCGCCTATTTTTCCTCCTTCGCGGACCGGGACAGCCTGCTTCAGGCCTTCAAGGCCTCGGTGGGCAGCAACGTCACCGAGGTGGCCGGCGACCTGACGCTGCCGGTGCTGCTGATCGCGGGCGAGAAGGACGAGATCGCCATGCTGGCGGACCAGCACAAACTCGCGGCGCGGCTCCCGGACGGGAGGCTGGAGGTCATTCCCGGCGTCGGGCACCTGATCCACTACGAAACCCCCGTGCCCGCTGCCCGCTACATCAGACGCTTCCTAAAGGACCACGCCGCGTGAAAATTCTCATTGATGCCCGCTTCACCCGGCTGGACCACCACGACGGAATCAGCCGTTACGGCGCCAGCCTGATCGCGGCGGCCGCCAGGATCGCCGACGTCTCGATGCTGATCAGCGACACCCGCCAGCTCGCGCTCCTGCCCGATGTTCCCTACACCCTGATCAACAGCCCGCTGTCCCCGGCCGAACTCTTCGTGGCGGCCAAGGTCAACAAGCTGGGCGCCGACGTGGTGGTATGCCCCATGCAGACCATGGGCAGCTGGGGCCGGAAGTACGCCCTGGTGCTGACCCTGCACGACCTCATCTACTACGAGCACCCCACCCCTCCCGGATTCCTGCCGGCCCCCGTCAGGGTCCTGTGGCGCCTGTACCACAAGGCTTTCTGGCCCCAGCGGCTCCTGCTGAACCGGGCGGACATCGTGGCGACGATCAGCTCCACCACGGCGGCCCTGATGGCCAAGTACCGGCTCACCCGGCGTCCTGTCAGGATTGTCGGCAACGCCCCCCAGCACGGCCACACCCCGCGCGATCCCGGGGCGGGGGCCGACAAGACGCTGCTCTACATGGGTTCCTTCATGCCCTATAAGAACGTGGAGACCATGGTCCGCGGCATGGCGGAGCTCCCGGACATGACCCTGCATCTGCTCAGCCGCACCACGCCCGAGCGGCGGGCCGAGCTCGAGGCCCTGGCTCCGGAGGGCGCAAGCATCGTCTTCCACAACGGGGTGACCGACGCCGAGTATGAGGCCCTCCTGGCACGCACCACCGCCTTGGTCAGCCTGTCCCGGGCCGAGGGCTACGGACTGCCGCTCGTCGAGGCCATGTCCCACGGCACGCCGGTGATTGCCAGCGACATCCCGATCTTCCGGGAGGTCGGTGACGATGCCGTCACCTACGTGCATCCGGACTCCCCGGCGGAGTTTGCCGAGGCGGTGCGCACGCTCGAGGACCCCGCCCTGTGGAAGGCCCGGTCCCGCCGTTCAGTGGAGCGGGCCGCAGACTTCAGCTGGGATGAGTCGGCGCGGCGGCTCGTGGCCGTCGCCGAAGAGGCCGTCGCGCTCCGGAACCGGCCCCGCGACCGGAGATAGCCGGAACGGCTGTAAGTGGCCGGCGCGGAGATCCGCTCCGCGCCGCACCCAAAGCGAGGCCGGGATGACGCCGGCGCCACGGTCCCGACCACCCATTTGCCGCGGAGGGCCGCAATACGGAGCCTCATTCCGGCCATCTGCGGCGAATGGCCGCCGGCCTGCGGGCCTGTTGCGGCGTGCGCGCCCTTTGAATAGAGGGACCGCCGTGCCGGTGGGGCCATGTGAGCCGCGGAGACGCAATGGAGGGTCCTAGAGGACGTCGACGCCGTCCAGGCGCAGTTGCACCGGGTCGTCGCTGCGCTTGGCTGCGGCCGCCGCCTTGACGGCCCGCATGACGGCCGTGGCAGCCGCGGCCTGGGCGTAGGGGATGAACAGCAGGGTCCGGACCTCCTGGCCGGAGTCCCGGGGCACAGCATTCCGGGGCACAGCATCCCGGGGCACAGTATCCCGCGTCGCAGCATCCTGCGGCGGCGTGCGGCCTGCCCCCGCGGCCGCCGGCAGAATGACCGGCGCGGGCCCGGCCGTCCGGAGGACGGTTCCCTGCGCCGCCAGCCGCTGCTGGATGGCATCCGTGAAATGGCCGACGGCGGTCCTGCCGCCGGTGACGGAAGCGACCCGCACGGCGGGCGGCAGCTGCAGCTCCTGCCGCAGTGCCAGTTCCCGGCTGGCGTACCCGGCGGGATCCCAGCGCAGCAGGGCGCCAACCCCGGCGGCGTCGTCGGCCGTGATGACCACCAGGCCTCCCTCGGAAGCGGGCCGCACCAGGGCCGCGGCGTTGAACCAGCGGCGGACCGCGTCCTCCCCCGCCCTCAGGTTTTCCCGGCGCAGCAGCGAATCGCCGTCGAGCAGCAGGGCCGCGGCGTACCCGCCGAAGGCCACGGGTTCGGCGCCGACGGTGGCCACCACCAGGGCCGCGGTCTCCGCAACGGTGGCCTTGATCTGGTCCCCGGAGGAGGTGATGACCGGTTTTCCCGGAAACGCCCGGCCCAGCTCCTCCGCGGTGCGGAGGGCTCCCGTGGCGCCGCGCCTTAGCCTGGCGCCGTTGCACGTGCCGCAGCGCCAGGCCGGGGCCGGGGCCGAGCACCAGCGGCATTGCGGCACGGCGCTGCTCCCGCCCGGACCGGCGATCGCCAGCGGGCCGCTGCAGGCGGTGCAGCGGGCCGGTTCCCGGCAGGTGTCGCACACCAGCGAGGGGGCGTAGCCGGCGCGGGCCACCTGGACCAGGACCGGACCCCGTTCCAGGCCTTCCTTGGCGGCCCGCCAGGCCGCGCCGGGGAGCCGGGCGATCCGGGCGAGCGGGTCATGCTCGAGTTCGTAGCTGTCGGCCGTGTTCAGGACCCGCGGGACTGTCCGCCGCGCGACGGCCCGGTCCGCTTCCACGGCCTGGGCCCAGCCGGAGGCGACCAGCCGCTCCGTTTCGGTGCTGCGCGAATGGGCCGCGAGCAGGCACGCGGCCCCCTCCTGGCCCGCCCGGAGCAGGAGGACTTCGCGGGTGTGCGCGTACGGGGAGCGCTGTTCGATGTGGAGGTCGTCGCCGTCGTCCCAGCAGATGACGAGCCCGAGGTTCGGCACCGGCGCGTAGGCCGCGGACCGCGTGCCCACGGCGACCCCGGCGGCGCCGCTGAGCACGCGCAGGAAGCTGCGGTAGCGCGGCGTCTGGCCGTCGTCCGCGGTGAGCCGGGCGACGTCGCCGGCGGGAAGCAGTTCCAGCAAGGCAGATTCCACGCGGTCAAGGTCCCGGTAGTCGGGCACCACGACGACGGCGCCGCGGCCGGAGATCCGCACTGCGGCCACGGCTTCGGCGATCATCCGCGGCCAGCCGGCGGGCCCGTACCCCTGCAGGGCGGTCAGGACGGCCCGGGGCGACTCCCCCGCGGCGAGGTGGGCGAGGAATGCCGCACCGTTGCGGTACCGGGTCCAGATGCTGCCGGCGGCCGGCGACGGAAGCGACACGTCGGTCGCCAGACCGAACGTCTCAGTGCCGAACAGCGCGGGATCGAGCCGGCCGTCCGGGGCGAATTCCTTTTCCAGCTTGGCCATGCGCGGCGGCACGGCCACGCGCAGGACATCGCTGACCGTTCCGGCGTAGCGCGAGGCGATCCGGCCGGCGAGCTCGGCCACTGCGGGGGTCAGGACCGGGACGGCGGAGAGCACCTTGTGCAGCGGCACCAGGGGGTGGCCGGCGTCGGATCCGGCGGTGCGCTCCAGCAGGTATCCGGCCAGTTCCTGCCCGTTGAATTTGACCTTGACCCGGACTCCGGGCATGGCGTCGGCGTCGAGGGCGGCGGGGACGCTGTAGTCGAAAGGCCTGTCCAGGTGGGGCAGCGAGGACTCGATCAGCACCCGCGCCACCGGCAGGTGGGCCGCAAGGGCCGGCCCGGACGCTTCCGCGGCGGAGGCGGGAAAACCCTGGAGCAGGGACAGCTGCTGGGGTTCACCGGGCGCGCCGCCGGCAGGAATGGGACTCACGGCTCGCACCTCCCCTGAGGATCGTTCGACACATGCACTGTTTCCGAAATGCACTGTTTCCGAAATGCACTGTATTCCCAAATGCACTGTAGCCAGGCCACCGGAGGGCGGCCTGGCTACAGTGCATCACGCAGGACTGACAAACTCACTGTCAAAACAAACCGCCTGGACAGCATGGGACGGTTTGGCCGGGCCTTAGGCGTTGAAGAACGCCTTCAGCTCGTCCACCCGGTCCAGGCGTTCCCACGTGAAATCCGGGTCTTCGCGGCCGAAGTGACCGTGGGCGGCGGTCTTGGCGTAGATCGGGCGCTTGAGGTCGAGGGCGTCGATGATGGCCCGCGGGCGCAGGTCGAAGATCTCGGCGATCGCGGCGCTGATGCGGGCCGGGTCCACGGTTTCGGTTCCGAATGTCTCAACGTAGGTTCCCACCGGGCGGGCCTGGCCGATCGCGTAGGCGATCTGGATTTCGGCGCGCTTGGCGAGGCCGGCGGCCACCACGTTCTTGGCGACCCAGCGCATGGCGTAGGCGGCCGAACGGTCCACCTTCGACGGGTCCTTGCCGGAGAACGCGCCGCCGCCGTGGCGGGCCATGCCGCCGTAGGTGTCGACGATGATCTTGCGGCCGGTGAGGCCGGCGTCGCCTACCGGGCCGCCAATCACAAAGGCGCCTGCGGGGTTGAGGATGTTGCGGGTCCGTGAGGTGTCCAGGTTGGACAGTGCCATGACCGGCCCCACCACGTGCTCGGCGAGGTCGGCCCGGAGCTGGTCCAGGCTGGTGCCTTCGGCGTGCTGGCTGGAGATGACGACAGTTTCGACTGAGACCGGGCGGTCGCCGTCGTAGCCCACGGTGACCTGGGTCTTGCCGTCCGGGCGCAGGTAGGCGAGTTCGCCGTTCTTGCGGACCTCGGTCAGGCGCTCGGAGAGCCGGTGCGCGAGCCAGATCGGCACGGGCATGTAGGACGGCGTTTCGTCGCTGGCGTAGCCGAACATGAGTCCCTGGTCGCCGGCTCCCTGGAGGTCGTAGTCGTCCTCCTGGCGGCCCTCACGCGCTTCGAGGGAGTTGAACACGCCGCCGGCGATGTCGTTGGACTGCTGGCCGATGGATACCGAGACGCCGCACCGGGCGCCGTCGAAGCCGTTGGCCGAAGAATCGTACCCGATGCCCAGGATGGTCTCCCGGACAATCTGCGGAATCTCGACATAGGCATCGGTGGTGACCTCGCCCGCGACGTGGACCAGCCCGGTGGTGGCCAGCGTCTCCACGGCTACCCGGGACTCGGGGTCTTTGTCGAGCAGTGCGTCGAGGATCGCATCGCTGATCTGGTCACAGATCTTGTCGGGGTGGCCCTCCGTCACCGACTCGGACGTGAAGAGCCGGAGCGCGGCGGGCGTGGACCCGTGGAAGGCGGGGATGTGCAGCGGTAAAGTCACTCAACTACCTTACTGGTTGGATAACGGACGTCCGGCGGCGTGTGTCCCCGTGCTAAGGAGATGTTGGTTACGCCGGGCTACGCCGGCGGTACAGCCCGGCTCAGCTCGGCGCTGATCCGGTCGATCACGGCAGCCGCGACGTCGGATTTGGAACCCGACGCCTCTTGGGGTTCGGAGCCGTCACGGGAAAGGATGACTACTGTGTTCGTGTCCTCGCCAAAGACCAAGTCCCGGCCCACCTGGTTGACGACCAGCAGGTCGCAGGCTTTCCGGTGCAGCTTGGCCCGGGCATAGTCCAGGACATCGCCGCCGGCATCGCCCGTCTCGGCGGCGAAGCCGACGATCAGCTGATTCCGGGACGCGGCGTCGCGGACCTCGACGAGTTCGCGCAGGATGTCGGGGTTGCGCACCAGGTTGATCACGGGATCGGCGACGTCGTCGCGCTTCTTGATCTTGGTCCCGGCGACGTCCGCCGGCCGGAAGTCCGCGACCGCGGCGGCCATGATGACGACGTCGGAGTCGGCGGCCGCGTGCAGCGCCGCCTCCCGCAGTTCCAGGGCCGTTTCGACCTGGACGATTTCGACGCCGGCGGGCGCCGGGACTTCCATGTGGGCGGCCAGCAGGCGGACGCGGGCTCCGGCGTCGCGGGCCGCGGCGGCCAGGGCCACGCCCTGCTTGCCGGAGGAGCGGTTGCCGAGGAACCGCACGGGGTCCAGCGGTTCCCGGGTGCCGCCGGCACTGATGGTCACCGTCAGTCCGGCCAACGGCGTAACCGCCGACTGCGCCGCTGCAGGCACGGCGGCCAGGGCAGTTGTCACGTCCGGGTCAACGGCCGGCATCGCCGCGGAAGTTGCGGAAGCGTTGGCGGCGGTTGCTTCGGCGCCGGCGAGGGCCATGGCGGCGGTGAAGATCGCCTCCGGCTCGGGCAGGCGGCCGGGACCGGAGTCGGCGCCGGTCAGCCGCCCGCTCGCGGGTTCGAGGACAGTGACGCCGCGGCTGCGCAGGGTTTCGACGTTGGCCTCGGTGGCGGGGTGTTGCCACATTTCGGTGTGCATGGCCGGGGCCATGAGCACCGGGCATTCGCCGGCCATCAGCAGGGTGTTGGTCAGGAGGTCATCGGCCTGGCCGGTGGCCGCGCGGGCCAGGAGATCGGCCGTGGCCGGGGCCACGACGATCAGTTCGGCTTCGTGGCCGAGCCGGACATGGTTGACCGTGTGGACGGCGTCGAACACGCTGTTGCTCACCGGGTGCCCGGACAGGGCCTCCCATGTGGCGACGCCGACGAAGCGGGTGGCCGCCTCGGTGGGGATGACCGTGACGTCATGCCCGGCTTCAGTAAAAAGCCGGAGGAGCGATGCCACCTTGTAGGCGGCGATCCCTCCCCCGACTCCGAGGACTATGCGCACGTGATCTCCGTCAGCAGGCAGTCTGTTTACTTGGCTCTTCCCGCGGAGGGAATTACTCTGCGGTTTCGATCGGCGTGGAGACGAGCTTGCCTTCGTTGATCTCGCGCAGGGCGATCGACAGGGACTTCTCGTTCAGCTTGGTGTCGACCAGCGGGCCAACGTACTCAAACAGGCCCTCATGCAGCTGGGCGTAGTACGCGTTGATCTGGCGTGCGCGCTTGGCACCAAAAATCACCAGTCCGTACTTCGAGTCGGCGGCCTTCAGCAGCTCGTCGATCGGCGGGTTGATGATGCCTTCAAGGTTCGTGGACACGAATTCTCCAAATTCTAACGGGCCGGTACGTCCCGGCGCCTAGCGCGGGTTCGGGGTCAGCCCCATGAGTGAAACAAGCTCGTCCGCTGCCCGACGAACGTCATCATTGATGACGGTGTGGTCGAACTCCGGTTCAGCGGCAAGTTCTAGTTTAGCGGTTTCCAGCCTCTGCTGCTGTTCTTCGGCGCTTTCCGTGCCGCGGCCGACCAGCCGGCGGACCATTTCGTCCCAGCTCGGGGGCGCCAGGAACACAAACTGGGCATCCGGGACGGCCTGCTTGACCTGCCGGGCGCCCTGCAGATCGATCTCCAGCAGCACCGAGCGGCCCTCGGCAATGGCGGCGTCAACCGTGCTGCGCAGCGTGCCGTAGCGGTTCCGGCCATGGACAACGGCCCACTCGAGCAGTTCGCCGTTTTCGACCAGGGAATCGAATTCCTCGGCCGATTTGAAGAAGTAGTGGATCCCGTCCTGCTCCCCCGGCCGCGGCGGACGCGTGGTGGCCGACACGGAGAGCCAGACGCCGGGGTAGTTGTCCCGGATGTAGGTGGACACGGTGCCTTTGCCAACAGCCGTCGGGCCGGCGAGGACTGTCAGTCCCGGTTTCTTGCTCACATATTCCTTTGGGCGGTGGTGGGCAGCTCGGCGGACCGGGCTACTTGTCGTCAATAAAATCTACCAGCGCCCGGCGCTGGTGGATTCCCAGGCCGCGGACCCGTCGGGATTGTGCGATGCCGAGCTGGTCCATGATGGCCGCCGCCCGGACCCGGCCGATCCCGGGCAGGGCCTCGAGCAGCTCCACGATTCTCATGCGGGCAATGGCGTCGTCGGATTCGCCTGCACTGATGACATTGGCGATGGTCAGCTCGCCCGTCTTGAGCCGCTCCTTTGCCTCGGCCCTGGTGGCTCTTGCGGCAGCGGCCTTGCGAAGGGCGTCGGAACGCTCCTGAGGAGTGAGTGGTCTCAAACTCACGGAAGGCCTCCCTGCATGGCGGGACGGGGCACTCATGCCCTTGCCCCGAACCTACCGTCAGGCGGCGGCAGAAATCAATGGAAATCTGCGCGCCGGCCAGTTCGGGAACGGGAAAAGCGCAATCCCGAACGGGACAGCCCCCCGGCCCGGGTCCGGCAGCTCCGGTCCCGGGCCGGCGAGGCGGCTGCCGCTAAGCCGCGAGGAGTGCGTCGAGGGTGCGCCGCGCGGCATCCCGGAGGGACTGCAGCTGCGGACCGGCGCCGAGAATCTCCCGGCTCGAGGTCCCCAGGACCTGGGGATAGGCCGCACCGAACGTGCGGCGCAGGTCCGCGGCCGTGGCGCCCTGAGCGCCCAGCCCCGGGGCCAGGATCGGCCCGCGGACCGCCGCCAGATCGATATCAAGTGCGGCGAGGGCCGAGCCCACCGTGGCACCGACCACCAGGCCCACGGAACCGAGCGAACCGTCATAGCGCTGGTTCTCCACCGCGGCCGCTTCCGTGATCCGCCGCGCGACGGAATCGGCCCCGCCGACGTGCTGGACCGAGGCGCCCTCCGGGTTCGAGGTCAGCGCGAGGACGAACACCCCGCGGCCGGTCCCGGCCGCCAGGTCCAGGGCGGGCCGGAGCGACTCAAAGCCCAGGTACGGGCTCAACGTCACCGAATCCGCGGCCAGGGACGAGCCGTCCCGCAGCCAGGCATCCGCGTAGGCGGCCATGGTGGAGCCGATGTCGCCGCGTTTGGCGTCCGCGATGGTCAGCACGGACGCTTCCGCCGCCGCGGCCAGGGTGCGTTCGAGCACGGCGATTCCAGCCGATCCGTGACGCTCGTACAGGGCCACCTGCGGTTTCACCGCGGCGGCGAGGGAGCCCACGGCCTCCAGCACGGTCAGCGAGAAGCGTTCCAGCCCGGCGGCGTCGTCAGTGAGCCCCCAGCGCTGCAGCAGCGCCGGGTGCGGGTCGATGCCGACGCACAGCGGGCCGCGGTCCGCCATGGCCCGCCCCAGCCGGGAGCCGAAAGTCTCCCGGCCGGCCGCCGGGGCGGTGGATGCCTCAGGCATCCTGGAGCGCCTTCAGGTTCGCGGCGTGTTCCTGCAGGCTCGTGACCGACCATTCGTAGGTGCGCAGCGCCTCGATGGCCTGGACGGCGGCGTTGAACTCGGCCACGGTGGTGATGCACGGGATCCCGATCGAGGTCGCGGCGGCACGGAGTTCGTAGCCGTCGCTGCGGGCCTCGCCGCCGGAGGGGGTGTTGAAGACCATGTCGATCTCGCCGGCGATGATGAGGTCGGCGATGGTGCCTTCGCCTTCGGCGCTGGAACCTTCGGCGACCTTCCGGACCGGGGTGGCCTGGATCCCGTTGCGGCGGAGCACGTCGGCTGTGCCGCCGGTGGAGACGATCTCGAAGCCGAGGTCCGAGAGCCGCTTGACGCCCATGATGACCGAGCGCTTGTCCCGGTTGGCCACCGAGACGAAGATCTTGCCCTCGGTGGGCAGGGCGTTGTTCGCGGCCGCCTGGCTCTTGGCGAAGGCCGTGTCGAAGTGCTTGTCGATGCCCATGACCTCGCCCGTGGAGCGCATTTCCGGGCCGAGCAGGGAGTCGACCACCTTGCCCTCCGGGGTGCGGAAGCGGCTGAACGGCAGCACGGCTTCCTTGACCGAGACCGGCGCGTCCAGCGGCAGGGTGGAGCCGTCGCCGCTCTCCGGCAGCATCTTGTAGGCGCTGCGGAGCTGGTTGATGGTGACGCCGGTGCCGATCAGGGCCGCGGCTTTCGCCATCTGGACACCCGTGGCCTTGGAGACGAACGGGACGGTGCGGGACGCGCGCGGGTTGGCTTCGAGGACGTAGAGCACGTCGGAGGCCAGGGCGAACTGGATGTTGATCAGGCCGCGGACGCCCACGCCCTCGGCGATCGCCAAGGTGGCGGTGCGCACCCGTTCCAGTACGTTGCCGCCCAGGGTGATGGGCGGCAGGACGCAGGCCGAGTCGCCGGAGTGGATGCCGGCCTCCTCGATGTGTTCCATGATGCCGCCGAGGTACATCTCCGTGCCGTCGTAGAGGGCATCGACGTCGATCTCGACGGCGTCCTCGAGGAAGCGGTCGATCAGGACCGGGTGGTCGGGGGTGATCTCGGTGGCGTTGGCGATGTAGCGGGAGAGGTTGGGCTCGTCGTAGACGATCTCCATGCCGCGTCCGCCGAGGACGTAGGAGGGCCGGACCAGGACCGGGTAGCCGATCTCGTCGGCGATCTTCTTGGCGTCCTCGAAGGACACGGCGGTGCCGTTCTTCGGCGAGACGAGCCCGGCCTTGTCGAGGACGCGGGAGAAGGCGCCGCGGTGTTCGGCCAGGTCGATGGCCTCCGGCGAGGTGCCGAGGATCGGCACGCCGGCGTCGGCGAGCTGCTGGGCGAGCTTGAGCGGGGTCTGGCCGCCGAGCTGGACGAAGACGCCCATGACCCCGCCGGTGCGCTCCTCGGCCGCGATGACCTCGAGGACGTCCTCCAGGGTGAGCGGCTCGAAGTAGAGCCGGGTGGAGACGTCGTAGTCGGTGGAGACGGTTTCCGGGTTGCAGTTGACCATCACGGTCTCGTAGCCGGCCTTGCGCAGCGCCATCGAGGCGTGCACGCAGGAGTAGTCGAACTCGATGCCCTGGCCGATCCGGTTGGGGCCGGACCCGAGGATGATGATGGACGGCTTGGCGTGCAGCGCAACCTCGTCCTCCTCGTCATAGGAGGAGTAGTGGTACGGGGTGTAGGCGGCGAACTCGGCCGCGCAGGTGTCCACGGTCTTGTAGACGGGACGGATGCCCAGGGCCTGCCGGACCCCGCGGACTACGTCCTCGGAGTTGTGGGTCAGCGCACCGATCTGTTCGTCGGAGAAGCCGTGGCGCTTGGCTCGGGTCAGCATCTCCGGCGTCAGCGCCGCGGCCTGGCGGATTTCGAGCGAGATCTCGTTCAGCAGCTGGAGCTGGTCCAGGTACCAGGGGTCGATCTTGGTCGCTTCGAAGAGCTGTTCCACGGTGGCGCCGCCGAGCATGGCGCGCTGCACCTGGTGCAGGCGCTCGGTGGTGGGACGCTTGGCCTTCTCGATCAGCTCCGCGACTTCCCATTCCGGGACGTGGCTGAAGTCCAGCTGGGAGCCCTTCTGCTCCAGGGAGCGCAAGGCCTTCTGCAGCGCCTCGGTGAAGTTCCGGCCCATGGCCATGGCCTCGCCCACCGACTTCATGGTGGTGGTCAGGGTGGGGTCCGCCGCCGGGAACTTCTCGAAGGCGAAGCGCGGGACCTTCACCACCACGTAGTCCAGGGTCGGTTCGAAGGACGCCGGGGTCTTCTGGGTGATGTCGTTCGGGATCTCGTCCAGGGTGTACCCGAGGGACAGCTTCGTGGCGATCTTGGCGATCGCGAAGCCGGTGGCCTTGGACGCGAGGGCGGAGGAACGGGAGACGCGGGGGTTCATTTCGATCACGACGACGCGGCCGGTGTCCGGCTCGACGGCGAACTGGATGTTGCAGCCGCCGGTGTCGACGCCGACCTCGCGGATGACCGCGATGGAGATGTCGCGCAGCCGCTGGTATTCGCGGTCCGTCAGGGTCAGCGCCGGGGCGACGGTGATCGAGTCGCCGGTGTGCACGCCGACCGGGTCGAAGTTCTCGATGGAGCAGACCACCACGACGTTGTCGTTCTTGTCCCGCATCATCTCGAGCTCGTACTCCTTCCAGCCGAGGATGCTCTCTTCGAGCAGCACCTCGGACGTGGGGCTGTACTGCAGGCCCTGGCCGACAATCCGGCGCAGGTCCCCCTCGTCGTAGGCCAGCCCGGAGCCCAGGCCGCCCATGGTGAAGGAGGGCCGGACGACCATCGGGTAACCGAGGTCACCGGCCGCGGCGAGTGCCTCGTCCATGGTGTGGATGATGTGGCTGCGGGCCGACTCGGCGCCGCAGCGCTCGACGACGCCCTTGAACTTCTCGCGGTCCTCGCCCAGCTCAATCGCGGCGATATTGGCGCCGATCAGCTCGACGTTGTACTTCTCCAGGACGCCGTTCTTGTCCAGCGCGATGGCCGTGTTGAGGGCCGTCTGGCCGCCGAGGGTCGGCAGGAGCGCGTCGGGGCGCTCCTTGGCGATGATTTTCTCCACCACTTCGGGGGTGATCGGTTCGATGTAGGTCGCGTCAGCGAACTCGGGGTCCGTCATGATGGTGGCCGGGTTGGAGTTGACCAGGATGACCCGCAGGCCTTCCTCCTTGAGGACGCGCAGCGCCTGGGTGCCGGAGTAATCAAATTCGGCCGCCTGGCCGATCACGATCGGGCCGGACCCGATGACCATGACGCTCTTGAGGTCAGTTCTCTTGGGCATTACTTCGTGTCCCCAGTCTTGGAATCGGTGGCAGTCTTTGTGCCGGTCTCTGTCTTTGAAGAAGCGTCCGCCATCAGCTCGATGAAGCGGTCGAAGAGGTAGGCGGCGTCGTGCGGGCCGGCGGCCGCTTCGGGGTGGTACTGCACGGAGAAGGCCGGAATGTCGAGGCAGGACAGCCCCTCGACGACGTCGTCGTTGAGGCTCACGTGGCTGACCTCGACCCGGCCGAAGCGCTCCTCGGGGGCCTGGGTGGCGCCGTTGAGCGGGGCGTCGACGGCGAAGCCGTGGTTCTGCGAAGTGATTTCGACCTTGCCGGTGCGGCGGTCCATCACGGGCTGGTTCAGGCCGCGGTGGCCGTAGCGGAGCTTGTAGGTGCCGAACCCGAGGGCCCGGCCGAGGATCTGGTTGCCGAAGCAGATGCCGAAGTACGGGATCTTCTCATCGAGCACCGAGCGCAGCAGCGCCACCTGGTTGTCCGCGGTGGCGGGGTCGCCGGGTCCGTTGGACATGAAGAAGCCGTCCGGGTTGACGGCCTGGACATCGGCGAGGGTTGCCGTGGCGGGCAGCACGTGCACCCGGACCCCGCGCTCGGCGAACCGTACGGGGGTCATGCGCTTGATGCCCAAATCGATGGCGGCAATGCTGAACCGCGGCTCGCCGTCCCAGCCGAAGTCCTTGGGCTCCACCGTGTATGCGGCGTCCACGCTGACTTCCTCGGCGAGCCGTGAGCCTTCCATCGGCGCGCTGGCCAGGACAGCGTCGACGAGTTCCTTGTCCGTGGCGCGGGCGGCGTCGCCGGAGAAGATGCCGGCGCGCATGGTCTTGTGTTCGCGCAGGTGGCGGGTGATGGCGCGGGTGTCGACGCCCTGGATGCCGACGATCCCCTGCTCGACAAGCTCGTCGTCGAGGGATCGCTCGGAGCGCCAGTTGGAGGGCCGGCGCGCGGCGTCGCGGACGATGTAGCCGGCCACCCAGATGCGGCGGGACTCGGCGTCGTCGGTGTTGACGCCGGTGTTGCCAATGTGCGGCGCGGTCTGGACCACGAGCTGGCGGGCGTAGGAGGGGTCGGTGATGGTCTCCTGGTAGCCGGTCATGCCGGTCGCGAAGACTGCCTCGCCGAGGGCCGTTCCGGTGGCGCCGTAGCTGGTGCCGCGGAAAATCCGGCCGTCCTCGAGCACGAGGACCGCGGGGGTGGATGCTGCTGCGGGTGCAGTGGGGTTAGCTGGCAATGATTCTTCTGTCACTGTTTTCTCTGACACTGCTGTTTCTGTCACTTCGTTGGATTCCGTCACGTCGTTACTTTCCACTATCGGCTTCTGCCTGAGGGGCTGCGGAGATCAAATCTTGGAGGGTGGTGAGGAGCACGGCCTTGTCCTCGGCGCGGCGCGTCCTGTAGCCGGTGTCGAGTTCGTGGGAACCGAGCATCCAGCTGAGCACCAGCAGGCCGTCCTTTTCCACGAACTTTCCGGCCATGCCGCTTTCCTGCCGCACACCGGTCAGGCATCCGGCCGGGATGAACACCGGGCCGGCGCCCGCGCGCTCGAACAGCACGCCTTCGGGGTGCACGGAGAGCTTGGCGTTGGTGCGGATGCCCAGATTGTGCACGGCGATCCGGTCCAGCCAGTCGCCGGCGGTGGTGGAGGCGACGTACTGGCCGTCGGCGGCGGCCAGCGGGGCGCCGAGTTCGGCGGGAACCTCGGGGAGGGGCTCGACGTCGGACTGGCGGCGCAGGCGGTTACGCCAGCCGACGGCGATGAGGGCAAGCGCGACGCCAATCAGGACGAGCGTGAAGAGCAGGGAGAGGTCCTTGACACTCACGGGCGGCGGCCCGCCGGTCCTGCGTCGAGCGCTTCGGCCGGCCACCGGTACGGGGTGTTGAGTTTTCCGTCGAGAACGGTCGGGTGGCCCTTGAAGAACGTCGCCACTACCTTCCCCGGCAGTTCCCGGCCGGCAAACGGAGAGTTACGGCCCATGGTTGCCATCTTAGAAGGGTCCACGGTCCAGCGCGCAGCCGGGTCCACGAGTATGACGTTGGCAGGCTCCCCGGCTTCGAGCGGGCGGCCCTGGTCCTGGACCCGGCCGATGGCGGCCGGCGCCGTGGAGGTCACGCGGGCAAAATCCTCCCAGCCCATCAGGCCTGTTTCGATCATGGTGTGCTGGACCACCGAGAGCGCGGTTTCCAGCCCGGTCATGCCCATGGCCGCCTGCGCCCACTCGCATTCCTTGTGTTCGCTCGGGTGCGGGGCGTGGTCGGTGCCGACGACGTCGATCGTGCCATCGGCCAGGGCGGCCCGGAGGGCCTGGACATCGGCGTCCGTGCGCAGCGGCGGGTTGACCTTGTAGACGGGGTCGTAGCTGCGGGCGAGCTCATCCGTGAGCCAGAGGTGGTGCGGGGTGACCTCGGCCGTGACGTTGACGCCGCGGGACTTGGCCCAGCGGATGATCTCCACGGACCCCGCCGTGGAGACGTGGCAGACGTGCAGGCGGGACCCGACGTGCTGGGCCAGCAGCACGTCCCGGGCGATGATGCTCTCTTCGGCGACGGCCGGCCAGCCGGCCAGGCCGAGGACGGCGGAGACCTCGCCCTCGTTCATCTGGGCGCCGGCGGTGAGGCGGGGTTCCTGCGCGTGCTGGGCCACGACGCCGTCGAACGCCTTGACGTATTCGAGCGCGCGGCGCATCAGCACCGGATCGTGGACGCAGATGCCGTCGTCGGAGAACACGCGGACGTGGGCGCGGGAGTCGGCCATGGCGCCGAGCTCGGCGAGCTGCTCCCCCGCGAGGCCCACGGTGACTGCTCCCACCGGGCGGACGTCCACCCAGCCGGCGGTCCGGCCAAGGGTGAGGACTTGCTCCACGACGCCGGCGGTGTCCGCCACCGGGGTGCTGTTGGCCATGGCGTGCACGGCCGTGTAGCCGCCCAGGGCGGCGGCGCGGGTGCCGGTTTCGACGGTTTCGGCGTCTTCGCGGCCGGGTTCGCGCAGGTGGGTGTGGATGTCCACCATGCCCGGGAGCGCGACGAGGCCCGCGGCGTCGATTACTGTTGCGTCCCGCACCCCGGCGCCTTCGGCGTCCAGCTGACGGCCGCGGGCGGCGATCACGCCGTCCCGGATCAGGAGGTCCTCGGCTGCTCCGCCCAGGATCGAGGCCCCCCGGATGAGGTAGGCGCCGTTGTTGTCTGCGTTCTGGTGCTGATCGGCCATCAGTGGCTCTCCTGGTGGGAATAAGTGAGGTTCGGAATGGCGGCGTGCGCCGCGGACGCGGCCGCAGAGGCAGCGGCAGAAACTGGTGCGGCGGCCGGCTCGCGGTTCTCCCCGGACAGGAGCAGGTACAGTGCCGCCATCCGGACTGAGACGCCGTTGCGCACCTGCGCCAGCACGGTGGAGCGGGGGGAGTCGGCCGCGGCTGCGGAGATTTCCAGCCCGCGGTTCATGGGACCGGGGTGCATGATGATGGTGTCCTTGAGCCCCAGGCTGTCGAGGGCACGGAGCCGGTTGTCGTCGAAGCCCCAGCGCCGCGAGTATTCGCGGGTGGTGGGGAAGAAGGAGGCATTCATCCGTTCGCCCTGGACGCGGAGCATCATCATGGCGTCCACGCCTTGCGCGAGGGTCTCGTCGAGGTCGAAGCTGACGGCGCACGGCCATTTTTCGACGCCGATGGGGAGCAGCGTGGGCGGCGCGACGAGGGTGACCTCGGCGCCGAGGGTGCGCAGCAGCCAGACGTTGGAGCGGGCAACGCGCGAGTGCAGGACGTCACCGGCGATGGCGACGCGCATGCCTTTGAGGTCGGCGCCGGCCGAGGGCGTGCCGGCCAGCTTCGACCAGTGCCGGCGCATCGTGAACGCGTCCAGCAACGCCTGGGTGGGGTGTTCGTGGGTGCCGTCGCCGGCGTTGATGACGGCGGCGTCGATCCAGTCGGTCGCGGCGAGCCGGTGCGGGGCGCCGGAGGCCCAGTGCCGGATGACGACGGCGTCGGCGCCCATCGCGGCGAGCGTCTGGGCGGTGTCCTTCAGCGACTCGCCCTTGGAGACGGACGAGCCCTTCGCGGCGAAGTTGATGACGTCGGCGGAGAGCCGCTTGGCGGCGGCTTCGAAGGAGATCCGGGTGCGGGTGGAGTCCTCGAAGAAGAGGTTGACCACGGTGCGCCCCCGCAGGGCCGGGAGCTTTTTGACCTCGCGCTCCCCCACCGCAGCCATTTCCTCGGCGGTGTCCAGGATGCGGATGGCGTTGTGCAGGCTCAGGTCTTCGGTGGAGAGCAGGTGCCTCATGCGGTGGCCTCGATGACGACTTCATCGACGGGGGCGCCGTCGGGGGCGCCGTCGGGGGCGCCGACTGTTGCCCCGCCTCCGGCAGAATCGGTTTCCTCGAGCCGGACCCGGACCTTCTCCGATGAGGAGGTAGGCAGGTTCTTGCCGACATGGTCGGCGCGGATGGGCAGTTCCCGGTGGCCGCGGTCGATCAGCACGGCGAGGCGGACAATCCGCGGCCGGCCGAGGTCGATGATGGCGTCCAGTGCTGCCCGGATGGTGCGCCCGGAATAGAGGACGTCGTCGATCAGCACCACAACTTTGTTGTCGATGCCCGTGCGCGGCAGCTGGGTGGGGTAGGGCGGCCTGGTGGGCTGGTGCGAGAGGTCGTCGCGGAACATCGTGACGTCGAGTTGGCCGACAATGGCCGCGGCGTCCACGGTGGGATCCGCGGCGGCGATCTTGGCGGCGAGGCGGACGGCGAGGGGATATCCCCGGCGCGGGATGCCCAGCAGGACGAGGTCCTGGGAGCCCTTGTTGGCCTCAAGAATTTCATGGGCGATACGAGTGAGCGCGCGGTCGATGTCAGCCTGGTTGAGGACAACCCGGGTGAGCACCACCTGCGCCGGACCCGGTGCTGAAGGCACGGAAGTCAAAGCTCGTCTCCCCTTTCCCCGCCTCACGGGACGGAATTAAAAAAGGATTATTTGCTCTTTCAAATTACCACAACGGCACTGCTGCCCCGTCGCCGCCGGAATGCGTTTAACCTCACACGGACATAGGCTCGGTTCCATGACGATGAACGGACCGCGGCCGGGGCATGAGCACCCCGGCGGCCCGCGCCAGGGGCCGCTGCCCCGGCAGGCCAACCCGACGTGGCTGGGGCGTGTCCAGCCCGCGAACTACCGGCTGGCCCCTGCCAACGACGGCGGCCAGCTGCAGCCGGCACTGCCTCCCGCCGGGCCGGCGGGAGGCAGCCCGGGCTGGAAGAACGGCCGCGGTTCCGGCGTATTCGGCCTGGTGATGGCCGGCGGATTCCTGGCGTTCCTCTGCCTCTTCCTGGTGGTGCCCTTCCTGCTGGAAAGGACCGGAATCACCGGCTTTGCCGTTGGTTTCGTGGCCTCGCTGGTTCCCCTGGGGACCGTATTGCTGACGGTGCGCTTCATCGACCGCTGGGAACCTGAGCCGAAACCCCTGCTGCTTTTCGCGTTTGCCTGGGGAGCCGTCGTCTCGATCGCGGTGACGATGCTGATCCAGCCCTATTTCTCACTGGTGGCCGGGCCCGCCTCGGGACTGGACTATACGACGTTCGCCGTGACGGTCCAGGCGCCGGTGGTGGAGGAATTCGCCAAGTCCCTGGGGCTGCTGTTGCTCGTGCTCTTTGCCCCGAAACACTTCAACGGACCGGTCGACGGCGTGGTGTTCGCCTTCACGATCGCGGCGGGCTTCGCGTTTACCGAGAACATCCTCTACTTCGGCCGCGCCATCGCCGAATCCAGCGATCCCGGCACGGACCTCGCGGTGGTCTTCTTTCTCCGCGGGGTCCTCTCACCCTTCGCCCACGCCATTTTCACGGGTACGACCGGTCTGGTGATGGGCTTCGCAGCCGGCCGCGGGAACACCGGGCTGTCCGTGCTGGCGTTCTTCGCCGGCCTCGTCCCCGCGATGCTGCTGCACAGCGCCTGGAACAGCATGGGCCGGGACTTCCTGGGCCGGTACGTGATGGTGCAGGTGCCGATCTTCCTGCTGGCGGTGCTGGTGATCGCGCTGCTGCGGGTGGCTGAGCGCAGGCTCACGCGTCAGCGGCTGACGGAATACACGGCCGCGGGCTGGTTTACCTCGGCCGAGGTCGACATGCTGGCCACCGCCGCCGGCCGCCGTTCCGCGCTGCGCTGGGCCAGGTCCACCGGGCGGGGCGTGCAGATGAAGGCGCTGCTCGATGCCGCGACCCAGCTCGCCCTCACCCGGCAACGCATCCTCAGCGGCCGGGACGTGCCGGCACACCAGCGCGATGAGCAGCACCAGCTCGCCGGGATCGCCGCGCTCCGGGCCGCCGTCGTCGGTTAGGGACAGTTGGAACCCAGTGGGGCCAGCTCAGCGTGGGCAACCGGGGAAAAGAAAGAACCCCGGCCAGGATGTCCTGGCCGGGGTTCTTCGGGGCACTGAGAGCTTACGCCAGCAGCGAGGGCTTGAGCTGCTGCAGCCGGCCCAGCAGGCCGTTGATGAACGACGGCGACTCGTCCGTGGAGAGCGTCTTGGCCAAGGCCACGGCCTCGCTGACCGCCACGCCGTCCGGGACGTCGTCGTTGTAGAGCAGTTCCCACGTGCCGATCCGCAGGATGATGCGGTCCACGGAGGGCATGCGCTCCAGGGTCCAGCCCTGCGAATAGGTCTCCAGGAATTCGTCGATGGCCACCTGGTGCGAGACCACGCCTTCGACGATTTCGAGGGTGTAGGGGTTGACGATCTGGTCTGTCTGCTCGCGGCGGGACTTCAGCACGTCGAACGCGGAGGCTGAGCGCTGCTCGGCCTCAAAGAGCACATCGAGGGCCCGGTTCCGGGCCTTACCGCGCGCACTCACTAGTCGTTGACCCGGCCGAGGTAGCTGCCGTCGCGGGTGTCGACCTTGACCTTGGTGTTGTTCTCGACGAACAGCGGTACCTGGATCTCGTACCCGGTTTCGAGGGTGGCGGGCTTGGTGCCGGCCGAGGAGCGGTCGCCCTGCAGGCCCGGCTCGGTGTAGGTGATCTCGAGGACGACGCTCGGGGGCAGCTCGATGTAGAGCGGGTTGCCTTCGTGGATGGCGATGTTGACCATCTGGTTCTCGAGCATGAAGTTGGTGGCGTCGCCGACGGTGGCGGCCGAGACGGTGAGCTGGTCGAAGTCCGAGGTGTCCATGAAGACGAAGTCGGCGCCGTCCTGGTACAGGTACTGGTAGTCGCGGCGGTCCACCGTGGCGGTCTCAATCTTCAGTCCGGCGTTGAAGGTCTTGTCGACGACCTTGCCGGACATCACGTTGCGCATCTTGGTGCGCACGAACGCGCCACCCTTGCCGGGCTTGACGTGCTGGAACTCGATGATGTTCCAAAGCTGGCCCTCGAGCTTAAGGACGGTTCCGTTCTTGATGTCGTTAGTGGTTGCCACTGTATCCTCTTAGTTTCTCTCTGGTTCCATCAGGCCGGTGCTATCGGCCGGACGATCTATGCCGGGCCGGCATGCCAAGCGGGCCGCCAGCGCGTATTTGTCAAAAATCCAAGATCTATTCTACCGGTTCCGGCGGACAGCTGCCTGACGCAGGCTCAGGACTGCTGTTCCAGGACGTCCCTGGCGCGCTGCAACGCAACGGTGGAGGCATAGATGAGGGCCGCGTCGGCGGACCCGGCGACGCGCAGATCCAGCGCCTTGGCGAAGGATTCGACGGCGGCGCCGATGTTCCCGCCGGCGAAGTAGGACCGGCCGAGGTGCTGGCGGACGGCGCCCTCCTCCAGGGTGCCCTGGGTCTCGGCGAGGAGTTGGCGGAACACCTCCACCGCCCGGTCGAACCGGTTCGAGACCCGGAGCACGTCCGCCTCGAAGATCCGCAGCCGGAGCGAGCCGGGGTCCTTGTAGCGGGCCTCGGCGAGGAGCTCGGCGGCTTCGGCCGCGTGCCCTTCTACGAGCCGGACCAGGATCAGGTCCCCGGGGTCTGTCGAGGCCGCCAGGGCCTCGGCCATGACCTCGTCATTGACGACCTGGGGCATCAGGGACTGCGGGTTGATCCGGATCCCGGGAAATCCCGCGTCCGGCCACTCGCTCGTGCCGCCCTTGACCATGTGCATCAGGAGGCAATCTCCTGGTAGGCGGCAAACAGCAGGGACGTGTCCGGGACATCGAGGATGCCGGGCCGGCCAACGCCGTCGAGCACCACGAACCGCAGCAGGTCACCGCGGGATTTCTTGTCCCGGCGCATGCCGTCCAGGAGGGCCTGCCAGCGGTCGCGGCGGTACGTGATGGGAAGCCCGAGGCTTTCCAGGATGCTCCGGTGCCTGTCGGCGTCGGCGTCGCTGAGCCGGCCGACGCTGCGGGCGAGCTCGGCGGCGAACATCATGCCCACGGAGACGGCGGCGCCGTGCCGCCAGGAGTAGCGCTCGGCGAGTTCGATCGCGTGGCCCAGGGTGTGGCCGTAGTTCAGGATCTCGCGCTGGCCGGTTTCCTTCAGGTCCTCGGACACCACCCGGGCTTTGACGCTGATGGCGCGTTCGATCAGTTCGCGCAGGATGTCCGAGCGCGGATCGGAAACCGCGGACGGGTCCTTCTCGATCAGGTCCAGGATGGCCGGGTCGGCGATGAAGCCGCACTTGATGACCTCGGCCATGCCGGAGATGATCTCGTTCTTCGGCAGCGTCTCCAGCGTGTCGAGGTCCGCGAGGACACCGGCCGGCGGGTGGAACGCGCCCACCAGGTTCTTGCCCTCGGCGGTGTTGATGCCGGTCTTGCCGCCGACCGAGGCGTCCACCATGCCCAGCAGGCTCGTGGGCATGTGGATGACCTTCACGCCGCGCAGCCAGGTCGCGGCGACAAAGCCGGCCAGGTCGGTGACGGCGCCGCCGCCGACGGCGACGATGGCATCGGAGCGGGTGAAGTCGTTCTGCCCCAGCACCTGCCAGCAGAACGAGGCGACCTCGATGTGTTTGCCCTCTTCGGCGTCGGGGATTTCTGCGGTCAGCGCGGTGAACCCGGCGGCGGCCAGCTCTTCCCGGACGGTGTCCCCGGTCAACCGCAGCGCACGGGGGTGGATGACCAGGACGCGCTTGACGCGCTCACCCAGCAGGCCCGGCAGGCTTGCCAGAAGGCCGCGGCCCACTACGACGTCGTAGTTCTCACCCGGCGTTTGTCCGGTGACTTTGATGACGGTTGATTCGGTACTCACTATTCAACTTCCTTTGTCGACGCCGGAATGGGCACCGCCGCGGCCTTAGCCGCGGCGCGCTCCCCCAGCGCATCTTCCAGCCGGTGAGCCAGCTCCGGAACGCTGCCGCGCCGGACATCGAGGACGAGGTCGGCGAGCCGTTCGTAGACCGGCTGCCGGGTGGCGAACAAGGTCCGCCACCGGCCCATGGCGTCGCCGGCCAGGAGCGGCCGGCCCGAATTTCTGGCGATGCGTTCCGCCACAGTCTCGGCGTCGCATTCGAGGTAAACAACGGTACAGCGGCCCAGGAGCTGCTGCGTACCGGAATCAAGGACGGCCCCGCCGCCGAGCGAAATGACGGCGGTGCCGCCCTGTGCCTCTTCGATGGCCTGGGCCACGGCCCGGGCCTCCATCTCGCGGAAGGCGTGCTCGCCACGGCTGGCGAAGATCTCGGCGATCGTCCCGTGCTGGGCCACCACGAGGGCGTCGGTGTCCATGAAGGCGCACCCCAAGTGCTCGGCGAGCTGCTGTCCGATCGCCGATTTGCCCACGGCCATCGGTCCGATCAGGACCACCGGCCCAACGTTATTTGCCGCGGGCGCCGCCGCGGCGGAGGGCCCGTCGGTTTTCCCGGCCGGCACTAGTGGCCGATCGAGTCCAGGGACGCCGGAATGCTGTCCAGGTAACCCTTGATGTTGCGCGCGGTCTCCTGCACGGAGTCACCGCCGAATTTTTCCGCGACCGCTTCGGCGATCACGAGGGCCACCATGGCCTCGGCCACCACGCCGGCGGCCGGCACGGCACAGACGTCGGAGCGCTGGTGGTGGGCCTTGGCGGCCTCCCCCGTGCTGACGTCGACCGTCCTGAGCGCGCGGGGTACGGTGGCGATCGGTTTCATGGCGGCACGGACGCGCAGGACATCGCCGATGCTCATGCCGCCCTCGATCCCGCCTGCGCGGTTGGAGGTACGGATGATCTTGCCGTCCGCGTCCTTGACGATCTCGTCGTGGGCGGCGGAGCCCCGGCGCGCGGCGGTAAGGAAGCCGTCGCCAACTTCAACGCCCTTGATGGCCTGGATGCCCATGAGGGCCGCCGCCAGACGCGAGTCGAGGCGCCGGTCCCAGTGCACGTAGCTGCCGAGTCCCGGCGGGAGGCCGTAGGCAAGCACTTCGACGACGCCGCCGAGGGTCTCGCCTTCCTTGTGCGCGACGTCGACCTCGGCCACCATGGCGTCCGAGGTTTCGCGGTCGAAGCAGCGCAGCGGGTCGGCATCCAGGGCGATCACGTTCCCCGGCACCGGCAGCGGCCGGCCCTCCGGCACGGCGACGCTGGCGATGGATACGGTGTGGGAGACGAGCTCGATGCCGAGCTGCTTGAGGAAGGCCGCGGCGACCGTGCCGAGCGCCACCCTCGTGGCCGTCTCGCGGGCGCTGGCGCGCTCCAGGACCGGGCGGGCCTCGTCGAAGCCGTATTTCTGCATGCCGGTGAAGTCTGCGTGGCCGGGCCGCGGGCGCGTCAGCGGGGCGTTCCGGGCCTGGTCGGCCAGGATTTCGGGCTCCACGGGATCGGAGGACATGATCTGTTCCCACTTGGGCCATTCGGTGTTGCCGACCTGGATGGCGACGGGGCCGCCCTGGGTCAGGCCGTGGCGGACTCCGCCGAGGATCGTGACCACGTCCTGCTCGAATTTCATCCGGGCGCCGCGGCCATAGCCGAGCCGGCGGCGGGCCAGCGCCTCGCTGATGTGGGCGCTGGTGAGTTCCACACCGGCGGGCACGCCTTCAATTATTCCGACCAGTGCCGGGCCATGGGATTCTCCGGCAGTCAACCAACGCAACATACATTCCATCCTGCCATGTCGGGCGGTTAGAACACCCGTCGGGGCGCCCCGACTGCGTCACACATCACATCTGTGACACCGGCAGGGAGGGCCCCGCCCAGCCCGGTGAAGTGCCGTACCTGCTCCACGGCCTGGTAGATCAGCATTTCCAGTCCGGGGACCACCGTGCCGCCGGCTTCCTGCCAGACCGCGGCGATCCGGCTGGGCCATGGATCATAGGCGACGTCCAGGAGGATGCCCGGGCTGCCATGCGGAGGCGGTTCTCCTGGACGTTTCGCCGCCAGTTCTTCGGCCAGTTCCGCGGCCAGTGCGTCTGCCGCGCGGGGCGGCAGCGTGGAGATGACGACGTCGGCCGCGGCGACGGCGGCTGCCGCCCCGGCGAGGGGAAGCACCCGGATGGGGACGCCGACGGCGGCGGAGGCCGCGTGGGCCTCTGCCGCACGGCTGACATCGCGGACGAACACTTCGGCGGACACCGACCCCAATTCCTTGAGCGCCGCGATGGCTGCTGCCGCGGTCCCGCCCCCGCCGAGGATCACGGCGGTGGGCGCCGAGGCTGCCCCCGCGTGCCGGAGCGCGTTGACGATTCCGGTGACGTCGGTGTTGTACGCGACCAATCGCGTGTGGCCGGCACTGCCGTCGTCGGATTCGAACGCAACCGTGTTGACGACCCCGAGGGCGCGCCCCACGCCCCGGACCTCGTCCACTTCCGCCACCATGGCCGATTTGAGCGGCATGGTGACCGAGAGGCCGCGCCAGGAACCGTCAGCGCGCGCCTCGTCCCTGACCTGCCTCATAAAATCGGGCAGGGCGGCCTCGGTCACGTCAATGGCGGAGTAGGCGATATCCACGCCGAGGTGGGCGTACGCGGCGCGGTGCAGCGCGGGCGACTTCGAATGGCTGATGGGATGCCCGAGGACGGCCGCCCGCAGCGTCATACGCAGCGTCCCGGGTTGGCCTCGCACCAGGCGTTGTACTGCGCCACGTAGCCGTTGTGTTCCGCCAGGGTCTTGGAGAACTTGGTCTCCTTGGTGTCCAGGTTGATGGTGACCCAGTAGAGGAAGCTGTTGGACTTGGGCTTGGCGGCGGCGTCAATGGCCGTCTTGCCGGGGGAACCGATGGGTCCGGCGGGCAGCCCCTGGTTGGCGTAGGTGTTGTAAGGGTTCGACTTGTCAGCCTTCTGGGCCTCGTCGATGTGGAAGCTGCGGATGCCCAGGCCGTAGGTGACGGTGGCATCGGACTGGATGAGCCCGTTGGTCTCGGTGTTGTTGGGCTTGAGGCGGTTGTAGATGGCGCCGGCGACGTCACCATATTCGGCCTGGCCGCCTTCGGCCTGGACGATGCTGGCCACCGTCACGACGTCGTACTGTTTCGCGGGATCGGTAACGCCCTGGGCCTTGAGTTCATCCTGGGTGCTGCCGACGAGCTTCTGCAAAATGTCCTTGGCGGAGGAGCCCAACGGGAAGCGGTACTCTCCCGGCGCCAGGTAGCCCTCGAGGTTCTTGGCTTTGGCCGGGACACCGAACTGTGCGGGCGCATCGCTGAGCGCTTTCAGGTCCTGAACAGGAATCCCGGTGCCCTCGGAAATCGCCTGCAGGGATTCGCCGATCCGCAGCCCGGCGCTGAGCGCAAAGTACATGACCTTGCTCTGGCCCTTGTTGAGCAGGACATCCACGGCATCGGAGTTCTTCATTTCCTGGCGCATCGAGAACGTGCCGGGGTTCAGGGCACCGCCGGAAGCGGTGAACTCCTTGAGGAAGGTGTCCGCGTTGGCCACGACCTTTTTCGACTGAAGTTCGGTGGCCACGGACCGCGTTCCGGCGCCGGGTTCGATCGTGATGGTGACTTCACCGGTTCCGGGGCCGGGGTAGTCGGCCATGGTGTCTCCGCCGAGGAGGGGCTTGAGGAACTGTGCGCCGACGGCGATTGCGACGACGAAGACCGTCAGGGTCAGCACCAGTGCCAGGAAGCGGCGCCTACGGCGGACCTTCTTGGACGGTCCCTTGTCGTAGCGGGCTGCTCCGGCCATCAGCTCCTCGCCCGGGTCCCCGTGGTACTCGGCTTCCGGGTGCGGCTGTGCCTGGGGGTCACCGGAGTTGCCGTAGAGATGGTGGGCCTCGTCGTGGGGGTGCGGAGCGTAGCCATCGTGGACGCCGGCGTCCTGGGCAGCCGCATCGTGGCTGGCCGCGTAGCCGAGGCCGCCCGCTGACGCATAGACGACGTCCTCGTGGCCAGCGTCTTCTCGGACGGGCTCGTCGCGGGAAGGTGCTTCGTGGACTGGTACGTCGCGGACAGGGATCAGCTGGGTGAAGTCTTCTTGCACCGGCTCTTCACGCACGGCTTCTTCGCGCACGGGCTCTTCGCGCACGGGCTCTTCGCGCACGGGCTCTTCGCGCACGGGCTCTTCACGCACGGCTTCTTCGCGCACGGGCTCTTCGTGCACCGGCTCTTCGCGCACGGGCTCTTCACGCACGGCTTCTTCGTGCACGGTCGGTGCCGCGTCGGGAAGTTCCGGTGCGGACTGCGGCAGGCTGTCCTCTGCCGGTGCCGGCGTTGGTGCCGGTGCCGGCGTCGGAACGTCCGGTCCCGCCTCAAAAGCCTGCGGCGGGATCACGTTGTGGCCCTGGGTGGCCAGAAGCTTTTCCCGGGCCCGGATTTCTTTGCGCGTCAGCGGTCGGCCGGCGCCACCAAGGGCGTCACCGGAGGAGTCATCACTGTTGACCGGGCTCACTGTAGCCTTCCATGTTCTGAAGAGTGCGTCTGTACTGCCGGGCCGGTCTGTGCGCCGCCTCCGGTCGGCCCCGGCGCAGACTCCGCGTACACGCGGTTTCCGACCTCCGTTCCCCTGGCCTTTTGCATATCAATCGCATGTTGCAGAATACCTGCCGCCGCAACCTGATCAACAACTGTACGGTGATTCCTGCTGCTCATGCCAGCTTCGTGCAGGTTGCGGTGGGCGCTCACGGTGCTGAGCCGTTCGTCAACCAGGCGCACGGGCACCTCGGATCCGGCGTCCTGCAGGGCCAGTACCAGCAGCTGTGCGTACTCGGTCGCCATCCTGGCGGAGGCGTGCTCTTCGCCTTTCATGGTGCGCGGCAGTCCCACGAAAATCTCCACGGCGCCCAGTTCCGCGGCCAGGGCGGCCAGGATTCGCACGTCAGTGTTCTTTTTCACGTTCCGCGCCAGAGTGCGCAGCGGCGTCGCCAGGATTCCGTCGGGGTCGCAGACGGCCACGCCCACACGGACGGTGCCGACGTCCACCCCGAGCTTCACGCCCCGGGGATAGACGCCGGCAACAGCAGCTTCAGACACGTGGGATCCGCTATCGCCTGGTAATGGCGTCCACGACGGCGCCGAGGGCAGCACCGACCTTGGCGGCGTCGGTCCCGCCGCCCTGAGCGACGTCGTCCTTGCCGCCACCGCCGCCGCCGAGGATGCCTGCGGCGAGGCGCACCAGGGCACCGGCCTTGACTCCGGCTGCCCGGGCGGCTTCGTTGGTGGCGATCAGGATCACGGGACGGTCGTTGCTGACTCCGGCCACCGCGACGGCGGCGGGCTCGGATCCGAGACGCGTCCGCAGGTCCAGGGCCAGGCCGCGCAGGTCATCCGCGCCGCTGACCTGGCCGGCGTCGTGCGCGATGACCTTGACGCCGGCGGCATCCTGGGCGGTGCCGACCAGCTGGGCTGCGGCGGCCGTGAGCTGCTCCTTGCGCAGCCGCTCGAGTTCCTTCTCTGCCGTCTTGAGCTTGGTCAGGGTGCTGGAAATCCGGTCCGCCAGCAGCCCGGAGGGAACCTTCAGCATTTCCGTGAGCTCGGTGACGAGCGCCCGCTCCGCGGCCAGGTGCCGGAACGCGTCCATGCCCACGAAGGCTTCGACACGGCGGTTTCCTGAGCCGACCGACTGTTCGCCGAGCAGTGACAGGCTGCCGATCAGCGAGGTGTTCTCGACGTGGGTGCCGCCGCAGAGTTCCCGGGACCAGGCGCCGTCGATTTCCACGACGCGGACCTCGTTGCCGTAGTTCTCGCCGAACAGTGCCATGGCGCCGAGCGCCTTGGCCTCGGCGAGCCCCATGATCTTGGTTTCCACCTGGAAGTTGTTGCGGATGGCGATGTTGGAGACTTCCTCGATCTCGGACCGGGTGGCGGCGCTCAGGCCCTCACCCCAGGCGAAGTCGAAGCGCAGGTAGCCGGCCTTGTTGAAGGAGCCGCGCTGCAGGGCCTCCGGGCCGAGGATCTGGTGCAGGGCAGCGTGCACAATGTGCGTGCCGGTGTGGGCCTGCTCAGCGGCGTGGCGGCGTTCCCGGTCCACGGCGGCCTGAACCAGCGAGTCGGCACCGATTTCGCCTTCGCGGACGATTGCCTTGTGGACGCTGAGGCCCTTGACGGGGCGCTGGACATCCAGGACCTCGACGACGAAGCCGTCGCCGGTGATCAGCCCGGTGTCAGCAGCCTGGCCGCCGGCTTCGGCGTAGAACGGCGTCTCGGCCAGGACCAGTTCGATTTCATCGCCGGTCGAGGCCTGGGCGACCTTCCGGCCGCCGGAGAGGATGCCGCGGACCTTGGACTCGCCCTGGAGCTCGGTGTAGCCGGTGAAGACTGTCTCGCCGGCGGACAGCAGCTCCTGGAAGGCGCTGAGGTCAGCGTGCGACCCCTTCTTGCCCTTGGCGTCGGCCTGGGCGCGCTGGCGCTGCTCGAGCATGAGCTTGCGGAACTCGGGCTCGTCGACTTTCAGCCCGGCCTCTTCGGCCATTTCCAGGGTGAGGTCGATCGGGAAGCCGTAGGTGTCGTGCAGGGCAAAGGCGTCGGCGCCGGAGAGCGGCTGGTTGGCGGCCTTGGATTCCTTGACGGCGTCCTCGAGGCGGGCGGTGCCGGAGGCGATGGTGCGCAGGAACGCCTTCTCTTCGGCGTAGGCAATCCGGCTGATGCGTTCGAAGTCGGTCTCGACGATCGGGTAGACCCCCTTCATGGCGTCCCGCGAGGCCGGCAGCAGTTCCGGCAGGCAGGCCTTTTCGACGCCGAGCAGGCGCATGGAGCGGACGGCCCGGCGGATCAGGCGGCGCAGCACGTAGCCGCGGCCCTCGTTGGAGGGGGTCACGCCGTCGGCGATCAGCATGAGGGCCGAGCGGATGTGGTCGGCAACGACGCGCATGCGGACGTCGTCAGTGTGGTGCGGGTCCTCGGCGGACTCCGCGGAGGTGTATTCCCGGCCGGAGAGGGCCGCGGCCCGGTCGATCACGGGGCGGACCTGGTCCGTCTCGTACATGTTCTCGACGTCCTGGAGGATCATCGCGAGGCGCTCCATGCCCAGGCCCGTGTCGATGTTCTTCTTGGGCAGTTCTCCGGTGATGTCGAAATCCACCTTGGAGCGGACGTTGTCGATCTGGTACTGCATGAACACGAGGTTCCAGATCTCGACGTAGCGGTTTTCATCGGCGATGGGGCCGCCCTCGACGCCGTAGGACGGGCCGCGGTCGTAGTAGATCTCCGAGCAGGGACCGGCGGGGCCGGGCTGGCCGGTGGACCAGTAGTTGTCGGACTTGCCCATGCGCTGGATCCGCTCGGCCGGCATGCCGGTGTTCTTCAGCCACAGCTGCTCGGCCTCGTCGTCCTCTTCATAGACGGTGACCCAGAGCCGCTCCGGCGGCAGTCCGTACCCGCCGTCGTCCACGCTGGTGGTCAGGAGCTCCCACGCGAACTTGATGGCGTCTTCCTTGAAGTAGTCGCCAAAGGAGAAGTTGCCGCACATCTGGAAGAACGTGCCGTGGCGGGCGGTTTTGCCCACTTCCTCGATGTCACCGGTCCGGATGCACTTCTGCACACTGGTGGCCCGCTGGTAGGGGGCCTCCTCACGGGCGGTCAGGTACGGGATGAACGGGACCATGCCGGCGACCGTAAACAGCAGGGACGGGTCGCTGGAGACCAGGGAGGCGGAGGGGACGGCGGTGTGCCCCTTGCTGACAAAAAAGTCGATCCAGCGCTTGGTGATCTCCTGCGACTTCATGAGCTGTTTTCTTACCCTTCAATATTCACTGCGTTATGTGGCCCGCGTCTGTGCTGCGCGGGACAAGCTGAGGACCGGCACTGATCCGGGCCCGTCAATCTGGTACCCGTCACCGGGGGCGTCGGCGCGCCGTCACCCCCGGTGACGGGCACCTTACTTACTAATTCTCTCCCGGCTAGCGCGGGACCGCATCCCGGCGGGCGACAGTGCCGCCGGCGGCGAGGTCCGTTGCCGTCTCGATCCCGAGGGCCGTGCGGAGTTCTGACTCCCGCTCGCCCATGCCATCGCGGACCGCATCGGCGAAGTCGAGCAGGCCGTCCGTCAGCCGTCCGACGGCCCGGTTCAGGCCTTCGGGGCCGAGGGCGGACTGCGCTTCGGTGACTTTGCGGAAGGCGATAACGCCGATCGCGACGCCGATTCCCATCCAGATGATTCTGTTCATGTCAGGTGCTCCCGAAGTGTTTAGCGGCTGCGGCGGCCGGTGGCGGGCTTTTTGCGGGTGCTGAAGGCGGAGCGCACGCCGTAGCTGAAGGCTGCCACCTTGATCAGCGGCGAGCCCACGGTGGCGGCCATGAGCGAGGACAGCGCCGAGATGTTGGCGGAGGCGTCCGAGACGTTCGAGGAGATGCCGTCAACCTTCTTCAGCTGCTCGTTGGTGGTGGTCACCGTCGCGGTGACCTCGTCCATGAGCGGGGTGGCGCCGTCGCTGATGGAGCGGATGGTGGTCCGCATTTCGTCGAACACTCCACCGAGCTTCAGGATCGGCACGGCGAGCAGCAGGACCAGCAGTGCAAACACTCCAGCCGCGATCAGGCCGGCAATATCGCCACCAGACATAGACACTCATCTCCTTGAACTGCAGTGGATACCTGCTTGTTGCGTCGGGTTCCGACGGTTTCGCCGACAGTTAAATCCGGCAAGCCGAACCGGCTCCCGGGGAACTCCCCCAAGTACCTTACATACAAAGAAGCCCGCGGCGCTTGCCACGGGCTTCTTTGTAGGTGATGCCTTTTGAATTAGCGTGCGTAGAATTCCACGACGAGCTGCTCTTCGCAGGTCACGGGGATCTCTGAGCGCTTGGGGCGACGCACCAGGCGGGCCTGCAGGGCGTCAAGCTTGACGTCCAGGTAAGCCGGAACGATCGGCAGGACGTCGCGGTGAGCGCCGGCTGCTGCAACCTGGAACGGAGGCATGGTCTCGCTGCGGCTGTGAACGTGGACCAGCTGGCCCTCGCCGACGCGGAAAGACGGGCGGTCAACGCGGATGCCGTCAACGAGGATGTGGCGGTGCACAACCAGCTGGCGGGCCTGGGCGATGGTGCGGGCGAAGCCGGCACGCAGCACGAGGGCGTCGAGACGCATTTCGAGCAGTTCGATCAGGTTTTCACCGGTCAGGCCCTTGGTGCGGCGTGCTTCTTCGAAGGCACGGGTCATCTGGGCTTCGCGGATGCCGTACTGGGCGCGCAGACGCTGCTTTTCGCGCAGACGTACGGCGTAGTCGGAGTCCTGCTTCTTGCGGGCACGGCCATGCTCACCGGGGCCGTACGGGCGGCGCTCCATGTACTTGGCGGCCTTGGGGGTCAGAGCGATGCCGAGTGCACGCGAAAGGCGTGCGGTACGGCGAGCACGAGTGTTGTTAGCCACTTGTGTCCTTCCAATATCTGCGGTGTGTCAGTGTTACTGGCCTCCACGATGGAGAGCATCGGCCAACCGCTGCCTTTTGCTACTGGGCACAGGGCAACCCTCATCGAACCGAAGTTTCCATGGATTGTGCGTCCGTGCCTTGCCAGACAACGATCCAGCCTACCAGATCCGGCCGGCGGACCGAAGTCAGATTCTGGCGTGCGCTCCCCGGACACCGCTGCGCCCGAAGGACGCCGCGCCCAGGAATTCCACGGCCACGAACGGTTTCGGGCCCACCACCCATTCGTCGTGTCCCGGCGGAATCGCGTAGGTGTCGTTGGCGTGGATCGTGGAGCGCAGCCCTTCGGCCGTTTCGACTTCCATTTCACCGGAGATGCAGAAGCCGAGATGGTGGTGCAGGCAGACGTCGGTCCGCTCGTAGGGTCTGCTGTTCTCCGACCACCGCCAGCCCGGGCCCAGGATCAGCCGGGCCACCGAGTAGTCGTTCACTGTGCAGAGGTCGAATTCGGCCTTGTCCGGGCACCGTTTCTTGTCCGGCACATCGAAGGACTTCACTGCCATGGCTGTAACGAAGTTGATACTCATGGGACACCTGCCGGGGACGGGACGGGAACGCTCGCGCTGGATGAGCTGGGATGGAGCGAAGCCGGCTGCCGTTCCGGGGTCCGGAACGAGGGAGCCAGCGATGTGACCGCGCTGTCCCCTGCGCCGCACGGACGGTCAGCAGATCCATGCCGCCGTAATTCCACGTTAGACCTCTTGGCCCCTATGTCAACGGCGGATTCCGGCGCCACGGGCCGCCGCCGACCAGCCGCAGGTCACGGGCGTTCACTTGCCGCCCACGTGCCTTTCAGGTGCCGCGGATGATCCTCCGAAGCCGCTCGAGCCGGGTGGCGATGTCGCGTTCGGCCCCGTTGCCGGTGGGTTCGTAGTAGTTGCGCCCGACGAGGTCGTCCGGCGGGTACTGCTGCGTGGCGACGGCGTGCGGGGCATCGTGGGCGTATTTGTAGCCCTTGCCGTGGCCGAGCTGTTTCGAGCCCGGGTAGTGGGCGTCGCGAAGGTGGGCGGGGATGCCGTTCCCGAGCCCGGCGCGGACGTCGGCGATGGCCTGGTTAATGCCCATGTACGCGGCGTTGGACTTCGGCGCGGTGGCCAGATGCACCACGGCCTCGGCGAGGATGATGCGGCCTTCCGGCATGCCGATCAGCTGTACGGCCTGGGCCGCCGCGACGGCGGTCTGCAGCGCAGTCGGGTCAGCCATGCCGACGTCCTCGGCCGCCGAGATCACGATCCTGCGGGCCACGAACCGGGGGTCCTCACCCGCCTCCAGCATCCGGGCAAGGTAGTGCAGCGCGGCGTCGACGTCGGAACCCCGGATCGACTTGATGAACGCGCTGGCGACGTCGTAATGCTGGTCCCCGGCCCGGTCGTAGCGGACGGAGGCGACATCCAGGGCGCGCTCCGTGTGCTTGAGCTCGATCTTCACCGGGGCCGCCTCGGGCGCCCCGCTGGCTGTGCCGGCTACGACTGCGTCAGTGTCGTCCGCGTCCCCGAACGCGACACCGGCCGCCGCCTCGAGCGCGGTCAGCGCACGCCGGGCGTCCCCGCCGGAGAGCCGGACGAGGTGTGCCAGGGCCTCGTCGCTGAGTTCCACTTTGCCGCCGAGCCCGCGGTCATCCGTTGCGGCCCGCAGGAGAAGGCCCTCGACGTCGGCGTCGGTGAGCGGTTTCAGGGTCAGCAGCAGCGAGCGGGACAGCAGTGGGGAAACGACGGAGAAGGAGGGGTTTTCGGTGGTCGCGGCGACCAGGACCACCCAGCGGTTCTCGACGCCGGGCAACAGGGCGTCCTGCTGGGCCTTGTTGAAGCGGTGGATCTCATCCAGGAAGAGGACGGTGGTGGTCTTGAACAGGTCGCGCGCGGTCAGGGCTTCGTCCATCACGCGGCGGACGTCCTTGACGCCGGCGGTGATGGCGGAGAGCTCGACGAACTTCCGCCCTGGGCCCTTGGCAATCACATGGGCAAGGGTGGTCTTGCCGGTACCCGGAGGACCCCAGAGGATCAGTGAACTGGGACCCGCGGGGCCGGTGGCGTCCGTGCCGGCGGCGAGCTGGCGCAGCGGCGAGCCTTGGCCGAGTAGGTGCTGCTGGCCCACGACATCATCGAGGGTGCGGGGCCGCATCCGGACGGCGAGGGGGCTCCGCGGGGAGACCCGGCGGCTCTCGCCGGTCTGGTCAGCGTCGCCGTCATCCTCGGTAGCGGCGCCGCCGTCCCGCCCTGCGCCAAAGAGATCATCCACATAGATAGGCTACTTCTAGTTCCCGCCTGTCCAGACACCCTCATAACGGAGACCCCGCCATGACAATCCCCGACACCCGTGTGGCCTTCGTCTCCGGCGACCGGCTGCCGGGCTGGGTGGACCGCTTCGCCGCGAGCCACGGCGCACTGGTGGAGGAGGAGCTCGACGCAGGTCTGCAGCTGCGCGCCGCCGACGGGGCCGTGGCTCTGCTCCAGGCGCCATGGCCGGTGGACGGCCGTCCTGGGCGCGGCGGCGACGCCGTCGCCCGCCTCGCTTCCCTGGCGTCCCAGTCGCGGGGCATCGGGGCGGTACTGGTCCGCCGCGGCGGTTACTCGGTGGCGGTGGTGAGCGGCGGCGCCGTGCTCGCGTCGAAGACCGGTACACGGCATGTCCAGTCCCGGACGGCTGCGGGCGGCTGGTCGCAGCAGCGCTTTGCCCGGCGCCGGGCGAACCAGGCCGATGCGCTGGTGGAGGCCGTTGCGGAGCATGCCGGGCGGATTTTCGCGGAGCACCCGATCGAGTATCTGGCTCC
Organism: Arthrobacter sp. 01N444; assembly: GCF_056399305.1. NCBI lineage: Bacteria > Bacillati > Actinomycetota > Actinomycetes > Micrococcales > Micrococcaceae > Arthrobacter > Arthrobacter sp. 01N444. Next base: position 286,796 of record NZ_JBFTRB010000004.1, read on the forward strand.
CGGCGGCGACCGGACCCTTGCGGACCAAGTGCTCGCCGAACCGGTGCTGAAGCAGTACGCGGCACGGCCGAGGCTGGCGTTCCTCGACGTCCCGGATCCGCGCGCCGCGGTACTGAAGAAGGCGGCCACGGACCTGTGCGCGGTGCGCATCCTGGTGACGGATCCACCGGAGTAGGGACGGCTTGAGCAACGGCCCTACCGCCACCTGTTACGGACTGTCCGGCAGCCCGCGCGCAGGAATCAGCCGTGGTGTCGGCGGGACTGCCAGGCCGAGTAGATCAGCCACCCCAACCAGATGCCCGATGAACAATCCGTTTACGGAACCCACTACGGGACCTTTTTGGCCCGCTCTGTGACTTAGAGCCGCTGTGAAGGGAAATTACGTCTGCAGCAAGGTCTCCAGGTGGGCCGTTCCGAACCCTCTGGGCACGGTCAGCTAGGCTCCGGACTATGCCTTCCTCCTGGACCGTTCTGATCTCACTTCACGCAATCGCCGCCAGCTACTCACTGATTTTCGGAGCCATGAACCTGCTGCGCAGGACCAAAGGCGGCCGCGTTCATCGGATCGTGGGCCGAATCTGGGCTGCTTCCATGTATGTCGTGGTGCTGACCTCGTTTGGAATCAGAACCATCGACGGCGGGTTCAATTGGCTCCACGCACTCTCAGTGCTGACGTTCTTCACACTAACAGCGGGACTGTGGGCCATCTGGAAGAGAAACATCAGGGCCCACCGCAGTTTCATGACGGGCAGCTACTTCGGTCTGATCGGCGCCTTTGTGGGCGTTCTGGCAGTGCCCTCGCGCCGCATTCCCCAGCTCGCCATCCACGAGCTCCCGCTGTTGGGTTTGTTGATCCTGGTCCTGCTGGGCACAGCCGTACTCACTCTCATCGGCATCGCCCAGCTCCGCAAAACACAGACGGTCCCCATCACCTAGTCCGGCCGGACACTCGCGGTATGGGACCAAGAGCCGGAACAGGAAATTGCCTTACTCGTGGAGCTGGCAGCGAGTTCCTGGCGCCTCGAAGTTTCGTAAGCCGATTGGCTCCCGTACCTAGAACACTGGCGTCCCTGAACTAAATCGTAAGGATAAGGAAACCATGCAGCGAGGCCAACCAGTTGTCAGTTGGGAAAGTGCCCTGATGCGCACTGTAGAAGGTTCGTTCTACCGTGCTGTGGATCCCGCCTACCGTGACGCGGCTCTTGCGGGATCTCGGTCTGCCGGCCGGTATTCGCCGCCAGAGGTCCCAACGCTGTACCTAAGTTCGTCACCTGAAGGTGTCGCCGCTGCAATGATCGCCCACACTGACGAACGCACTCCCGGTCGTGAGGTGTTGCAGTTCAATGTAGAGGCCAACCGTATTGTTGATCTTCGTGATCACAAAGCTCTGAAGTCCGTTGGAATCAGTCCCGCGGACGCCGCGGGGGACTGGCAACGAGCTGTTGCTGCGGGTGGAACGCCTCCGTCATGGAAAGTTCGAGAAGCTCTGCAGAGTTTGGGCGCCAATGGGCTAATCGACCCTTCACGCAAACGGCCGCATCTCTGGCACCTAACGCTCTTCAACTGGAACGCTGATGGCGCTCCAAGTGTTCGAGAAGTTTCTCTCCGGTAGAGGATCCGTCTACTCGTGGCCTGCGCGCCATTCGGAGACTGTCTGGTAACCCTCGCCTTCGTCGATCGCGTGAGCTGCATCGACGGTGCCGAGGGCCACGACGCGAACCTCGGTAACTTCTGTGATGCAAACGGGCCGCCCTAACGAGTCAACGACCACACCGCGTTCACCGACGACCGGCAACTGCTCGGTCAGGCACAGTCGGTCAGGCACATTGGAGCAGGAGCCATTCCGAATAGGGGTCGGCCGGGGCTGCTGGCCAGTACGGATCATCTGTGTCCGCCTCGGGCAGTGGATGCCCGGCGGTGAATTGGTGCCAGTCCGGGAAGGGGTCCGGGGGCAGGCCTGGGCCCGGATCCGTGGGCTGGCCTTGATCGGGGTCGGGGTCGGTGTCGGTGTCGGGTTCCGGGCCGGGTTCGTCCGTGGCCGGGATGTGGGGCAGCCAGTCCTCCGGCCAGTGGGGTGGTTCCCAGTCCTGGTGTTCGCTGGGGTAGTGCCGTCCGGACGGTGAGGTCCAGCCCGGCGGGTGGTCTTTGCTGGCCCGGTCCGGTGTCCAGGCGGAGGCGTGTTTGAGCCGGTGGTGTTTCGGGCAGGGCTGGCCGAGGTTCGAGATGCCGGTGGTGCCGCCGTCGGCCCAGGCCAGGAGGTGGTCTGCCTCGTTGTCCAGGGAATGGTTGCCGCAGCCGGGGAAGGGACACCGGCCGTCGCGGAGCCGGAGCCAGTGGCGCTGGGCCGTCGTGAGCCGGTAGCTGGTCCGGCCGATTTCCAGCGGGGCACCGTCCCGGGGGTCGGTCAGGACCCGGTGGAAGGAACGGGCGCCCTCGGCGATGAGGCGGCGGGCCATCGAGGGCGGAATCGGCCCGTGCCCGTCGAGCACGGCCGGTTCCTCGGTGGCGCCGAGCAGGGCCAGGACCGGGACGGTGACCAGGACCTGCGCCCGCGGGACCGGAACAAACCCACCCGCACCCGCCCCCGCGCCGGTACCGGTGCCGCCGTCGTCCGATCCAGCACCCGTGCCGGTGCCGGTGGTGAGGAGCCAGGTGGCGGTGACGTCGGCGCGGAGCTGGGCCAGGGTCCGGGGCTCGTCCGGGCCCTGAAGGGCGCGGGCGGCGGCGGTGGCCCGGTCCCAGATCCCGGCCGCGGTGTCGGCCGGGAAATAGGCCGAGAGCCAGGCCATGCCGTCCCGGTCCGGGGTGTACTCGACCCGCCGGTCCGCGGCGCTCGTGGCGTGGCGTTCTTCAATGCCGGCCGGGTGGTGGCGTTCGCGCCAGGCGCGGGCCTTCGCCCGGAACCGGGACGGAACGAGCTCCCCGGCCGGACAGCCGCGGGCCGGGTTCGGCGCGGCCGGGTCCAGGAAGTGCGCTTCGAGCCCGGCCGCCCCGGCCGCATCCAGGCTGCTGGTTTCGTCCACGATGATCCGTGCGTGGGCCCAGGAGATCGCCCCGGACTCAAGGGCGGCCAGGGTCAGCGGCAGCGCCGTCGTCAGGGCCCGGGATTCGGCGAGGAGGGCCGCGGCGGCGCGTTCGCTGACGGTCAGGACACAGGCGACCTCGGCCACCAGTGCCATCTCCTGTACGGCACGGTCCCGCGGTGACGGCGCCGGCGGCGCCAGGAACCTGGTTGCCTGCGCG